>NZ_CP109901.1:2107715-2408817 GCF_033095805.1 Serratia sp. UGAL515B_01 | reverse complement strand
CACTGTGGTACGGATGGCTAAAGGCACGACCTTCTCAGGATTTTTGGTTTCGCCTGCTGCAATGCCGATCAGTTCGGTTCCAGAAAAGGCAAAATTGACGGCTACCATGGTCATCAGGATTGGCAGTGTGCCATTTGGCAACCAGCCCGATGCCATAAGATTATGCAGGAAAGGGGCGGGTGTGCCGTCCTTCATCGGTATCAGGCCAAATATGGCACATCCCCCCAAGACAATAAATGCCAGGATAGTGATGACCTTGATCAGGGAAAACCAGAATTCGCTTTCGGCAAAGAATCGGCTGGTCACGACATTCAGCAGGAAAATGGTCAGGCAGAAAATCAGGCACCACAGCCATACTGGGGATTGTGGAAACCAGTATTGCATGCAGAAACCGGCAGCGGTTAGGCTGGAGCCTAGCGCAACGGTCCAGGTCAGCCAATACAGCCAGGCCACAGTATAGCCGGTTGCAGGGCCAAGATAACGCGCTGCATAGACGTGAAAAGCCCCGGTTTCTGGCATAGCGACAGCAAGCTCACCCAGACATAACATCACCAGATACACCACCAACGCGCCGATTAAATAGGCTAACAGGGTGCCCAGCGCTCCGGTGGTGGAAATAATATAGCCAGTGTTGAAAAATAGCCCGGTGCCGATCACGCCGCCTAACGACAGCATTACCAAGTGCCGTGCTTTCATGGTGCGTTTGAATTGACCTTCAGAGGGAGCAGCCGATTGCATAACATTCTATCTATGTAGACGTCTAAATGGCTAACTTTATACCCCTAATCCTACTTGAAATCAACGCAAGTATCGCAATGATACGATGGGCCATTAAGTGGCTTGTTTCGCCTGTTGCAACCATTTATCTAATTCATTGGCGAACTGCTGACGGTCGCGTTGGTTAAGCGTGTTTGGCCCACCGGTCTGTATCCCGCTGGAACGTAGGGTATCCATAAAGTCACGCATATTCAGGCGTTCACGAATAGTGTCTGGCGTGTAACGCTCACCGCGCGGATTGAGTGCAATGGCGCCTTTTTCTATCACTTCTGCGGCCAGAGGAATATCAGCGGTGATCACCAGATCGTTGGGTTGACAACGATGCACAATTTCATTGTCTGCCACATCAAAACCTGCGGCGACCTGCAACGTGCGAATAAACTTAGACGGTGGCGTACGCAGCGGCTGATTGGCAACTAACGTTACGGGTATGGAGGTACGCTCGGCGGCACGGAACAGCACTTCTTTAATCACGTTCGGACAGGCGTCTGCATCTACCCAAATCTGCATTATTTTTGCTCCTGTAACCAGTCGCGTACGGGAAGAAAATCACGGTACAGCGCTGCTTCATGGCTGTTTTCATCAGGCTGATAGTTGTATTCCCAACGAACCAGTGGGGGCATCGACATCAGAATGGATTCGGTGCGGCCACCGGTCTGCAGGCCGAACAAGGTACCGCGGTCCCAGACCAGATTAAACTCTACGTAACGGCCACGGCGGTATAATTGGAACTGGCGTTGGCGATCGCTCCAGGGTAGTGCCCGGCGTTTCTCCACGATAGGTAGATAAGCATCCAAGAAGCCTTCGCCAACCGCGCGGGTAAAGGCAAAACAGGTATCAAAATCGGGAGTATTCAGATCGTCAAAAAATAGTCCCCCTATGCCGCGTGCTTCGTTGCGGTGTTTGATAAAGAAATAATCGTCGCACCATTTCTTGTATTTGGGGTAAATATCGTTACCAAACGGTTCACAAAGTTGATGTGCTGTGTGATGCCAGTGTATGGCGTCTTCCTCAAAACCATAAAACGGTGTCAGATCGAATCCACCACCAAACCACCACACAGGTTCCTCCCCCGGCTTTTCGGCAATAAAGAACCGCACGTTAGCATGACTGGTAGGAATGTAGGGGTTGAGAGGATGGATCACCAAGGAAACCCCCATGGCTTGGAAACTGCGACCGACCAGCTCGGGGCGATGTGCGGTAGCAGAAGCGGGAAGCGTACTGCCGGAAACGTGGGAGAAATTCACCCCTGCCTGCTCGAACACGGCACCCTGGGTAAGCACCCGACTGCGGCCTCCACCCCCTTCTTCACGCGTCCAGCGATCTTCGTTAAAACTTGCTCCGCCGTCGGCTAGCATCAATTGGTCACAAATGTGATCTTGCAGCGCCAGCAAAAAGGATTTTACTGCAGCAATGGAGGGGAAACTCATACGGTTTATTCACAACATATGACTGAACAGGGCAACAAGTATATATGTTTCACCCGGCAAATAGCAGGATTAGCGTGGTTTTCGTTGGTGTGCATCGTAATAATGGAGAAAATCGATCACGCCGTCGGCAATGGCGCGTGCGATTTTTTCGCGAAAAGCCGTCGTACCCAGCAAGCGTTCTTCATGGGGATTGGTAATAAACGCCGATTCAATCAGCACTGAAGGAATAGAAGGGGATTTCAATACTGCAAATGCAGCCTGTTCGGTATATTCACTGTGCAGATGATGTACTGGGCGGATTTGCCCCAGTACATGGCGACCAAGCGTCAGGCTGTTATTGATGGTGTCGGTTTGTACCAAATCAAATAGCACCTGTTGCAGGTAGTTGTCCTGGTGTTTGTATTTGCTGCCCGCTATCTGGTCGGCGGCATTTTCTCGTTTGGAAAGGTAACGTGCCATGGTGCTACTGGCACCGCGATTGGAGAGAGCAAAGACCGAAGCCCCCGTAGCTTCTGGGCGGGTAAAACCGTCGGCATGAATCGAAATAAACAGATCTGCCTGATGGTGGTGGGCGATCTCTACTCGCTGGAACAGCGGAATAAACTCATCCTTTTCCCGTGTTAGACGAGCTTCCACATGGTTGTGCTGGTGTAAAAAACGGCGCACGTGGTTAGCGATTTCCAGTACTACGTGTTTTTCCTGCGAGCCTTCGTGCCCAACGGCACCGGAATCTATACCTCCGTGACCGGGGTCGATCATCACTAATCTCTTACTGCCGCTGGTTTTCGGTGCTAGCTTATCGTGTGGGCTATGCAACATATTGCCGTGGTGGGCGGCAAGGGCTTTTGGCATTTTCCCCGCTAGCAAGGTGAGCGCTATTGCTGACGTTAAAAACTGACGGCGTGTTGTTGACGCAGTGAAGGGGAGGAAATTGAGAAAAGATTGACTCTTTTTGTTCATTACATACGTTTTCCACACAATAAGCTTACTTTTCTGGTTATAACGTATAGAACGCGATTAATCGACGTGATAAATATTGCTATTTATTACTTCATCACTCAATACAGTATGGAAATCGGCGGCCTGAAGGGAAATCACAACGATGTGATTTCAAATAGATTTGATGCGGCTAGCGGCAGCCTCGAATCAGGTAGCTACTACCCTACAGCTTGAAAGGCAACGGGTATAAATGACAGTTTGATATTGCGTAACGGAATAATCCCGTGATAATCACATAATCCTATTAAAAGAACATTGGCGAACATGAATGGAAATTCGCATATTTAGACAAGACGACTTTGAAGAGGTCATTACCTTGTGGGAGCGTTGTGACCTACTGCGGCCATGGAACGATCCTGAAATGGATATTGAACGGAAACTGAATCACGATCTGGACTTATTTTTAGTTGCTGAAGTAGGGGGCGAAGTCGTGGGTTCCGTGATGGGGGGCTACGATGGGCATCGTGGTTCGGCCTATTATCTCGGTGTTCACCCTGACTACCGGGGGCGTGGTATCGCCAATGCATTGATTAGCCGGCTTGAGAAAAAGTTGATTGCTCGAGGTTGCCCTAAAATTCAGTTTATGGTGCGTGAAGATAACGACGCCGTTATCGAAATGTATGAAAAACTTGGCTATGAAATACAGGGAATGACAAGCCTGGGTAAACGCTTGATCGAAGATCAGGAATACTAAATAGCCTGATAAACGTGAGTGATGCAGAGGCGGTATTATGCATCACTTTCGTCTGCCTGAAGCGTAAATAAAGCGCTGCTAAAGGGTTCAGGCGGCCGTTTTCACCGCCTAGACAATCAGTTAGTTTACTTTTTTAATGTTTTTTACATCGATTTCCACATTGCTCCACTCTTTATCTACTTTCCCTTCTATCTGTACCTTGTCTTTTGGGCCGACGCTCAGACCGTTCCAACGCTTTTGATCGATCTCTACCGTGATCGTACCGGTAGCATCACGGAAGGTATAGAGTTCATCGCCGACACGCTGTTCGATGTTGCCTTGCAACATTACCCAAGTATCATCGCCCATGGATTTAACCTTATCCACGGTGGTCAGTGTTGCACTTGGGCCGGAAAACCCGCCTTGTTGCTGTGCTTGCGGTGCGTTGTTATCGACGAAGCCGCCTTGCTGGGCGAAAACCGCCGTACTGCACAGCGCAAGCAGTGTTACTAAAGCTATTTTTTTCATCTGAATATTCCTTATCGATGGATAAAAACAATTCCTTCGCGTCCAGTATGGTTCAAACTGACAGCGATGTAGGATTTACTGGGTAAGTTAAGACATAACGGAATTAAAACATAAAGTTCTTAAGAACATCTTAAGTTAAGCAGAAGATTGAAAACCGGGAGAATCGTCTCCATCTCTGACCAGGCTATGCTCCTGAATTGCCAACGGCGCCGCGTACAATTTTGGGGCAGAGGCTGCCACCTATATATAGTATGAGCAAGGAATAGTTTTTGAAGGCATCTGCACACCGGTTTTCACCGGACGATTATGATCAACATGGTTTACTGCGTTTGCCGCTGTGGTTTTGGGCGGTGTTAATTCTGCAGGCCCGTACCTGGATACTGTTTGTAATAGCGGGGGCATCTCGCGCACAGGGTGCCGGTTTGTTGCAACTGTTTTACCCCGATACCCTACGTTTTTGGTACGGTATTTTACTGGGGCTTCCCGCTTCGCTGGCCTTTCTTATTTGTGGCCGTCGGCAGCATTGGCCACGCCTGTGGCGGTTTTGGCGTTGGGGGCTGGCAATGTCCCTTGGGGTAGCATTATTGGTTTCACTTTACACGCTATGGCATCAGGACAGCAACGAGCCTCCCGTCGATATCATATTGGTAATGCTGGATGCACTGGCTCTGAGATATTTGCTACTCAACCAACGTCTGAAAGCCTGTTTTATGTTGCCGGAAGATCGGGATTAATTGCCTGGACGAATGGCACTTTTTCTAATGTATGGACTCCAAGTTGGCAATTAATGACACCGCCTAGAGGCATGCTAACCATTTTGAACTTAAGGAGTTATAAATGAATATTCGCCCGCTGTTATTAGGGCTACCGTTGCTACTGACAGGGTGCTCGACCATATCGAATTTCTCTTGGTCCAGCTTATCGCCCTTTAACTGGTTCGGCAAAAGTGTGCAGGTAAGTGCCAAAGGGGTTGGTGGTATCAATGCGGAAACCCCGATGGTAGAAACGGCGATCGGCGAAGGGCTGCATAACAACTATCGTATGCGCAGCGGGATGGCGACCAGCAAGGGCCAGATTATTTCTTACTACCAGGCAATGCGCGACAGTGATGTGAAGCTGGTGATCTCGGGGGAACCTAAGGGTTATGTTCAGCGTGTTGAGGTGTTGGATGCTAAGGTGGCCACCGAATGGGGCAGTAATCTAGGCACGCCGTTCAGTGATTTATTCAGTAAAGCTTATGGAGCCTGCAAGTTGACGGAGGGTGATGATGCCGGGCATGTGGAATGCGTGGCTCCACAGAGCCGCCATGTTAGCTATATCTTCAACGGAAAATGGGCAGGCCCACAGGACATCATACCGCCAGACGATACGTTGCAAGGTTGGACGGTGAGTAAAATCATCTGGTATGCCAAAGCACAGTAATCTCTGTTTCGGGCATGCGTTTTGCGTTGTGCCCGGTTTTCTCTGCGACCCCTTTTACCTTTGCGTTCTTGCAAGGTCATTTTCTTCTCATACGCTATGATAATGCGCGTTTATAACAGGAAAGCCACTGCTTAACCTGTTACCCGATTAAGGTAATGAGGATAACAACATGATACAGGTTCAGAGCGGTATTCTGCTGGAACACTGCCGGTTCGGTATTTTTTTGGAAGCCATCGTACAGGGCGAATTTGCTGGGTTGCGTCAGGGGTGCAAGCAGTTTTGTGAAAAGCTTGCCGATCTACAACAGCAATTTCCAGATGCTCGCTTAGGCGCAGTGATTGCTTTTGGTGCCGACGTCTGGCATGACCTTTCCCACGGTCAAGGTGCCAAAGAATTGAAACCTTTTACGCCGCTGGGTAAAGGCCTGGCACCTGCTACCCAACGTGATGTGCTGATTCATATTCAATCACTGCGACACGACGTCAATTTCTCACTGGCGCAGGCTGCGCTGGCTGCGTTTGGCAATACCATCCGTATCGAAGAAGAGACACATGGTTTTCGCTGGGTGGAAGAACGCGATCTCAGCGGTTTTATTGATGGGACTGAAAATCCACAAGGGGAACAGCGACCGTTGGTTGCGGTGATCGGCGAAGGTGAAGAAGACGAGGGGGGGAGTTATGTACTGGTGCAGCGTTACGAGCACAATTTGCGCCAATGGCAACGTTTCACCACCGAGCAACAGGAGCAGATCATTGGCCGCACTAAACATGATAGTGAAGAACTTCCTCCTGAACAACGACCAGAGACTTCGCATGTCAGCCGTGTTGATCTGAAAGAAGAGGGTAATGGACTGAAAATTTTGCGTCAGAGTCTGCCTTACGGGAGCGTCAGCGGAAAACATGGCCTTTATTTTATTGCCTACTGCGCACGTTTGCACAACCTCGAAAAACAGTTGTTAAGCATGTTTGGTGAACTTGATGGTAAACATGATGCCATTTTGCGTTTCAGCCGTGCAGTTACCGGGAGTTACTACTTCGCCCCTTCATTGACACGTTTGCTGTCACTTTGATACCGGAGTGTGTCTTCTAAATGAGTCGCGAGGTTTAGTAGACTAAATAAACGGCGAATAATACAACCTTGCCCTTAATGGCCCTTGCCAAGGGGCTGAGAGAAGGCTTCCAACGTTTGTCATCGGGGGCTATGGCTGCCAGTTATAGGGGATAATGCCGCAACTCGGGGCCAGTGATACTGGCTCTGATGTCGCCTCCCTCCTACCTTATAGCATTTGATGCTTGAAAATCACTAAATGGTATATAAAAGCGTTACAGTTCTGCATCAAGTTATAAATACACTGGTCACTGTTAAGGCGCTAGCCTGGCTGTTTGGCTGAGTGATAATAATAAGGTGCAGAATGAAACATATCCTGGTTAGAAATCGTATTCTTAAAGGCTGGCTAGCAGCAATGTTATTAGCTAGTGGCACCGTTTCTGCAACGGAATTGCTCAATAGCTCTTATGATGTCTCCCGTGAATTATTCAGTGCGTTGAATCCTGGTTTTCAACAGCTTTGGGATCAGCAGCATCCGAATGATAAACTGACCATTAAACAATCTCACGCAGGCTCGTCTAAACAAGCTCTCGCCATCCTTCAAGGTTTGCGTGCCGATGTAGTGACCTATAACCAGGTGAGTGATGTGCAGATCCTGCACGATCGTGGTCAATTTATAGCTGCCGATTGGCAGCAACGCTTGCCAAACAATAGTTCTCCTTTCTATTCCACCATGGCGTTTCTGGTTCGCAAGGACAACCCAAAAGCTATCCATACTTGGAACGATCTGGTTCGTGACGACGTGAAGCTGGTATTTCCGAATCCCAAAACATCCGGTAATGGCCGCTATACCTATCTTGCGGCCTGGGGGGCGGCCAGCCAAGAGAATGGTAACGATGAGGCTAAAACCCGTGAGTTTATGACGCATTTTCTGAAAAACGTTGTCGTTTTCGATACCGGAGGGCGCGGTGCAACCACAACTTTTGTAGAACGTGGTCTGGGGGATGTACTGATTAGTTTTGAGTCTGAAGTGAACAATATTCGTAAGCAGTATGGTGAGGATAAATATGATGTGATCGTCCCGCCGGTCGATATTCTGGCAGAGTTCCCGGTGGCTTGGGTCGATAAAAACGTTGAGAAAAACGGCACTGAACAAGTGGCTAAAGAATACTTGAACTACCTCTATAGCCCGGCAGCGCAGCAGATAATCACTAACTTCTATTATCGGGTCAATAATCCGCAAGCGATGGCAGCGGCGAAAAGCCAGTTCCCTGACACCAAGTTGTTCCGAGTTGAAGAGCAGTTTGGTGGTTGGCCGCAGGCCATGAGTACACATTTTGCGACCGGCGGTGAGTTGGATCAACTATTAGCGGCAGGGCATAAGTAATGTTTTTATTGGCTAGCAAGCGTGTTTTGCCCGGATTTACCCTTAGTTTGGGCTGTAGCCTGCTATATACCTGCCTGATTTTATTATTACCGCTCAGTGCATTGGTGATGCAACTCGCACAAATGAATTTGGCACAATATTGGTCAGTCATATCCAATCCACAAGTGGTAGCCGCTTATCAGGTGACGCTGCTTGCAGCGGGTGTTGCTAGCATTTTTAACGCGGTATTTGGCATGCTGATGGCCTGGATACTGACTCGTTACTCGTTCCCAGGCCGTACGTTACTGGATGGTCTGATGGATCTGCCATTTGCGTTGCCTACAGCCGTGGCTGGGCTGACGTTGGCTGGGTTGTTTTCAACTACCGGTTGGTATGGTCAGTGGTTAGCCCAATTTGACATCAAGGTCTCTTTCACCTGGTTAGGCATTGCGGTGGCTATGGCGTTTACCAGTATTCCGTTCGTGGTGCGCACGGTGCAACCGGTTCTGGAAGAATTGGGGCCAGAATATGAAGAAGCTGCCGAGACACTCGGGGCAACACGTTGGCAGACTTTTCGCCGGGTGGTACTGCCGGAAGTTGCGCCGGCTCTGATTGCGGGTACGGCACTTTCGTTTACTCGCAGCTTGGGTGAGTTTGGCGCAGTGATCTTTATTGCCGGTAATATTGCTTGGAAAACAGAAGTAACCTCGTTGATGATTTTTGTTCGTTTACAGGAGTTCGACTATCCGGCAGCCAGTGCGATTGCTTCGGTGATCCTGGCGGCATCACTGTTACTGCTGTTTGTGATAAATACCTTGCAAAGCCGTTTTGGACGAAGGATTGGAGGGAACTGATGGCCGATATGACCACCTTTCACGGTGCGGAGCGTCCACGTATCAACTGGGGAAAATGGGCGCTGATTGCTATTGGTGTTCTGTTCTCATTCTTACTGTTGGTCGTGCCGATGGTAATGATTTTTATCGAAGCATTTTCCTCTGGTCTAGGGGCTGTGTGGCAGAACTTATCTAACCCGGACATGCTGCATGCTATCTGGTTGACCGTGTTGGTGGCATTGATCACCGTGCCGGTCAATCTGGTGTTTGGTACTTTGTTGGCCTGGCTAGTGACACGTTTTGATTTCCCTGGCCGTCAGTTGTTGCTGACGTTGTTCGATATGCCTTTTGCGGTTTCGCCAGTGGTCGCCGGGCTGCTTTATCTGCTGTTTTACGGCAACAATGGGCCAATTGGTGGCTGGCTTGAAACCCATAACATCCAACTCATGTTTGCCTGGCCCGGCATGGTTTTGGTAACGATGTTCGTCACTTGTCCTTTTGTAGTCCGTGAACTGGTACCACTCATGATGAGTCAAGGCAGCCAAGAAGATGAAGCCGCCGTATTATTGGGCGCATCAGGCTGGCAGATGTTTCGCCGGGTTACCTTACCCAATATTCGCTGGGCGCTTCTGTACGGTGTCGTGTTGACTAATGCTCGTGCAATTGGTGAGTTTGGTGCGGTATCGGTAGTTTCCGGCTCTATTCGCGGAGAAACCTATACCTTGCCACTGCAGGTTGAATTACTGCATCAGGATTATAATACCGCAGGGGCATTCACCGCCGCTGCATTGCTTACTCTGATGGCGATAGTGACCCTATTTCTGAAAAGTGGACTGCAATGGCGTCTAGCGCGGCAGAACGTGCGTCTTGAGCGGGAGGAAAATAATGAGCATTGAGATTAATGGTATCAACAAATTTTTCGGTCGTACCAAGGTATTGAACGATATCTCGCTCGATATTCCTTCCGGCGAAATGGTGGCGTTACTCGGGCCATCTGGTTCGGGTAAAACGACGTTGCTGCGGATTATTGCCGGACTGGAAAGCCAGAACGGGGGTAAATTAGGCTTTCACGGTACGGATGTGAGCCGTATGCATGCGCGCGATCGCCGGGTGGGCTTTGTGTTCCAACATTACGCTTTGTTCCGTCATATGACCGTATTTGACAATATTGCTTTTGGTCTAAGCGTATTGCCACGCCGCGAGCGGCCCAACGCCCCCGAAATCAAACAGAAAGTTGAACAGTTACTCGATATGGTCCAATTGGGGCATTTGGCGAATCGCTATCCTTCGCAACTTTCCGGTGGACAAAAACAGCGTGTTGCCTTGGCTCGGGCATTAGCGGTTGAACCACAAATTCTACTGTTAGATGAGCCCTTTGGAGCCTTGGATGCTCAGGTTCGCAAGGAGTTACGCCGTTGGTTGCGCCAACTGCATGAAGAGCTGAAGTTCACCAGCGTATTCGTGACTCACGATCAGGAAGAAGCCATGGAAGTGGCCGATCGTATCGTGGTGATGAGCCAGGGTAATATCGAGCAGGTTGGTTCACCTATCGAGATCATGCGCGAGCCAGCGACTCGCTTTGTTCTGGAGTTTATGGGGGAAGTGAACCGCCTAAATGGTGAAATCCGTGGTTCGCAGCTTTTTGTAGGGGCACACCAATGGCCGCTATCATTCCAGCCAATGCATCAGGGCAGCGTAGAGCTGTTTCTGCGCCCCTGGGAAATGGAGATTAGCACTGAAAGTAGCGCCCGTTGCCCATTACCGGTGCAGGTGTTGGAAGTGAGCCCACGCGGCCATTTCTGGCAGCTGACCGTACAACCTATTGGTTGGCATCAGGAACCGATCAGTGTGATCTTATCAGAGGATAACGCTGCGCCGGTTCGCGGCAGCCGTTATTACGTTGGTAGCCTCAATGCACGCCTTTACGCTGGTGAACAACGCTTACAACCTGTTGCGTTAGCCAAAAGTGCCTGATAGTTTCTAGTCTATTATTCCCATTTTAAGGCAACCTTCCTTGGGTTGCCTTTTTTACATTATGTACAGGCAATAGAACGTGACAACCTTGGAACAATGCATCGGTAATACGCCATTAGTAAAACTACAACGGATGAATGACGAACTGGACTGTGAGGTCTGGGTCAAACTGGAAGGCAATAACCCGGCGGGTTCGGTAAAAGATCGCGCTGCGTTAGCGATGATACAACAGGCAGAGTTGCGTGGCGAAATCAAGCCGGGTGATACCTTAATTGAGGCGACCAGTGGTAATACCGGCATCGCTCTTGCAATGATCTGTGCGATGAAGGGCTATACGCTTAAACTATTGATGCCGGAGAATATGAGCTCTGAACGTCAGGCCGCGATGCGTGCTTATGGTGCCGAGCTTATTTTGATCAGCCGTGAGCAGGGGATGGAGGGCGCTCGCGATCAGGCGTTGGAATTGCAACAACAGGGGAGAGGCAAGGTACTAGACCAGTTTAACAACCTGGATAACCCTTTTGCTCACTTTACCACCACTGGTCCGGAAATCTGGCAACAAACTGCCGGTCGTATTACTCATTTCGTTTCCAGCATGGGGACTACCGGCACCATTACGGGGGTGGGTGGGTACCTGAAAAGCCAAAATCCGCAAGTCAAAATCATTGGGCTACAGCCTGCTGAAGGCAGTAGTATTCCAGGGATCCGTCGTTGGTCACCGGCCTATTTGCCAGGTATTTTCCGCCCTGAACTGGTAGATCAGGTATTGGATATGTCCCAGTCGGTAGCAGAACATACCATGAGGCTATTGGCTCAGCGTGAAGGTATTTTCTGTGGCGTCAGTTCTGGTGGTGCTGTGGCTGGCGCGTTACGTGTCGCTGCGGTTAACCCAGGCAGTGTGATTGTGGCGATTATCTGCGATCGTGGCGATCGTTATTTATCTACTGGGGTATTCAACTAACGTTGTTATTTTCGACAATATGGCAGGGGGATTTGGGGCACGGGATACTGCGGTTTTGTTGGTTTCATCGTTTTTAGTCGAGTAACAAACAACGTATACCAAGTATAAAAACGGCGCATAAAGCGCCGTTTTTGATGTTCAAACCACACTTACTTCTTGATGCGGATAATCGGGGTTTCGCCAACGGTAACGCTGCCAGAGAGTTTGGTCATCTCTTTGATCTCGTCCATGTTGGAGATAACGACCGGAGTCAACGTTGACTTAGCTTTTTCTTCCAGCAACGCCAGGTTGAACTCAATAACCACATCACCTTTCTTGACGCGTTGGCCTTCTTCAGCGATACGCTTGAAGCCTTCACCTTTTAGTTCTACGGTGTCGATACCAAAATGTACAAACAGTTCAATACCACTGTCAGATTCGATAGAAAATGCGTGGTTGGTTTCGAATATTTTGCCGATAGTGCCGTCAACCGGAGCAACCATTTTGTTGCCTGAAGGTTTGATAGCAATACCATCGCCAACGATCTTCTCTGCGAATACTACGTCTGGTACATCTTCGATATTGACGATTTCGCCAGAAAGCGGAGCGACGATCTCGATACTGCCTGTGTCTTTTTTGTCATCAGAAACCAGAGACTTCAGTTTATCGAACAAACCCATGATCTTCTCCTAAGCATTTAATTGGGCGGCGTTCCAGTGTCGTGGGAGTTTAGCAGAGAGTCTTTTCTTCGATGAATTTATTTACGCAATTCATCAAATCTTCAGCCGTGGGTTGTTCCAAAGCTTGCACTGCTAACGCCTTCACATCTTCGAAGTTGGTATTACGGATAATTTTCTTGATGCGCGGGATTGAAATCGCACTCATGCTGAATTCATCCAGTCCCATGCCCAATAACAATAGTGTAGCACGTTCATCGCCAGCCAGTTCACCGCACATGCCGGTCCACTTGCCTTGCGAATGAGATGCATCAATAACCTGCTTGATCAGGCTAAGTACCGATGGGGACATTGGGTTGTAGAGATGAGAAATCAGCTCGTTACCGCGATCTACCGCCAGAGTATACTGGGTAAGATCGTTTGTCCCAATACTAAAGAAGTCGACTTCTTTCGCCAGATGGTGAGCAATCACTGCCGCAGCGGGGGTTTCCACCATTACGCCTACTTCGATCGATTCGTCAAAGGCTTTGCCTTCTTCACGCAGTTGGGCCTTCAGCGTTTCTAACTCGCCTTTCAGATCGCGCACTTCTTCAACCGAGATAATCATTGGGAACATGATGCGCAGTTTGCCAAACGCAGAGGCCCGCAGAATAGCTCGCAGCTGGGCGTGAAGGATTTCCCGACGGTCCATGGCGATACGGATTGCACGCCAGCCAAGGAATGGGTTTTCTTCTTTTGGTAGATTCATGTACGGCAGGTCTTTGTCACCGCCGATATCCATAGTTCGAACGATAACTGCCTGCGAGCCCATGGCTTCCGCAACGGCTTTATAAGCCTGAAACTGTTCGTCTTCGGTCGGTAGAGAATCTCGGTCCATGAACAGGAATTCGGTGCGATACAGGCCGACACCCTCAGCGCCATTGCGCTCTGCACCGGCTACGTCACGCACGGTACCGATGTTGGCGCACACCTCAACCTGATGTCCGTCGAGCGTGATTGCTGGTAGATCTTTCAGTTTGGCCAGTTCGTTTTTTTCGTTGACGTATTGGGTTTGAGCCGCTTTCAACCGCTCGATAACGTCAGGGGTTGGATTAACATGAATCTGGTTGTTCACAGCATCAAGGATCAGGTAATCACCATTTTTTACCTGTTTTGTTACGTCGCTGGTGCCTACGATAGCGGGGAGTTCCAGTGAACGCGCCATGATTGAGGTGTGAGACGTACGTCCACCTAAATCGGTGATGAAACCCAGCACTTTATCCAGATTCAGTTGTGCTGTTTCTGATGGGGTCAGGTCGGACGCAACCAGGATGACTTCATCTTGGATGGCGCTCAGATCGACGATCGCCATACCTAGAATGTTTTGCAACAAACGTTTACCGATGTCACGCACGTCAGCTGCACGTTCCTTCAAATATTCGTCATCCAACTCTTCTAACGCTTTAGCCTGACCTTCAATCACAGTGTAAGCTGCGCTATCGGCAGATGCCAAGTCGTCTTTTATATGGGCTATGATTTCCTGCTCAAGCTCTTCGTCTTCCAGCAACATGATGTGGCCTTCGAAGATAGCTTCTTTCTCTTCGCCAAAGGTTTCGCCCGCTTTGGTCTTGATCACTTCCAACTGTGCAGACGCCTTGGCACGACCTGCCAGAAAACGTGAAATTTCCTGCTCCACAAGGTCAGCGGAGATTTTTTTCCGGTTGATGACAATCTCGTCTTCTTTCAGTAGGAGAGCCTTACCAAAAGCGAAACCCGGTGATACTAAAATGCCTGAAATCATAACCCTACCTTACTCTTGACTGGTGTTAACTAAAAAGACGGGCCTATTATTCAAGCTCTGCCATCAGTTTTACCAAGTGCTCAACGGCTTTTTGCTCGTCTTCACCAACAGCCTCAATGGTTACTACGGTCCCTTGGGTCAGGCCCAGCGTTTGCAACTTGAACAGGCTTTTGGCGCTGGCGCTTTTGCCATTAGACGTCACAGTGATATCAGACACAAAGCCTTTGGCTTCTTTGACAAACTGAGCAGCTGGACGAGTATGCAGACCATTCGGAGCGGTGATAGTAACTTCTTGCTGGAACATTAATGTTTCCCCGACTTATTCGATTTAAGGTTATGGAGCTAAAGTTTAGCGCAAGGGCGTGATTTTAGCTTGTCCGGTTAGCGCCTGACTATGGTACAGGGGCGAGCGTTGATGCAACATAAAACGACACTTTAGGCATTTCAGATCAAAAAAAACAGGCTTCTGACGTCGTTTCAACCAGCTTCCTATTATGCCGTGTTTTTTAGCTTGGCGACAAACGAGTAAATCGATTCAGCTCAAACAATAGCAGGATGTGATTAATTTTGTGCACCGAAATAATTTTCCGCTTAAATACTAAAGCCAGCAGCTAAAATCAATCTGTAAGTAGAGTAAACTTTGATCCAGTCCACAAAAAAACACCCCGAAAGGTGCTTTTTAGCTTTTTATGCACGGTTTGCATCATTGCTGTAACTCTTGTTCCGTGAACAGATTGGCAAACAGCGCTGTGCTTAAATAGCGCTCACCTGAGGACGGCAGAATAACTACAATAGTTTTATCAGCAAAGTCCGCTTCTTCTGAAAGTCTAACGGCTGCTGCAACGGCAGCACCTGATGAAATTCCAGCCAGTATCCCTTCTTCTTCCATTAACCGGCGTGCCATGCTGATGGCCTCGTCGTTGGTGACTTGCTCAACGCGGTCAACCAGACCAAGGTCTAGGTTATCAGGAATGAAACCTGCGCCAATACCCTGTATTTTATGTGGGCCGGGTTTGATTTCAATACCCGCTAATGCTTGGCTGATGACGGGGGAATCCGTCGGTTCAACGGCGACGGTGGTAAGGTGTTTTCCTTTGGTGTTCTTGATAAAACGGCTCACGCCTGTCAGCGTACCGCCGGTACCGACACCTGCAATAAACACATCTATGTCACCATCGGTATCTGCCCAGATTTCCGGGCCAGTGGTTTTTTCATGGATTTCCGGGTTAGCTGGATTGCTGAACTGTTGCAATAGGATATAACGGTTTGGATCGGTGGCGACGATTTCTTCTGCTTTTACGATGGCACCTTTCATCCCTTTCGCACCTTCCGTCAGGATCAGATTAGCGCCCAGTGCCTTGAGCAGTTTACGTCGTTCGATACTCATGGTTTCAGGCATGGTCAAGGTCAACTTATAGCCACGAGCTGCGGCAACAAAGGCCAAGGCAATACCGGTGTTGCCACTCGTTGGTTCCACCAACTCTTTACCTGCGCTAAGAATGCCACGTTTTTCGGCATCCCAGATCATACTAGCACCGATACGGCACTTTACGCTGAAGCTCGGGTTACGAGATTCAACCTTGGCGAGAATGCGCCCGTTGCCGATACTGTTCAGACGAACCAGCGGCGTATGGCCGATTGTTAATGAGTTGTCTTCATATATCTTGCTCATAACCCGTCCTTTAACTCTATGAAAATGTAGAGAACATCGAAAGCATACGCGAACCGGTTCTGCAGGGAAGTAAGGAATTAGTATATCTATATGTTATTAGGAAATAAGTAGATTGAAGATGAGCTTGGTTGTTTTATAGTCAAATTAAATTGACTATGGCGATCCCGAATTCCTTCTGCAAAACAGTATAAACAACAACTTGGGGTACAGGGTTGACATTGTGAACATGGACAACACGGGTAAAGCGGAGCGTACACGCAGTTCGTGAGGATGACTTATTACGTTTGCTTTTCGGGATCGCCCGTGCTGGTACTTAAAGCTGAAAGCCTTGTCTGAGACATTTCAGCCCAGTTTTTGCCACATATAAAGTAACTTGACCTAAGACGTACATAGCTATGGGTGATTATAACTGTATCCACAAGCCTGTGCTGGCAAATACCTTTGACCCAAGAAATCATTAGGTGAGGAGGTCGACAATAACTACTCCATAAACAATTAGTTATTGTCGAAATATTATCACTTTTGTGCAACTCGGTGTATTTAGAGTATCAAGCACCGTATGGGTAATGAATTCAATTAATGGGGTACAAATTGCAAACGGTAACGATCTACCCACATTGCTGTTGCACCACAAACAGCGACGGGCAGGATCACCAGATTAACGATGGGGATCATGGTGAACAGGCTGATAAGAGCACCAAACTGAAGGTTGGGGCCTTTGTGTTCACTTAAAGCACGGCGCATATCGGCGAAGGCGACTTTGTGGTTGTCAAACGGATAATCGCAGTACTGAATAGCTAGCATCCACGCGCTGAACAAGAACCACAAGACCGGTGCCAGCGTTTGTCCGATTCCCGGTATAAAATAAAGCAACAATAGTACCAGTGCGCGTGGTAGGTAGTACATCAGCTTTCGCCACTCGCGTGACATGATACGGGGAAGGTCTTTGATAATGCCTGCAATGCCAGTGTCCGGTAGCGCTTTACCGGTCAGACTGCCTTCAAGCTTCTCGGCTAGCAGCCCACAAAATGGCGCGGCGATCAGATTCGTGATGGTGCTAAATAGATAACTGAACACCAACAGCACAGAGATGACTGCTAATGGCCAGAGTAAATAGCTCAACCACTGTAGCCAGTCTGGTACATGGCTCATTATGCGTGGGATCCAATCGCCCAGTTGATTGAACAGCCACCAGAAGGCAGAGCCCATCAGCAGCACGTTTACTAATAGCGGCAAAATGACGTAGCGTCTGATCCCCGGGCGCGAAATCAGTCGCCAGCCTTCGGCAAAATAATGAATGCCGTTAGCGGGTTTTGAAGGAGGCTGCATATAGGACATATCTTAAGGTTATCTCATTGTCTGAACAGGCTTCACCATCATATAGGTATCACTAACCACTGGCTAGGGTGTCATTGGCTGAAAAAACAGCAAAAAAATGCACTGTAATCATCTTTATTGGTATAAAGTTCAGTGCGGACTTGCACTTGTGCGTTCTGGCAAATAGAGTTACAGAGTGAATGTTTGCCGCGGTGGCAATGTATCGGAACAACAGAGATAGCAATGATGCAAGATTTGCGTCTGATATTAATCGTTGTTGGCGCGATCGCCATAATAGCGTTGTTATTGCATGGCCTTTGGACCAGCCGTAAAGAACGCTCTTCGCTCTTTCGCGATCGCCCAGCCAAACGCTCGAAAATAGACAGTGAAACAACTTCACTTAATGATTCTGCTGAAGGCGTGGGAGAAGTGCGTGTTCGTGCCATTCGTCCCCTAGATGAACCGTCATTAGGTAATTTTGAAACTTCACGCGAAGAGCCTGCTTTGGCGTGCGAAGTTCAGCCAACGCTCCTCTCGCAGCGTCAGGATTACGATGACATCCTGCTTGAGGATTATGAGCAGGATGTAAATGACGATGAGCCGCAACAATCAGATTTGCGTCGTAAACCGCAGACTGAAAAAGTTGTGCCGTTTCAGGCTGATGAGCATAAGCCAGTGGTGCAGTCGTCAGAGCATTTGCATCAGCCTGAGTCTGCGGTAGCTGTTCGGCCTGTACACGAAACTCAGGTAGACAGTGAACCGGTGAAAACGAATGAAACCGTGTTGGTGTTGCATGTTGCTGCGCATCATGGCTGTGTAATCGGTGGTGAGGTGTTGTTACAGAGCGTCCTGCATGCGGGCTTTCAGTTTGGTGAAATGAGTATTTTCCACCGTCATATTAGCCCAGCAGGCAGTGGCCCTGTGTTGTTTAGCCTTGCCAACATGGTCAAGCCGGGTTCGTTTGATCCCGAAACAATGTCTGATTTTTCAACACCGGGGGTATCAATGTTTATGATGGTGCCGTCTTATGGCGATGCCAATCAAAACTTCAAGTTGATGCTTCAGTCTGCTCAACGTATTGCTGATGATGTCGGGGGTGTGGTACTTGACGACGAGCGTCGCATGATGACGCCGCAGAAGCTGGAAGCCTACAAATCACGTATCCGCGAAGTGTTGGAAAAGAAGGCTTGACCCATCATCTGCTCGATGGATTCCAAGAGGGGTCTTTAGGTCTTACTCAATTCTATTGGCTGATGAGGGAGATAGTCATCAGCCTCTTATATCCTGCTAATTTGAAGGGTTTAGGTATCTAAAAAGTTGGAGTGTGTCACACTCCTCAAATCCGCCAAACTACACCCCCCGCTAGCCGGGGTTTTTTATCTTTGATGATGAGCCATGAAATCGATTAACGAAACAATCAATCAACTGCGAACTTCACTGCGCCATCACGAATATCAGTATCACGTGCTCGACGCACCGGAGATCCCGGATGCGGAATATGATCGTTTGATGCATGAATTGCGTGAACTCGAAGCGGCTCATCCTGAACTGGTAACGGCAGACTCTCCAACACAACGAGTGGGTGCGGCTCCTTTGCCAGCATTTGAGCAGGTACACCATGAAGTACCGATGCTATCGCTGGACAACGTATTTGATGAAGAGAGCTATCTGGCATTTTACAAACGCGTTCAGGATCGTTTGCAAAGCAGCGAGCCTTTAACGTTTTGTTGTGAGATGAAACTTGATGGTTTGGCAGTCAGCCTGCTTTATGAAGACGGTGAGTTGAAACGCGCAGCGACACGTGGTGACGGTACTACAGGGGAGAATATTACCGCTAATGTGCGTACCATCCGAGCAATCCCGCTGCGATTAATAGGGAAAAATATCCCTCGGCGGTTGGAAGTGCGTGGCGAGGTATTCATGCCACAAGCCGGTTTTGAAAAGATGAACGAAGAAGCGCGCCGCAAAGATGGCAAAATCTTTGCTAATCCGCGCAATGCTGCCGCAGGGTCGATCCGTCAGCTTGACCCGCGTATTGCAGCCAAACGGCCATTGACTTTTTTGTGCTATGGCGTCGGTCTGCTTGAGGGCGGAGAATTGCCGCGTAGCCATTGGGAACGTTTGATGCAGTTTAAAACCTGGGGGTTTCCGGTAAGCGATCGCATCAAACGTTGTACAGGTAGTGATGAAGTGCTGGCATTTTATCGTCAGGTAGAGCAAGACCGGACTCACCTCGGTTTTGATATTGACGGTGTGGTGGTGAAGATCGACGATATCGATCTGCAGGAGGCTCTCGGTTTTGTCGCGCGAGCTCCGCGTTGGGCGACAGCATTCAAATTTCCCGCACAAGAACAGATCACGCTGATTCGAGATGTTGAGTTCCAGGTGGGGCGGACAGGGGCGATTACTCCGGTTGCACGTTTGGAACCTGTACAGGTTGCTGGTGTGGTTGTCAGCAATGCCACGTTGCATAATGCTGACGAAATCGAACGCCTTGGCCTGCGTATTGGCGATACAGTGATTGTGCGCCGCGCCGGTGACGTGATCCCAAAAGTGGTTGGCGTGTTGGAAGAACGTCGTCCGCAGGATGCGCGGGTAGTCGAGTTTCCTGTTCATTGCCCAGTTTGCGGTTCTGATGTGGAGCGTATTGAAGGCGAAGCGATCACTCGTTGTACCGGAGGATTGTTTTGCGGTGCTCAGCGCAAAGAAGCGTTGAAACACTTTGTTTCTCGCCGTGCCCTGGATGTTGATGGCATGGGAGACAAAATCATCGAGCAGCTCGTTGACAAAGAATATGTTAAAAATCCGGCAGACTTGTTCCGGCTTTCCCCTGGCATACTTACCGGGTTGGATCGGATGGGGCCAAAGTCCGCTCAAAACCTTGTCAACGCGTTAGAAACGGCTAAACAAACAACGTTTGCGCGTTTCCTGTTTGCATTAGGGATACGTGAAGTGGGTGAGGCTACGGCGGCTAACCTGGCTGCACACTTTGGTTCATTGGATAAATTGCAAGCTGCCCATGTTGATGAGCTAAAGCAAGTGCAGGATGTGGGTGAAGTGGTTGCCAAGCAAGTTGTGAATTTTTTTGCAGAAGCCCATAACCAACAGGTGATTGCTGAGCTGATTAGTCCAGAAGTGGGGATCAACTGGCCTGCACCGGTTGTGGTGATGGCTGAAGAGATAGATAGCCCCTTTGCAGGTAAAACCGTGGTGCTGACTGGCTCCCTAAGCCAACTTTCCCGTGATGAAGCTAAAGATCGCTTGACCGCGCTTGGTGCTAAAGTCAGTGGCAGCGTTTCCAAGAAAACCGATCTGGTGATAGCGGGTGAAGCTGCTGGCTCCAAGCTAGTAAAAGCACAGGAGTTAGGTATCAAGGTGATCGACGAGGCAGAAATGATTCGTTTGCTGGGTGTTTGATGGAAAAAGAGAACCTGATAGAGATCGCCAATACTGTGATGCCTTTTGGAAAATACCAGGGCAGGCTACTGATTGATTTACCAGAGGAGTATCTGTTGTGGTTTTCTCGCAAAGGCGAATTCCCCAACGGTAAATTGGGAATGCTAATGGAAATGACACTGGCAATCAAAATTGAAGGGCTTGATCATTTGGTCAAGCCACTCAAACGCAGTTAATTAATACGGCCTGGTATTTTCCCCTTGGTTATCCTTTGCAGGAACAAGGGGTTGTAATTTGTGCTTTACATCCCTAACTGGCTGATTTATTAGTGTTGATGCAGTAAATAATTCAATACAACTGGGGATGGAGCAATGCATAAAAAGGTAGCCAAGATTACGCTGGGCCTGTTGGCTCTGGCGGTCATAGGAAGTGCACAGGCCAGTACGTTAGTCTACTGTTCTGAAGGTTCGCCGGAAGGGTTTAACCCGCAGTTATTTACCTCTGGTACCACGGTGGATGCCAGCTCAGCAGCAATTTACAACCGCCTGGTGGATTTTAAAGTAGGAACGGTCGATCTGATCCCCAGCCTGGCGGAACGTTGGGAAGTGAGTGACGACGGTAAAAACTACACTTTCCATTTGCGCAAAGGTGTGAAATTCCAAAGCAATAAATTCTTCGTGCCGACACGCGATTTTAATGCAGATGATGTGATCTTCTCTTTTATGCGCCAAAAAGACCCTAATAACCCTTATCACAAGGTATCCAATGGCGCTTATACCAACTTTGAGTCAATGGAGTTTGGTTCACTGATTAATAATATCGTCAAGATCGACGATCACACCGTCCGCTTTGAACTCTCTCGCGCTGAAGCGCCTTTTGTTGCCGATTTAGGTATGTATTTTGCCACTATTTTGTCGGCGGAATATGCCGATGCAATGTTAAAAGCGGGAACACCGCAGCGTGTTGATAACGATCCGATTGGTACCGGGCCTTTCCAATTACAACAGTATCAAAAAGATTCGAAGATCCTCTACAAAGCGTTTGATAATTACTGGGAAGGTAAACCGAAAATCGACCGGTTGGTGTTTTCTATAACGCCAGACGCGGCTGTCCGTTACGCCAAGTTGCAAAAGAACGAATGTCAGGTGATGCCATTCCCGAATCCGGCTGAGCTAGCGCGTATGCGCGAGGACAGTGACCTGAAGGTGATGGATAAATCTGGCTTGAACATCGGTTTCCTGGCATTTAATACGCAAAAAAAACCGTTGGATAATGTCAAGGTACGCCAGGCATTGGCTATGGCCGTCAATAAATCGGCTATTATTGAGGCTGTTTTTCACGGAGCAGGCCAGCAGGCTAAAAATCTGTTGCCGCCAACCCAATGGGGTAATAATGCCGGGATAGAGGATTACCCTTATGCCCCGGAAAAAGCCAAACAGTTACTGCAGGAGGCAGGTTTAGGGCAGGGGTTTACCATAGATTTGTGGGCGATGCCGGTGCAACGGCCCTACAACCCGAATGCCAAGCGTATGGCCGAGATGATCCAGGCAGACTGGGCCAAAATTGGCGTACAGGCCAAGATTGTCACGTTCGAATGGGGGGAATACCTGCAACGGGTGAAAAACGGTGAGCATCAGGCTGCACTCATGGGTTGGACTACCGCGAATGGCGATCCGGATAACTTCTTTGGCCCGTTGTTTACCTGCACCTCAGCCAATGGCGGTTCTAACTCGGCAAAATGGTGTTATAAGCCGTTTGATGAATTGATCACTCAGGCAAGGGAAGAGAATAACCATCAGAAACGCGTGGCAATGTATGAACAGGCACAGGTGATGATGCATGAGCAAATGCCTGCGCTGATGATTGCGCACTCCACCATTTTTGAACCGGTGCGTAAAGAAGTGAAAGGCTACGAAATCGATCCGTTTGGTAAACACATTTTTAAACAGGTTTCGCTGGAGAAAGAGTGACACCTGCAAGTGAAGAAGAGCGCGGCCAAGTGCCGCGCTTGTTCAACGCTTAATCATCAGAACTGGGTGTTCAGACTCATAAAGTAAGTGCGCCCTGGTTCGTTAAACGTAGCCGCACCTGCGCCATACATATAGGCACCGGTGTTGACATTACCGGTAGTCTGGGCGTTACCGGCACGGAACTGGCGCTTGTCAAACAGGTTTTCGATACCTGCCGTTAAGCTCACGTGTTTGGTAAACTCATAGGTACCGCTCAAGCCAAAGACAGCATAAGGGCTTACTTCGTGCTTCTCGCTACCGGTGACGGGTTCCTCTTTATAGTTGTACTTCTTCGGTTTCTGACGGCCATACCAAGTAGCAGTAGCCTGCATCGACAGCGCTTGAGTTGCTTGCCAGCTCAAGGTTGAGTTAAGGGTAAATTTGGGAATAATAGACAGGTAATCTCCTGTGGTCTTATTCTGGTTCTCGATCATATAGGTGGCGTTGTTGCTCCAGGTCACAGTTTCGCTAACCGGCACATTCAGCGTACCTTCCAGACCTTGGATCACCGCCTTGGGTACGTTATCCCAGCGGTAGATATCGGTGCCCTTGGCGGTTTTTCCTGTTGGTGTATAACCCGCTTCGATCTTGTTTCGATAATCGTTACGGAAATAGGTTAGCCCCGCCAGCCAGTCGTCATAGTGGAATTCCAGCCCGATCTCTTTATTGATGCTGTTCTCGGCCTTAAGATTGTCGTTGCCGATTAGATAGCATGCACCTCCGCTGGCGGCACAACCCTGACCACGACTATACAGCACGTAGTTGCCGTTGTTCTGGAACAGGTTAGGCGCTTTGTAAGCACGTGCGATGCCCATTTTAAGGGTGAACATATCCCCTAATTCCTGCGATAGATTGAGGGATGGGCTCCAGTTATCGCCAGCTTCCGAATGATGATCAAAACGTAAACCCGTTGTGAGCGTTGTGCTGTCGGTTACCTCGGCGTTGTTCTCGGCAAACAGTGAGAAAATTTTTGCTGAAGAGTAAGGGCTACGATTGGTCGCATCAATACCCGGTACTAAACCGCCTTCCGTTAACGATTGGGTTGAAGAGGAAGGATCTTTCATACGCTGCCTGTTCCACTCGGTGCCCAATGTGGCCGTCTGTGGTACCCACATATCGAAGGGAATACTTACTTCACTGTGTGCCAGGATGTTATCCAAACGCGTGGTATTAAAATCGTCGCTGGCGAAGATCCCCTCCGTTCCTCCTGCTAGCCCTTCGGCCAAACGGGTATTACGCGTGCGCTCTAATTGTACGTAGTTGGTGGTGCTGACACCGTTATCCCACGCACCACGATAGTTGAGCGTATAGGATTGACGGTAAATACGGTTGGTTTCCTTGCCGTAATTTTTGAGTACCAGCGGATTGGTATTGGTGTTCTGGGTATCTCCGGCATACAGGTTACCCTGGCGACCATAGGTATATTGGAGCTCTAATGACTGCATGGGCGCAAAGTCCCAATGCAGCAACGCGTCGATATCTTTTTTGATTACCCCTTCGCGTCCGGCGGGTAGAGTATTGGCATAGTTGCCAGTGCGTTCGGACTGATGACCCTGATTAATATCCCAGGCGTCTGCCTGTGTTTTGCTGTATCCCCCAAACAGGCGGAAGCTTAACTGGTCGTTCAGCGGCCCGGAGAGACTGAAGTTGGTGCGCTTAGTTGCCCCTTCTTCTTTGTGTTGCGGCACATTGAAATATCCGCTTAATGTACCATGCAGATCTTTGTTAGCTTTCTTGGTGATGATATTGACCACACCGCCCGCTGCACCGTTGCCGTAGCGCGCCGCGGCAGGACCACGCAGCACCTCAATACGTTCGATCATCTCTGGTGGTACCCAAGCGGTGTCGCCACGGGTATCGCGCTCGCCGCGCCAACCTTGACGCACTGCGTTACGGCTGCTGACAGGAATACCGTCGATTAGGAGCAGGGTATTTTCAGGCCCCATACCGCGTATATCAAGCTGGCGATTGTTGCCGCGCTGTCCGCTGGTAGAATTACCCGTGAGGTTAACGCCTGGCATAGTACGTATTAGTTCGCTGATATCACGAGAAGGGGGGCGTCTTTGGATTTCTTCGGCTGTAATGGTGGAAACGCCGGGGGCCTGAAGGTTTTGTTTAGCAGCCGTTACCACAATCACATCTTTGGCTGCGGTTTCTTTTGGGTTTTTCTCTGGCAACGTAGCGCTTGATGTGCTGGTGGTTTGCTGTGCGTGAACAGCGCTGACGAAGGAAGATGAACCCAGTCCTAACCCGATAAGTGTTGCTAAAGAATAACGCGATAACTTCCGATTCATTTTAAGATCCCTACCTGACGACCATTCGTTACTCGGTGTTGTGTGATCTCCCCTTCGGGCTGTCGCTTTGCGGCACTCAAAGCAGTTCCCGCCCGATTTGGCACTCAGTTGTCGCCTACCTGCAATGTGAAGCCACTTTCGGTATCGCGAGCTGCAGAATGGCCAGTCGTAGTTTTATTGTGTGGTCGAAAATAACTGCGATTCCAGAGGAACCATGGCAAGCCCGTTTGTGGTTATGGCTTTATACAAGAGATTAGGCATCGCTCCCTGTTGAATAATACCAGTCCTGTTTCCGAGCCAAAACAGACTATTGCAAATACAAATAATTATCAATAGTATTCGTCATTGCGTTTTTTTTGACACGGCACGGCGCAACACGCCGTCCGGTGCGTTCTGGCAATTACAACGGTGGGTGGTGTATTGAAAACAGAACAACAGTTAGAAAGCAGTCAGTTATTAACGAGCAAATATGCCGGTAACCCTAGCTGGTGGCTGGATATTGCGCGCCGTGGAACACCGTTAGTGGAATCACTAGCAAACGGAAAATGGAGAGTCACATTTCTCTGGCGCGATCCTCAGGGAAGTGAATTAACCTCAGCTTATCGACGCGTTTGGATCCATATCAATTGCCTTACCGATCACCATCAATCCTCCTTGCCGCAAAGCTTGCTGCGGTTGAGTGGGTCGGATGTCTGGTATTGGCAAACCGAGCTGAAAGGCGATTGGCGTGGCAGCTATTGCTTTGTTCCCTCTCTCGACGATTGCCCATTAGAGCGGCATGAAGAAAATGAGCACGCCAATATGCATGCCACCCGCAACTGGTGGCAGCGGGTTTTTGCCAATGCTACACACGATCTGCTTAATCCTTACCGCGCTTGGCGTGGTTTTGGTGAGCATTTCCTTTCCGGCCTGCATATGCCCAAGGCACCGCTCCAGAATGCCTGGCGAGGTTTTGACAATTACGCTATCGCCAGCGCGCGCTGTACGCCTCCGCCTCCGGCTAAACTGCAACGGCATACTTGGCACAGTCCACGGTTAGGCAATACGCGTCGGGTCTGGGTTTATTCCACCGGAGAACGTCTTCCTGCATCCCGTCCGTTAGCGATACTGCTGGATGGCCAGTTCTGGGCTGGGCAAATGCCAGTGTGGGAACCTCTGATGCAACTGACTCGTGAAGGCAAGCTACCGGAGGCGGTCTATTTGCTGATTGATGTTATTGATCAGAAACACCGAACGCAGGAACTGACCTGCAAAGAGGAATTCTGGTTGGCGTTACAGGAAGAACTACTTCCTCAGCTTGCTGCCTGGGCACCATACAGTCGTGAGGCCAAGAACACAGTGGTTGCCGGGCAAAGCTTCGGTGGTCTGTCATCGCTCTATGCTTGTCTACGCTGGCCTGAGCGTTTTGGTGCGGCGATCAGCCAGTCAGGTTCCTTTTGGTGGCCTCGCCGTGACCTGCAGCACTTACCCACGATCCCGGATGACGCTTGCTGGTTGATTCGCCAAATAGAACAACACCGATTAGGGGAACACGGCAAACTGAAGGTGTTTTTGGAGGCAGGAGTGCATGAAGCGCTTGTCCATCAGGTCAATGAGCGTATGGCTGAACTTTTAAGTCAGTTCGGGCATCACGTTCGGTACCGTACTGTTGAAGGCGGGCACGATGCACTGTGTTGGCGAGGAGGCTTGCTGGATGGTTTACAGGCGCATTGGATGAGCAAAACGGATAACTATCATGGAATAAAACCGATCTCTATTCATGCCTAAGGAGCCTGTTATGCAATCTCTCAACCCATTCGACGACGAGCGGCAAACGTTCCTTATCTTGCGTAACCACGAACAGCAATACAGCCTGTGGCCAGATTTTAGCCCAGTTCCTCGGGGATGGACCCACGTTTTTGGCCCTGCACCGCACGGACAGTGTGTCAGTTGGCTCGAACAGCATTGGCAGGATATGCGGCCTGCATCACAGCGTAAGGCGTGACGTTACTGGCGAAGCGATTAGCGACCACGGGAGTGAATACTGTGTCAAAAACTTCTATTTTACCCACCGAGCAGCAGGCGATTATTGAGCTGCCGCTGGTGGCAGCACAACCCGGCATTTGGGTAGCCGATCAAATCTCACCTTATGGCAATGCCTATGCTGTGGCTCACTTTATTGAATTCAATGGCAAGATTGACCAAGAGATCATGCTGCGGGCGATTACGCTGGGACTGGCAGAGGTCGATACGCTACGGTTGCATTTTGAAGAGCGTGATGGTGTACCGATGCAATGGTACGACGTCAAAATGCCGATAATGCCACCGGAATCGATTGATTTGCAGGGTTATGCTGATGCGGAGGCGGCGGCCAATGCGTTGATGCAGATCGACCTCGATGCCGAGTTGCGAGTAAACAGCGGTAAACCATTGTACCGTCATATATTGATGCGCTTGGCTGACGATCGTTGGTTCTGGTATCAGCGCTATCATCATCTGGTCGTCGATGGCTTCAGCTTTACCGCGATTGCCCGTCGCATCGCCCATATCTACACCCGTTTGACTAAGCACCAGCAGCCTGAGCCCACACCGTTCACGCCGTTCAGTGATGTGGTTGCTGAATATCAACAGTATCAATACTCTTCGGGCTATCAGCGGGATGCCGATTTCTGGTTGAATAAGGCACAGCAACTGCCTACCGCTGCCTCCCTTTGCCCACAACCACTGGCCGGCCAGGTCCCCTCTGCGCGTATTCACCGGTTGGCGCAGTTTTGTCGCGCTCAGGATTTTGCACTGCTGGTCAATGCTGGTCAGCAGCAACAGTTGAGTGCTGCAGATATGGCAATGGCGCTGGTTGCCGTATGGGTTTCACGCCTGAGTGGCCATGCCAGTTTCAGTGCCGGGTTTATATTTATGCGTCGTATGGGTTCAGCGGCACTCTGTGCCAATGGGCCAGTGATCAATGTGTTACCTGTAGAAATACATGTGTTGCCATTGGCAACGCTGGTTGATATTGCTGAACAAATCAGCCGCGAACTGAAGATTGCCCGTCGTCATCAGCGTTACGATGCCGAACAGATACAGCGCGATCTGGGGCGTGTGGGTGATAACCAGCCGCTTTATGGCACCGTATTCAACTTCAAAATGTTCGATTATCAACTCGACTTTGCTGGCATCAATGGTATTACCCACGATCTGGCCTCCGGCCCGGTACGCGATCTTGAAATTGCGTTGTTTATCGATCAGTCCGGCGAACTGAAAATTGAATTACTGGCTAATGTCGAGCGTTATCAGCGGCAGGAATTGCAAGAACACTTGCAGCGTCTACCGCTGTTGCTGCGACAGTTCGCCGCACAACCTCAGTTGCCGGTCGGTGAGGCAAATTTGCTGACCGCGAAAGATCACGCCTTGCTGGAGCGAGTGAATGATACCGCGTACCCCGTGGCGGCACAGACGCTCAGTAGCCGACTGGCGAAACAGGCGCATAAAACACCGGCTGCCCCGGCGCTGGCGGATAAACATTATCAATTCAACTACCGTGAAACCCGTGAGCAGGTTGTTGCTCTGGCTCAGCGTCTGCTGGAATACGGCGTGCAGCCGGGGGATATCGTTGCCGTTGCGCTGCCGCGCTCGGTTTTCTTGTCGTTGGCACTGATGGCGATTGTCGAAGCAGGGGCGGCCTATCTACCACTGGATACCGGCTACCCTGATGAGCGCCTTGGCATGATGCTGGAGGATGCCAAACCGCGTCTGATCGTGACTGAGGCACTTCGACGATCACGCTTTACCGACTTTGGGGACGTGCTGGTATACGATGCCCCCTTGCAACCAGTGACCTCTGCAAATATTCAAGGCCCTACGCCGCATCATCCTGCCTATGTCATTTTTACGTCCGGTTCAACCGGCCGGCCAAAAGGCGTGCTGGTCGGGCATCAGGCCATCGTCAACCGTTTGTTGTGGATGCAGCATCAGTATCCGCTAGCGGCAGACGATGTTGTGCTACAAAAAACACCATGCAGTTTCGACGTTTCGGTTTGGGAGTTCTTCTGGCCGTTAATGGTGGGTGCACAATTAGTGATGGCCCCCCCAGAGGCTCACCGCGACCCTCAGCAGTTGCTCGCGCTGATAGCTCATCACAAGGTGACTAACTTGCACTTTGTACCGTCTATGTTGGCAGCTTTCGTTAGTGCGTTAGACAGTGAACAGGCGACGGCTGATTGTCAGCCGCTGCGGCGCGTGTTCTGCAGTGGTGAAGCATTGCCCGCTGAGCTGTGTCGACAGTGGCAGAGCCGCACGCGTATACCCTTGCATAATCTGTATGGCCCAACCGAGGCGGCTGTCGATGTAACTTGGCATTCGGCCTCCGGGGGATCACTGGCGGCCGTTACCGGGGCGAATGTGCCAATCGGCCAGCCAGTGTGGAATACCGGTTTACGTATTCTGGATAACCGCTTGCAGCCTGTGCCACCCGGTGTGGCGGGGGATCTCTATCTTACCGGGGTTCAACTGGCCCATGGTTACTTGGCCAGGCCGGATCTGACCGCCAGCCGTTTTGTGGCCGATATTGCCGGCAATGGTGGCCGGATGTATCGCACCGGCGATGTCGCTCGTTGGTTACCCGATGGTACGGTGGAATATCTTGGCCGTAGTGACGATCAGCTGAAAATTCGTGGCCAGCGTATTGAATTAAGTGAGATCGACCACGCCTTATTATCACTACCGGGGGTCTACCAGGCGGTTGCCCATGCATTGGTAATTGAAGGCACGGTTGCCGATACCCTGGGTAGTGATGCGCGCCAACTGGTGGGCTACCTGGTGGCGCAGCCCGGCGTTCGGTTGGATAGCGAAGCACTGCGTACAGCATTGGCAGAGCGTCTGCCACCGCATATGGTACCGGTTGCGTTGGTGGAAATGGCGGCTTTGCCATTAAGTGCTAACGGTAAGTTGGCACGTAACGCCCTACCGCAACCACTAACCCGTGTCAGGAAAGCTGGGCGAATGGCAGAGCCAGGGCTGGAAAGTGCGATTGCAGCGGTATTCGCCCGCTTGTTGCAACGTGAGCAGGTGTTTGCCGACGACGATTTCTTTGCCTTGGGCGGTCATTCATTATTGGCTATGCGACTGGCGGCGGAATTGCGTCGGGATCTGGGTAAGGCGGTGTCGGTAGGGCAGGTGATGGTTGCGTCAAAAGTGGAACAATTGGCGCGGCTACTGGCGGAGGAGCGCTCGCAGGAGGAGGCTGACCAATGTGGTTTCGACAGTATATTGCCCCTGCGTGTTACCGATGGCCCGACGCTGTTTTGCTTGCATCCCGCTTCTGGGTTTTCCTGGCAGTTCAGCGTCCTAACGCGTTATATCGATCAACATTGGTCGCTTGTAGGCATTCAGTCCCCACGGCCTCACGGGCCTTTAGCCGTGAGCGAAGAGATGGATCAGGTCTGTGAGGCGCATCTGGCCACGGTCTTGCAGGTGCAACCACACGGCCCATATCATTTCATTGGTTACTCGCTGGGAGGAACGCTGGCGCAGGGCATCGCGGCTCGTTTGCAGGCACGTGGTGAGGAGGTCGCTTTCCTCGGCTTGCTGGATACCTATCCGCCAGAAACCCAGAATTGGGACGTGATGTTGGACGACAATGTGTTGAAAGAAGTACAACGCGAACGTGAGCAATTCCTGGCGGTATCGGAAGATACGCTCGATCCGGCGTTGGGAGAAACACGGGTGGCGATGTTCGATAATATAGAAGCTAATTATGCGGATTCGGTCAGGCTGTTAGCCCATACCCACACCGCGCGTTTTAACGGTAAGGCGACGTTGTTCGTGGCCAAACGCACGTTGCAGCAAGGGATGGATGTACAAAAAACCTGGGCGAGATACGTCGATGGACTACAGGTGCATGAGCTGGATTGCGCACATGTGGATATCGTTTCACCGGCATCGTTCAAAGTGCTCGGCCCGCTGTTGAACCGGGTACTGAGGGTACTTTGATGCTCGTCAGCAGCTCTATATAGGCGCTGCTGGCTACTTACCTAACGGTACCACCAACGGGGTGTGAGAGACCGGATCATCAATAATCACGCATTTGAGCCCGTAGACTTCCTCGATGAGTTGTGGCGTTACGATACTTTTCGGTGCGCCCTCTGCAATGACTTTTCCTTCACGCATGGCGATCAGATGTGTGGCATAGCGGCAGGCGTGGTTGAGATCGTGCAATACCACGACCAAGGTATAACGGCTCATTCGATTCAACTGGCGTAGTAGTTCCAGTAGATCGATTTGATGGGTGATATCCAACCAGGTCGTAGGTTCGTCTAGCAGCAGAAGAGGCGTTTGCTGAGCCAGAACCATGGCGATCCATACCCGCTGCCGTTGCCCACCGGATAGGGTATCTACAGGGTATTCTGCGAACTGGGCCACACCGGTTGAGCTCATAGCCTGTTCAACCGCTTGCTGATCTTCTTCCCGCCAACGGCTAAACAGGCGTTGATGGGGATAACGACCACGGGCAACCAGATCGAATACGGTAATATCCCCTGGGGCGATTGAACTTTGCGGTAGCAGCCCTAATTGACGTGCTATTTCTTTGGTTGGGTATTCACGAATTTGTCTACCGTTTAACCACACAGAACCTGCTTGTGGCTGCATTAATCGGCTAAGGGTACGCAACAGTGTTGATTTACCACAGCCGTTTGGCCCAATAATCACCGTTAGTTCACCTTCAGGGATGGAAACGGAAAGATCTTGTGCGATGATTTTTTTGTCATAACCCAGTGTCAGGTTCTCGGCACGCAGTGGTGCAGTTAACAATGATCCAGTATTCATTTTTTTCGTGACTCACGAATTAACAACCAAATCAGATAGATGCCGCCTAGGCTGACGGTCAATACACCGACTTGCAGTTGGTAGGGGGAAAATATACGTTGTGCTGCGACATCCGCAGCCAGCAGTAATAAGGCACCGGTTAATCCAGTCAACAGAAGGACGTTTTTGTTTGCACATAAGCGGCGGGCAATCTGCGGAGCAACCAGGGCAATAAAGGAGATTGGGCCAGCTACGGCGGTGGCCGCAGCGGTGAGCACTACCCCGATCATTAACAGCAGCAGGCGCGAGCGTTCAACGTTAACACCCAGAGCGCGGGCAGTGTCATCGCCCATTTCCAGCATATGCATGCGGCGAGTCAGGGACAGCAACAGCAGTACTGCCAGCAATATCACCGCCAGTACTGGTAAGCTTTTGGCCCAGGTAGTACCGTTGAGGGAGCCTGCACTCCATAAACCAGCGGACATGGCAGACTCCAGCGAAGCTTTGACAATCATCCAGGTATTCACGGCTACCAGCAGGGCGCGCACTGCGATACCGACAATAATCAGCCGAAAGGTTTCTATGCCGTTGTTCCAGGCCAGTAAATAGACCAATCCGGCGGTCAGCATGCCACCAGCCAATGCGCCAGAAGTGATGCCGACAATGCTGCTATTGAAGAGCACGATAGCGGTCAGGACACCGCAATAGGCGCCGGTATTAAAACCGATAACGTCTGGGCTGCCGAGGGGGTTACGCAGCAGGGACTGAAAAATAGCACCACTGAGGCCTAATGCCGCTCCCAAAAGCATAGCCATGGTGACCCGTGGCAAACGCCACTGGGTAACAATCACCGACAGATTAGCCGGACCTTCACCGCGCACTGCATCGATAACTTGCGCAATGCTCAACTGCAATGTACCCGAGCCAAGGGCGTACACGGCTAATGCCAGGCAGGCGAGCAACAACATCAGTGCAGTAATCAATGGACGTGTCAGTCGAAAAGGTGCTTTGACTCGAGGCAGTCGGGAAACCAGTTGGCTCATTTCATCCCCTCCGCTGGAACATGCGGCGCTGACGTACCAGCATAATTAACATCGGTGCGCCAATGAGTGAAAGCACGATAGAAACCTGTAGTTCACCTGAAACCAGAAAACGGCCAATCAAATCGGCGCTTAACAGCAGGATCGGGGTTAAGACCAGGGTCCAGGGAAGTATCCATTTCAGTTCTGACCCCGCCAACCACCGAGCGATATGAGGCATCATCAACCCGACAAAAGCGATTGGCCCCACTGCGGCGGTGGCAGAACCACACAGTAAGGTGATCGCTAATAAACCCAGTAACTGGGTGCGAATAATCCCGGTTCCTAATGCTGCTGCTAGCTCATTCCCCATATTCAGGCTGTTGAGTGCTTTGCTAAGCCACAGGGTAATCAGCGTGCCTAACAGGATTGGCAGCGCCACGGTGCGCACGATAGCCATGTTTTGAATATCGAGCGAACCGGCTTGCCAGAAACGCAACTGATCGAATACCAACGGATTGAGCAAGGAAATGCCGGATGTCATTCCTTCCAGCACGGCGGCAAGCGCAACCCCTGCCAGTGTTAGACGGACGGGGCTGATGCGGCTACCTCCCAGAGCACCAACCAGTGCCACGACCAGTGAAGCAAACAGCGCACCGGTAAACGCGAACCACAAATAATGACTGATGTTGGTGGCACCAAAAAAAGTGATCCCCAATACCACGGCGAAGCTGGCACCGAAGTTAACCCCAAGAATACCGGGATCGGCCAACGGGTTACGTGTGAGAGTTTGCATCAGCGTGCCAGCCAGACCCAGTGCGATACCTGCCAGTATCCCGATCAGCGTTCGCGGTAATCGGGCATCGATAATGATGATGCAGTCTGCACTGGTACATTGGCCGCTCAGTGCTTCGACTATGTGAGCAAAAGGAATGGATTTGGCCCCGAGAGAAAGGCTAAGTATCACCACGAACAACAGCACGACAATAGCACACAGAAGAGCGAACAGACGCGACCAGAATGAGGGGGATAAACCCGATAACAATGAACCCTTTGTGGAGAGTAATGACGGCGAGCCATTACGTATAAGTCTGAACATGACAATCCGCTATTAAATGAATATAAATGATATTTATTATCATTATTGATTGTATTCGTCTATGGTAACATGGCAAAAACAGCAGCGCCAGCGCTGTTGTTGATGAGTTTAATTTGTTGTTTATTATAGTTATTCGATCGTTATCCTTCAGGTTGCATAGGTGCTTGCTGTATCCATGAAAGGGGGCGTTTAGGGGCTTTTCCCCCTAGGGGTTAGCACTAGTACTATTCGAAAGCTGTTATGCAACTCGAATTATTAGAGTCCAGGAGTTAAGTCGTGGTGGTAATAAGATGAATAAACCCTCTATTTTGCTCGATGTTGGTTTGCTGAAGACCAATCCCGCTTTTCGCGCCGTCTTTTGCGCGCGCTTTATCTCCATTATCGCATTAGGGCTGATGGCGATAGCCATTCCGATACAAATTCAGGCGCTAACCGGTTCAACCCTATTGATCGGTCTTGCGGTAACTTTGGCTGGTAGCGGTATGTTTGCCGGGTTGTTAATGGGCGGCGTGTTGGCAGATCGCTACGAGCGCCGTCGCCTGATTTTGTTTGCCCGTTCTACCTGCGGTCTCGGGTTTGTTGGCCTTTGCCTGAATGCTGTCTTGCCTGCACCGTCACTGACTGCCATTTACCTACTGGCAGTATGGGACGGTTTTTTTGGCGCAGTGGGGGTGACCGCATTACTGGCGGCGACACCGGCTATCGTTGGCCGCGAAAATGTCGTTCAGGCTGGGGCGATCAGTATGCTCACGGTGCGCTTTGGCTCGATCCTGTCGCCAGCGCTTGGCGGTGTGGTGATCGCTAGCGCCGGAGTGAGTTGGAACTACGGGTTGGCCGCTTTGGGGACGTTGTTAACATTGATCCCGCTATTACAGTTACCGCAGTTACCTCCACCGCCACAGCCTCGGGAGCACCCGTTACGTGCGTTGATTGGAGGTTTCACTTTTCTTTTTCAGAACAGAGTGATCGGCATGGTGGCGCTGATTGGTGCGCTGATGACGATGGCGAGTGCGGTGCGCGTGTTGTATCCGGCAATATCGAGCGTATGGCAGGTTAACACCAGTAGCTTGGGGATTATGTATGCGGCGGTGCCACTAGGCGCAGCGATAGGGGCATTCACCAGCGGACGGGTGGCACGGGTGGCGCGGCCGGGGTGGATCATGCTGTTGACGGCGATTGCAGCTTTCGTTGCCGTGGGGCTGTTTGGCCTGATGCCGTGGTACGGTATGGCGCTCTTGTGTCTGGTGGTGTTTGGTTATCTCAGTGCATTGAATTCCCTGCTGCAATACGGCTTGATACAAAACCTGACACCGGATGCGTTTCTAGGCCGCATCAATGGATTATGGACCGCTCAAAACGTAGTGGGGGATGCTCTTGGCGCACTACTGTTGGGAGCAATGAGCGCATTTATGTTGCCAGCAGTGACTTCAAGCAGTTTTGGCTTTGGCGCCGCGATATTGGCCGTAGCGCTGGCGTTTGCCATGCGAGGTTTGCGCAGGGTGAGTATGGGCGGGAAGAATGAGGAGTTGCAACCCGCCACGGCATCTACGGGGAAATAAATAACTTTTCCAGACGCGTCAGCAGATTGTTGGCGCTGTAATAATCTAGGCGAAAAGTATCGTTACCGAGTGCATAAACCCGTTTGTTTTGTACCGCAGGCAGATGAGCAAGGAAATTGTTGCTCATCAATTGTTGAACATCACTTTCATCATTGGCGAACAACAGTAAGGTTTCGCCATTCAGACCTCCGGCGAGGTTTTCGCCCCCAGTTGGACAATATCGCTGCGTGTTCCCTGGCTGGTGCTGGCGTTAAATTTCTCAGGCAAGGTTGCCAGCGTAAAGCCTAATTGTTGTAGGAATTGTCCCTGCGATGAGTTGGCTGTCCAAAGGTTGGCACTTTTACCATCGCTACGGAATACCAGTGCTGATACAGGTTGAGGCGGTAATGCTATCTGCTGCTTCAGTGCGGTTTCCCGCCGTTTAAATTCGGTGACGATTTTTTCCGCCTGCGCTTCATGGCCAGTCGCTATTCCCAGTGTTGTGGCAAGCTCCTGCCAGCTTTTATCGTCGTAATTAACCACTAAGACGGGGGCGATAGCTGATAACTGATCGTAAAGGCGGATCGCTGAGTCGGCACCGTTTGCCGACATCACAATCAAGTCCGGTGCAACACTGGCAATAGCTTCTGCATTGGGTTCACCGATGTACAGCTGTTGCACTCCGCGTTTTGCGGCTATATCTCCCCACTGAAGAAAGAAACCTTGCTTATCAGACAACCGGTTATTTGGCGTTGTCGCCCCACTGGCGATTACCGGCGCATCAATGGCCAACAGCGTACCGGTGACCGTCACGCTAGTGGAAACAATTCGCTCAGGAGGATGAGCAATGGTGATCACACCGTGTGAGGTTTCAATACTGCGCGGCCATGCCTCAGTGGCTGCTTGAGCCTGACTCAGGCCTAGCATTCCCAGCAGCATTAGGCAAAGTCGTAGGGTATTCTTCATCGTTCCGCCCCTCTTTACATTAATAATTATCATTTACTTTAAGGTGCTGCTGAGTTTATACGCAAAAATTCCCGTAAAGAAGCCTTGATCTTTATTGACATAGAAAATGGAGGGGGCTAATTTATCGATATTGAATATAAATGATAATCATTACCATAATTAATTGTGTTTAATGATCGAGAGGAAGTGCCGATGGACCTTGCTGTTAAGGGTGCCGAACAGAAGAATGTGCAATACAGTGATAGCCAGCAAGCCGGTACGCTAATGCCAACTTCCGGTTTCTTTTTTACGTCTCCTTTTCATAGCCTGAATACTCAGGGATGTTTTGCCAAAATCACTCTTCCAGCCGTTGACGGTGATGACCTGCAAGGTCAATTTCAGCAGGCAATCTGGCAGGCTTTTGCGCAAGCACGATTGGCCGGTATCAAGACGCCTATCTTATGTGGCGCACTTCCTTTTGATACCCGTCAACCCTCTGCACTCTTCATTCCTGAAAAGACACAATGGTTTGAACGTGAAGCATTTATGGCGGGCATCGACCCAGATGCCGGTGTGATCCCCGATATTGTCCAGCGAGTAGAGCTGCCAGAGCAGCCGCAGTTTATCAAAATGGTTACTGATGCCGTGCAAGCCACCGCAGGTGAGAAACTGGATAAAGTGGTACTTTCACGCTTGCTGGATATAAAAACCCGTGAACCGATAGACCGCCAGGCATTGATGGCGTGCATTATTGCTCAGAATCCACACAGCTTCCATTTCCATGTACCACTGGAGCAGGGTGCGCTGGTAGGAGCCAGCCCAGAGTTACTGTTGCGCAAATCTGGTCACCAGTTCCATTCTAATCCGCTGGCAGGATCGGCTCGGCGCGAAAATGACCCGCTACGTGACCGCCAAGCTAGCGAACGACTGTTGGCTTCAAACAAAGATCGTTACGAACACCAGATTGTGACCGAGAGCATGCATCAGGTATTGGCTAATCGTTGCAGCCATTTGCACATTCCGGCTAGCCCGGAACTGCTGAGCACCTCGACGCTATGGCATCTCTCTACGCCGATAGACGGCGAGGTGGCAGATCCAGCGGAAAATGCCCTCTCGCTGGCCTGTCTGTTGCATCCAACACCCGCATTGTGCGGGACACCTACCTTGGTAGCTCGCGATCTTATCAGACAACTTGAACCCTTTGACCGTGGCCTGTTTGGCGGCATCGTCGGATGGTGTGATACCGAAGGCAACGGTGAATGGGTGGTGACTATCCGCTGTGGCATCGTCAATGCCAACCGGGTACGTCTGTTTGCTGGTGCAGGCATCGTCAAGGATTCTTCTCCGCAGTCTGAATGGCTGGAAACCGGCACTAAACTCAGCACTATTCTGCGTGCTTTTGGTCTTAATCAAGGACAATGAAATCCCCATGAACATTGCTTTTACCCCTTGGCCTGAAGAGTTCGCTCGCCGCTATCGTGAGCGTGGTTATTGGATCGAACGGCCATTGACCGACATTTTGTCCCGCCAGGCAGAAAACGACGACGTTGCACTGATTGATCCGCAACGTAGTTTGAGTTACCGCCAACTGGAACAACTTTCCAATTGCCTGGCAGCTGCTTTGGTGCGCCGTGGATTACTACCTGGAGATACGGCATTGGTACAACTAGGCAATGTCGTTGAATTCTACGTGGTGTTTTTTGCTCTGCTGAAAATTGGTGTTGTTCCTGTCAATGCCTTGTTCAGCCATCAGCGCAGTGAACTTAATGCTTATGCCAGCCAAATAAAGCCTGCGTTACTGATTGCAGATCGTGAACATACGCTTTTTGCGCAACAACAGTTCTTGAATGTGTTCAGAGAACAACATCCTTCTTTACGCGTGGTGGGGTTGCATAACCAGGCAGACGGTGAACAGGCTTTGTCTCTCTGGCTGGAAGAAGAGAGCGGTGCCTTTGAGCCAACGCCCACCGCTGCCGATAGGGTGGCTTTTTTTCAGCTTTCCGGGGGTAGCACGGGCATCCCGAAGCTTATCCCGCGTACCCATAATGACTATTACTATAGCATTCGTCGCAGCGTAGAGATTTGCCGCTTCGACAGTACTACCCGTTATCTGTGCGCCTTACCGGTTGCCCACAATTATCCAATGAGTTCGCCGGGTGTTCTGGGGGTGTTCTACGCGGCTGGCATGGTGGTCTTCGCCACCGATCCGGCAGCCGCACAGTGCTTCAAACTCATCGAACAATATCAGATCACGGTAACGGCATTGGTTCCTCCTGCAGCGGCGCTATGGTTACAAGCACTCGATGAATGGGAGTGTAAACATCAATTAGCTAGCCTGACGTTATTACAGATTGGCGGTGCCAAACTGGGGGAAACCTTGGCTGCTCGAGTCCGCAATGAAATTGGCTGCCAGTTGCAACAGGTATTCGGTATGGCCGAAGGGTTGGTCAACTACACCCGGCTTGATGATGATGACCCGCATATTCTTACCACCCAAGGTAAACCCATGTGCCCGGATGATGAACTCTGGGTAGCCGATGAACAAGGCAACCCGCTGCCGATTGGTGAAACGGGCCGTCTGATGACTCGTGGGCCCTATACGTTTCGCGGATACTATCAAAGCCCTGTTCATAACGCCGAGGCTTTTGATGAGGACGGTTTCTACTGTTCGGGCGATCTGATCAGCCTGACGGAAGACGGCTATGTTCGCGTTGAAGGGCGTCAAAAAGACCAGATTAATCGTGGTGGGGAAAAGATCGCCGCTGAAGAAGTGGAGAACCTTTTGTTGCGCCATCCACAGGTGATCAACGTTGCGCTAGTTTCAATGCCGGACGTGTTGATGGGGGAAAAAAGCTGTGCCTTTGTGGTGGCACACAGCGTGGTGAAACCCGTCGTTTTTCGTCGTCATTTGCGTGAACAGGGAATTGCCGAATTTAAATTGCCCGACCGTTTTATTCAGGTTGAATCGCTGCCGTTAACCCCGGTCGGTAAGGTTGATAAAAAACGGCTGCGTGAACGTTTAGAAGCGCAACTGCAGGCTCAGGCCCAGGGAGAATAAGTTTGCTATGACCATTCCTAAACTTAATGATTATGCTCTGCCTACGCAGGGGGAATTGCCCATCAACAAAGTAAGTTGGGCTTTTGAACCACAACGGGCGGCACTACTGATCCACGATATGCAGCAGTATTTCCTTAATTTCTGGGGAGCGGACAGCACGCTTGTTAAGCAGGTGGTCGATAACATCGCAGCTCTACGCAGTTACTGCAAGCAGCAGGGGATCCCGGTGTTTTATACCGCACAACCCAATCAACAAAGTGATGAAGATCGTGCCCTGTTAAACGATATGTGGGGACCTGGATTGAATAAGCATCCAGAGCAGCAGGCTGTCGTCAGCGCTTTGACGCCAGATGCGGAGGATATGGTATTGGTAAAATGGCGTTATAGTGCCTTCCATCGCTCACCGTTGCAGGAAATTTTGCAGGAAAGCGGCCGTAACCAACTGATTATCTGTGGTGTATATGCTCACATTGGCTGCATGACCACGGCTATCGACGCATTCATGCGCAATATCAAACCCTTTATGGTGGCTGATGCTCTAGCGGACTTCTCTCTGGATGAACATCTTATGGCGTTACGCTATACCGCAGGGCGTTGTGGCCGTGTGTTGATGACTGCCGATCTGCTACCGGGTATTGCCAGTATTGAGGCTCTACGCCAACAGATTATTCCGTTACTTGATGAAGGTAGCGAGGATATTGGTAACGACGAAAACCTGATCGATTACGGTCTGGACTCGGTGCGAATGATGGAACTGGCAACCCGATGGCGCAAAGTGCGTGAAGATATTGACTTTATTATGTTGGCAAAATCACCCACGATCGACAACTGGTGGGCACTGCTTTCCGAGGGTAAATCCTGATGGCAACTATGGATGATTTTACCGGTAAGCGTGTTTGGGTGACCGGCGCTGGTGCGGGGATCGGTTATCAAACCGCTTTGGCATTTGTGAAGAACGGTGCTGAAGTGGTCGGTTTCGACTTACGCTTTGGCGATCTTGACTATCCATTTCATACTGTAGTGCTGGATATTTCCAATGGTACGCAAGTGGATAGCGTCTGCCAGCGGTTGTTGGCTGAGCAACAACGGTTAGACGTGTTGGTCAATGGGGCAGGTATTTTGCGTATGGGGCTGACCGATGAAACCAGCAGTGCAGATTGGCTGGCCTGCATGGCGGTAAACGCGGGGGGCGCATTTAATATGTTTCGCCATACGTTGCCGATCTTCCGCAATCAACGGCGGGGCACTATCGTGAGTGTGGCATCTAATGCGGCCCATGTCCCTCGCGTTGGTATGGCGGCATATTGTGCTTCCAAAGCCGCTTTGCGTAGCCTGTGTCAGACGGTGGGGTTAGAGATGGCACCCTTTGGCGTGCGTTGCAATTTGGTGTCTCCCGGTTCAACCAATACGCCGATGCAGCGAGGTATGTGGCAGGATGAAAGCGGTGAATGCGCGACCATCAATGGATCCCCAGAGCAGTTCAAGCTAGGTATTCCGTTAGGTAAAATTGCGCAACCGCAGGAGATTGCCGATGCAATCCTGTTTTTGGCATCAGATCGTGCCAGCCATATCACCATGCAAGATATTGTGATTGACGGTGGGGCGACGTTGGGAGCTTAGGCGTGCCCATTGATTACCCTCGGTTTCACCTATCCCGCGGTTTAAGCTCGACAAGGTCTAAGGTGGGCTTTGATAAACACCCTATCGTGTTAGGTGCAATAAAAGGGGGGATATACCTCCCTTGTCCTGCCACCTTTAATCGATTCAATCTGCTGCTTCACATCGCACTTGGGTACAGCGTTACCGTAGGGTGCTTACCGCTTAGGACGACCAGAAGTCCTTCAAGCCTGTCATAACTCTATTTACAACTAGTAACAATGCAAAAATGTAAAATTCTGCTCTAAATGAATTCGAGGTTACGTGTGTTCGACTACACTGAAAACTAGCACTTATTGCTATTGTTTTTTCAGTAAGTCCGATTTGAAGGAAGATTTTGACTGCAAATTACGCTGTTCTACAATGGATATGAATGACGGTGCCTGTTTACCTTAAGCGATAGGATAAGCAAGATGAAAAAACGCCGCATATCAGCATTTAACGCTAAGAAAAAAGCGTTGTTCAACGAAAAGAAAGCTCACTTCAAGGCTAAAAAAGCACAATTCAGAAAGTCAAAACTGTCGGTTTCCTTGGCTTGGGCGAATATCCTGACGCAGGCGCTATTTCCTATGGGGATCGCTTTCACCCCTGCTGTTATGGCGGAAACCTCCGATAGAAAACGCGTATCTGCATCTACAGCATCAAAGGGCGAGCAGCAGACCGCAACGGCTGCTACTCGTTTGGCAGGTGTGTTGTCGAGTAATGATGCAGCACAGTCGGCTGAATCGATGGCGCGTGGTATCGTGACCAGTAAAGGTAATCAAGAGGTGGAACAATGGCTGAATCAATTTGGTTCATCCAAGGTGCAACTGAATCTTGATGATAAGATGAACCTCAACGGTAGCCAGGTCGACGCACTGTTTGCCCTCGAAGATACCCCTAGTGCTCTGCTCTTTAGTCAGATGGGGGTGCGTGTACATGAGGACGATAATGATCTCACCGTCAACCTGGGGGTGGGGAAACGCCATTTCTTTGAGCATCAGACATTTGGCTATAACGTTTTCCTTGACCGCGATATTGACGGGCAACATACCCGAGGGGGGCTGGGTGCTGAATACATGCGCGATAACCTGCGTCTCTCCACCAACAGCTATCTCTCTTTAGGGGGCTGGAAGAATTCACACCATCTAGATGGTTATGATGAGAAAGCCGCGAATGGGTTTGATGTACGAGCTGAAGGCTATCTCCCCAGTATGCCCCAGTTAGGGGGCAAACTGATGTACGAAAAATACTTTGGCGATAATGTGGGATTGTTCGGCAAAGACAAATTACAAAAAGATCCTTCCGCTATCACCCTGGGGGTAAACTATACCCCAATCCCCTTGATCACTATGGGCGTGGATCGTAAACAGGGTAATTCTGGTGTGGGAGATACGCATTTTAATCTTTCCTTCAATTATGCTTTCGGCACGCCATTCTCAAAACAGATCAGCGCATCAAATGTTGCAGCCAAACGCAGTCTGGCAGGTAGCCGTTATGATCTGGTTGATCGTAATAATGAAATCGTCTTGCAATATCAGGAACAGACACCGCTAAAGGTATCGCTACCCGCTACCCTGCAGGGTAGCGCTGGTCAGGCACTGTCGTTACAGGTTCAGATCTACAGTAAAAATGGCATAGATCGTTACGAATGGGATGATGCTCTGCTGACCGCGGCCAAGGGTAAAATTATCGGTAGTGGTGATAATTGGCAGGTAGTCTTGCCTTCTTACTCTTTCGGAGGGAACAACAGTTATCCTGTCAGCCTGGTCGTCTACGATAAAGCGGGTAATAAATCTCAAGTTGCTCAGACCATGGTTACAGTGACGGGGTATGGGATCAACGGGCAATATTCTACTTTGCAATCAAGCAAAAGTACTATGGTCGCCGACAAGCTTTCTACAACCACTATTGAATTGGTGTTGAATGATGCCAATCAAAAGCCTATCAGCGGAATTGCCGATCACATCCAGTTTGTTACCGAGCAGGCGTCGGCAGCTGCGCCCGTCGCTGCCCTCGCCAGTCGGCAGAGTAAAGCCATTATTCCGGGAAAACAACCACATACACTCAGCAATATTACCGAGTTGAAAGAAAAGCCTGGAACCTACCAAGCTACGCTAACAAGCGGTAGTGAACCTGGGATGATCACCATTACGGCAAAAGTGGATAACACCGTTTTGGGCAGCATCAGTAGCAAAGTTATGCTCACTTCCATAATGGATACTGCCAATATCGACACCAACGGGCTTAAGGCTAATAATGATGGCAACACAGTGGCGGATGGCAAGACCAGTAATACCGTCGAATTGCCGGTCAAAGATGCTAATGGCAATCCATTACCCGGTTACGATGTCACTTTTGTTGTCACCGATGCTAACGGTAATAAAACGACGGTCGTCGTACGGACCGACGAAAATGGTGTGGCAAAATTACCTGTTACCAGTGATAAAGCAGGCAAAGTGAATGTCAGTGTCAGTATAGGTGGCAACACCTCCAGCATTGATATGAACTTTGTCGCCGACAGTAGCACTGCCACCATTGCTGAAGGGGCTTTTGTGGTGGTGAGTGATGGTGCCGCTGCCAATGCTTCAGCGACTAACAGCGTTCGGGTGACCGTCACTGATGCGCAGGGCAATGTGGTACCGAACCAGACCGTCACTTTTGCAGCAGATAACGGTGCCATTATTACCGACAGTGTATCAACCGACGATCAGGGGGTTGCTACTGTTACCTTGACTAGCCCAAAAGCGGGCACCAGCCAAGTCACTGCCACGGTGAACGGCAACGCATTCAATCTCGATGTTAACTTTGTAGCTGATAGCGCTACTGCCACCATTGCAGAAGGCGCCTTTGTGGTGGTCAACGACGGAGCCGCCGCCAATGGCTCTGACACCAACAGTGTCCGCGTAACCGTTACCGATGCGCAGGGCAACCCAGTACCCAATCAGACCGTCACCTTTGCTGCGGATAATGGAGCCACCATAACAGGTAGTGCCTTGACCGACGATCTGGGGGTTGCCACCGTTACGCTGACTAATCCGAAATCGGGTACCAGCCAGGTCACTGCAACCGTTAACGGCCAGTCGTTTAATATCAATGTGAAATTTGTCGCTGACGCGGCTACCGCAACGATTGCAGAAGGTGCTTTTGTGGTGGTAGATGATGGAGCAGCGGCTAACGGAAATGCGACCAACAGCGTTCAGGTAACCGTTACCGATGCACAGGGTAACCTGGTACCAAACCATATGGTAACCTTCTCAGCAGACAACGGTGCCACGATAACCGGCAGCGCGTCTACCAACGATCAGGGTATTGTCACCGTCACGCTGACCAGTCCGAAGGCCGGTACCAGTCAGGTCACCGCAACAGTGAACGGCCAGTCGTTTAATATCGATGTGAAATTTGTGGCCGACACCGCCACCGCTACGATTGCTGACGGTGCCTTTGTGGTGGTCAACGACGGAGCCGCCGCCAACGGTACTGCCACTAACAGTGTGCGAGTGACTGTCACCGATGCACAGGGTAATCCGGTACCAAACCAAACAGTAAGCTTTGCTGCAACTAATGGTGCTGCGATTGTCGGCAGTGCTGCAACTGACGATATGGGTGTAGTGACCGCTACCCTGAGCAGTCCAAAAGCGGGTGTCAGTCAGGTTACCGCAACGGTGAACGGCAAACCGTTCAATATTGACGTCAATTTTGTGGCTGATACAACGACCGCTACCATTGATGCAGGAGCCTTCGTGGTGGTGAATGACGGGGCTGCCGCCAACGGTAGTGCCACGAACAGTGTCCGTGTTACCGTTACCGACGCACAGGGTAACCCGGTGCCGAATCAGACGGTGGCCTTTGCAGCAGATAACGGTGCCATCATTACCAGCAGTGCTTCGACCAACGATCAGGGTATTGTTACCGTTACTCTGACCAGTCCAAAAGCGGGCACCAGCCAGGTCACTGCAACGGTGAATGGTCAGCCGTTCAATATTGATGTTGAATTTGTGGCTGATACGACGACTGCCACGATTGCTGACGGTGCCTTTGTGGTGGTCAACGATGGTGCTGCTGCCAACGGCACGGCTACCAACAGTGTTCGTGTCACTGTTACTGATGCACAAGGTAACCTGGTGCCGAACCAGACCATAACCTTTGCTGCAGATAACGGTGCTACCATTACTGGCAGTGCTTCAACCAACGACCAGGGTATCGCCACCGTTACCTTGACCAGCCCAAAAGCCGGTACCAGCAAGGTCACTGCAACGGTGAACGGTGTTCCGTTCGACATTGACGTCAAATTTGTGGCTGACACGACGACAGCCACCATTGCTGCTGGAGCCTTTATCGTTGTGGATGATGGGGCTGCAGCCAATGGTAAAGCGACTAACAGTGTCAGAGTGACTGTTACCGACAAACAAGGTAATCCTGTACCAAATCAGGCAGTGACCTTTGCGGCAGATAATGATGCCACCATTACCGGTACTGCTTCAACCAACGACCAGGGTATCGCCACCGTTACCTTGACCAGTCCAAAAGCGGGTACCAGCAAGGTCACGGCAACCGTGAACGGTAACCCTTTCAATATTAATGTGAACTTTGTGGCCGACACCGCCACCGCTACGATTGCCGAGGGTGCCTTCGTGGTGGTCAACGATGGGGCAGCGGCTAACGGTACGGCAACTAACAGTGTCCGTGTCACCGTTACCGATGCGCAGGGCAACCTAGTACCCAACCAGGCGATAACCTTTGCGGCAGATAACGGTGCTACTATTGCCGAAAATGCATCGACAGACGATCTGGGCAAGGTGACTGTTCCCCTTAGTAGTCTAAAGGCGGGTACCAGCCAGGTTACCGCTACGGTGAATGGACAGTCGTTCAATATCAATGTCAAATTTGTGGCTGACACCACCACGGCCGCTATTGCTGCAGGTGCCTTTGTGGTTGTGGATGATGGTAGGGCTGCCAATGGTACGGCAACCAACAGTGTCCGAGTGACTGTCACTGATAAGCAAGGCAACCCTGTACCAAACCAGGTTGTGGCCTTTAAGGCAAATAACACTGCGACCATTACCAGTAGTGCTTCGACAGATGCGCAAGGGGTTGTGAACGTTACCCTAACCAGCTTGAAAGCGGGCACCAGTCAGGTCACTGCAACGGTGAACGGCAAAGCATCCAATGTCGATGTTAGCTTTGTGGCTGATACGGCTACTGCCGCTATTGCCAGCGGTGCTTTTGTGGTGGTAACTAACGGGGCTGCCGCTAATGGTTCTGCGACTAACAGCGTGAAGGTAACTGTCACAGATAAACAAGGCAATCTGGTGCCAAATCAGACCGTCACTTTTGTCGCAGACAATGGCGCTACCATTGCCAGTAGTGCAACGACAAACGATCAAGGTATCGCTACCATCACTTTAATCAGTACCAAAGCAGGCACCAGTCAAGTGACCGCGACGGTGGGGGGGAATGGACAAACTATTGCGACGAATTTTGTTGCAGATACGGCGACAGCTGAGCTTACGGCTGATAATTTTACGGTAGAAGTGGATGGTCAGGTGTCTGGAGTTGGGAAAAACAAAGTACAAGTCCTTGTTACCGATAAGTATGGTAATCCTGTCCCTAACATGGCAGTGACTTTTGCCGCCACCAATAGTGTGACAATCAGCGCCAGTGCAACAAAAACGGATAGTGCAGGTAAAATAACCGCCGATCTCTCTCTCGCCAACACGGTAGGCACGGTTAGTACAATAACGGCCACGATGACCAACACAGCGAGTGTGAAAAGCGTTCAAAATGCTACAGTGACGTTCTATCCAGACTTTACTAAAGCAGCCTTGAATACGCCGACAAATACGACTACTGCATTGAGTATCAGTAGCGGCTTTCCTACGACCGCATTCAAGAATGCAAATTTCCAATTATCACCACACGGGGTTGCCGCGACTAACACTAATTATGACTGGGAAAGCAGTGATGCTAATGTGGCAGTGAGTTCCGCAGGATTAGTGACTTTTGCGGATAACCCAAGCGGAGAAGTGACCATTACGGCAACGTGGAAACAGGACAACAGCAAAGTTTTCACCTACAAGTTTAATGTAGGCCTCTGGGTTGTGTCCTCCAGTAATGCTGCAGTGAGTCAAGCTGCTGCCATTACGGCGTGTCAAAGTGCTGGCGGGAGATTGGCCACTAGCAGTGAGTTGGCATCTGGTGTTTCGGTCCGTGGTACGGGATCTTTATTCGCCGAATGGGGTAATTTAGGGAGCTATTCAGGAATGGTAGTTGCAAGCACTGTTTGGACTGCGGAAACGGGCTATGATTTCCACCCCGCTGATGGCACAGTTCATAGTGTAGGCAATGCTACATCTGGTTATATATGCGTCAAGTAAAGACGGGATAAAAATCAATGCTTGGTGGCTTAAATGAAACGCGCGGACAGGCCTTGCTTTTGTAACTTTAATAGAAGTATGGAGCATGGGCAAAAGCAGAGTGATATCCGCAATTGCCCATAGTTCCAAAATTGCAGGGTTGTGATGAGCAGTTGGTCTTGTTCTCGGCAGAATTCTGTGTTGCAGAACTTCAAACGAAAAAGCGCCGTAAGGCGCTTTTTTCTATATTGGTGGGTCGTGCAGGATTCGAACCTGCGACCAATTGATTAAAAGTCAACTGCTCTACCGACTGAGCTAACGACCCGCAGAAGTGGTGGGTGATGACGGGCTCGAACCGCCGACCCCCTCCGTGTAAAGGAGATGCTCTACCAACTGAGCTAATCACCCACTTCAGGACTTCCAGATTGTTACTAAACAAGATAATGGGTGGTGGGTGATGACGGGCTCGAACCGCCGACCCCCTCCGTGTAAAGGAGGTGCTCTACCAACTGAGCTAATCACCCTCATTTCTCTCATTTAACAAGATGGTGGGCGATGACGGGCTCGAACCGCCGACCCCCTCCGTGTAAAGGAGATGCTCTACCAACTGAGCTAATCGCCCCGTCTTGTTGGAGTCGCATTATAGGGATAGTTGAAAGTGAGTCAACGCTTTTTAAAACGTTTTCATCTGTTCGCCGCAAATTTAGGCAGGCGCGATTTAAGGGACATTGCTGAACTGTCAGCTATGCTGATTTTTTACACCTTATCATGCGAAACGTGCCGCCAACTTCTCCTAATGCCGCTTGGCAATAGTGTGTCAGCGTTGAGGAATTGCTATGGAGTGGTAGAATGTAGGCCACTTTTCCAATTCCTGGCAATCGTCGGCACCCTGCCGATACGCATTGTGTAATAAGGCAGTGAGCTTAATGAAAATAAAAACCCGTTTTGCACCAAGCCCAACCGGCTATCTTCATGTCGGCGGAGCTCGTACTGCGCTGTATTCCTGGTTATTTAGCCGTCATGCTGGCGGTGAGTTTGTACTGCGTATCGAAGATACCGATCTCGAACGCTCAACCCAGGATGCGATCGACGCAATTATGGATGGCATGAACTGGTTGAATCTGGATTGGGATGAAGGCCCTTATTTCCAGACCAAGCGTTTCGATCGTTACAATGCAGTGATTGATGAAATGCTTGAAAAAGGGACTGCCTATAGATGCTATTGCTCTAAAGAACGCCTTGAAGCCTTACGCGAACAGCAGATGGCGAATGGCGAAAAGCCACGTTATGACGGCCACTGCCGCGATAGTCAGTGCAGTCATACCGAAGGTCAGCCGCATGTGGTGCGCTTTTGTAACCCGCAGGAAGGCTCGGTAATTTTTGATGATAAAATCCGTGGCCTAATTGAATTCAGCAATCAGGAATTAGACGATCTAATCATTCGCCGCACTGACGGTGCGCCAACCTATAACTTCTGTGTGGTGATTGACGATTGGGATATGGAAATTACCCACGTGATCCGCGGTGAGGATCATATCAATAACACGCCGCGGCAGATTAACATCCTGAAAGCACTGGGGGCTCCAGTACCGGAGTATGCCCATGTATCTATGATTCTGGGTGATGATGGTAAAAAATTGTCTAAACGCCACGGTGCGGTTGGGGTAATGCAGTATCGTGACGATGGCTATTTGCCGCAGGCGTTGTTGAACTATCTGGTTCGTCTGGGTTGGTCCCACGGCGATCAGGAAATCTTCACTGTTGATGAAATGAAAGCGTTCTTCACGCTGGATGCAATTAGTAAGTCGGCAAGCGCATTCAATACCGAGAAACTACAGTGGCTGAATCATCATTATATCAACCATATGCCAGCAGAAGAAGTCGCAGTGTATCTTGCTTGGCATATTGAACAGCAAGGTATTGAAACCCGTAACGGCCCGGAGCTGAAAGACCTGGTTAAACTGCTGGGCGAGCGTTGTAAAACGCTGAAGGAAATGGCGCAATCCTGCCATTACTTCTATCAGGATTTTAGTGAGTTTGATGCGGATGCGGCTAAAAAACACCTGCGCCCTGTAGCACGTGAGCCGCTTGAGGCTGTACGAACCAAGTTGTCAGCAATCAGCATCTGGACACCTGAAAATGTTCATAACGCTATTCAGGGTACTGCCGATGAACTGGGTGTCGGCATGGGTAAAGTGGGGATGCCTTTGCGTGTTGCTGTTACCGGTGCCGGGCAGTCACCGGGTATGGATGTTACCGTGCATGCCATAGGGCAGGCCCGTTCTTTACAACGTATTGATCAAGCGTTGGCCTACATTGCAGAGCGTGAAGCTCAGGCTTGATCCTACGCGACCCTAGTGAAACAGGCAGAGCCCCGCTAAGTAATTTGCGGGGCTTTTGCTTAGCGGTTTACTTCTACCAAAAAAGGCGTTTTTTTAGCTTTAAACGTGCTGACTTGGCGGCTTTTTCAGCGCTTGATCGAGGAATTCAATTTAGCCGTTGACAGGGTTTCAGGGGTTTCATATTATGCGCCCCGTTCACAAGCTTTTGTGATTGTGGATCGGGGCTATAGCTCAGCTGGGAGAGCGCTTGCATGGCATGCAAGAGGTCGACGGTTCGATCCCGTCTAGCTCCACCAACCAAATGTAACATAAGGTTGGTTTGTACCGTAACGCGCGGTTAACGCGTGCTACTTTTGTGGGGCTATAGCTCAGCTGGGAGAGCGCTTGCATGGCATGCAAGAGGTCGACGGTTCGATCCCGTCTAGCTCCACCACCATTTAAAAAGCCGATCTTATTAAAGATCGGCTTTTTGCCGTCGTGACGCAAACTTAGTGTTGTTGTACTCTTTACCCTTTGGATAATTGATGGCAAAGATTGATGTGGTTTGTCCCCACTGTCCTGAAACTCAGGGGTTATCCAAAACGGTCATTCTAGTTCAGGGGCGCAACTCTATCGCTGTAAGCAGTGCCTGAAAACCTTTCAGCTCCACTACCGCTACAACGGGGCGAAACCTGAAACCCATCAAACGATTGTTGATATGGCGATGAATGGCTCTGGATGCCGCGATACGGCAAGAGCACCGCGGATAAGTCTCAACACCGTTCTTCGTCACCTAAAAAACTTGCACCGCATCAGGTAGCGCAAAACGTTGAGCCAGGCGCAGAAGTCGTTATCTGCTGTGAAGCCGATGAACAGTGGTCGTATGTCCGCTGTAAAGGCAATCAGCGCTGGCTGTTTTATGCCTATGACCGCATCCGAAAGCGCGTCACCGCCCATGTATTTGGCCCGCGAAATGTTTTGACATTAAAGCGTCTTCTGGTTTTGCTGAGCCAGTTTAGCATTGCCTTCTACATGACCGATGCCTGGCCGGTATACCGAACTTTATTGTCCTCAACCAGTCATGTTATCAGCAAGAAATACACTCAACGGATAGAGCGACATAATCTGAACTTGCGGACCCATCTTAAGCGGCTTACCCGCAAGACCATTTGCTTCTCAAAGTCAGAAGAAATGCACGATAAGATCATCGGCTGGTATCAGACAATCAACCATTACCACTAAATTTGCGTCACGCCCCCTTTTTTGGCTATTACAACGATAAATATCACCGCTTTAAATGCACTTGATAATTATTATCATTTAATTAAGGATAAAGGTAAGCTTAATACTTGGTAAGGGGTTTGCAGTATGCTGAACAGCCGTATGGCCAACAGTACAATTTCTAGTCGCTCATCCGGGAAGATTAAACTTTCTTTGATGGGACCTGCTTTTATTGCCGCTATCGGTTATATCGACCCCGGCAATTTCGCAACTAATATTCAATCCGGCGCTTCTTTTGGCTATACGCTGCTTTGGGTGGTGGTCTGGGCCAACGTTATGGCGATGTTTATTCAACTGCTTTCCGCCAAGCTCGGCATTGCTACCGGTAAAAACCTGGCTGAACATATCCGTGATCGTTTCCCGCGTCCAGCCGTATGGGCCTATTGGGTACAGGCGGAGATTATCGCTATGGCGACCGATCTGGCAGAATTTATCGGTGCTGCCATTGGTTTCAAATTGTTGTTAGGCGTCACGCTACTGGAAGGTGCGATCCTCACCGGTATTGCCACCTTGCTGATCTTGACGCTGCAAAATCGTGGGCAAAAGCCACTGGAGTTAGTGATTGGCGCTCTACTGGTGTTCGTGGCGGCAGCCTACATTGTCGAAATGGTCTTTTCCCAACCACAATTGAGCGGGTTGGTGAGAGGGATGGCAATACCGGATTTGCCAAATGGTGATGCGGTGTTTCTTGCTGCCGGGGTGCTGGGAGCAACTATTATGCCCCATGTGATTTACCTCCACTCTTCATTGACTCAGACTGCAGATAAGAACACCAAATCGGAGCGCTATGCATCGACAAAATTGGATGTTGCGATTGCGATGACGATTGCCGGTTTCGTTAACCTAGCGATGATGGCAACGGCTGCTGCCGCTTTCCATTTTAATGGCTATACGGGTATTGACGATCTCGATCAGGCTTATTTGACGTTGCAGCCTTTGCTGGGTAATGCCGCGGCCACGATATTTGGCCTGAGTCTGGTAGCAGCGGGGTTGTCTTCCACTGTGGTGGGAACTTTGGCAGGGCAAGTGGTAATGCAGGGGTTTGTAAGCTTCTATATTCCCATCTGGGTTCGTCGCGTTGTTACCATGATGCCCTCTTTTATCGTCATTATGCTCGGTATGGATGCAACACGTATTCTGGTGTTGAGCCAGGTATTGTTGAGTTTTGGTATCGCACTGGCATTGGTACCACTGCTGGCATTTACTGCTAACCGTGAGCTAATGGGGAATATGGTCAACAGTCGTACCATGCAGAACATGGGCAAATTGATCGTGTTGGTGGTAGTAGGGCTGAATGGCTATCTATTAGTAACCAGCCTGTTCTGATATCCAACTAAGCGAAATAATAGGCCTGTATTTTACTGGCCTTAGGCTGTCACAAAGTCACCTTCTAGCCTGAGATACCGGGCCTAGCGCACCAAGGGGGCTATTATGGAGCACATGCCTGTGCTCCCATCCTCAAGGCAGACGTAACGTCGTTACGACCCCATTGGTACGTTCTCCCTAATAATGGGCTGTTTTCCTCAATTACATGTGAGTGCCGTTGCAGGACTTGATGACGTGTTTGGGGGGCTGCGACAGTTTGAGACACACATCCTCGTATCTGATAAAAAAGAGATATGTTAGGTGAAAGCAGACTTTTGTAAGCCGTTACAGCAAAATCTGCTCGATTTGTGCGATCTCCTCGGCAGTGAAAGTACGATGGGCAAGCATACCTACCGCATCCTCGATCTGGTTGCTTTTGCTGGCACCGATCAACACCGAAGTAACCCTGTCATTACGAAGTACCCAAGCTAACGCCATTTGTGAAAGTTTCTGCCCACGTTGTTCAGCTAATGCGTTCAACAGGCGAACTTTGTGCATTTTCTGCTCTGTAAGATGTTCGGGCGTCAGGAATTGGCTGCCGTTGGCAACACGGGAATCTTGCGGAATTCCATGAAGGTAACGATCGGTTAATATTCCCCCGGCTAGCGGTGAGAAGGCGATGGAGCCTACTCCATGTGTTTCTAACGTATCCAACAGTTCAGCTTCAACCCAACGTTCTAACATGGAGTACTTTGGCTGATGGATCACACAGGGGGTTCCAAGCTGTTTCAGAATGGTGAATGCTTGCTTAGCTTGCTCTGTAGGATAATTTGATAGCCCCACGTACAGCGCTTTTCCCTGACGCACCAGTAAATCGAGTGCAGTCATGGTTTCTTCGAGAGGAGTATCTGGGTCCGGCCGATGATGATAGAAGATATCGACGTATTCGGTCTGCATACGTTTTAAGCTTTGATGCAGACTGGCGACCAGATATTTTTTCGAACCCCAATCACCATAAGGGCCCGGCCACATGGTATAGCCTGCTTTGGAAGAGATAATCAGCTCATCGCGATAGGGTTTTAGATCGTGTTGAAGAATACGGCCAAAATTCTCCTCGGCTGAGCCCGGCGGTGGTCCGTAGTTATTCGCTAGATCAAAATGAGTTATGCCGAGGTCGAAGGCACGAAGTACCAGGTTGCGTGCATTGTCATTGAGCGCGTTATCTCCGAAGTTGTGCCACATACCAAGTGAAACAGCGGGGAGTTTTAGCCCACTGTTACCACAGCGGCGGTATTCCATACTCAAATAACGTGCAGAGTCGGCTTTGTAGACCATAAAAATCCTTATCGGTGCAAGAAAACGGCGTTGTTTTGTTTGCTTTTAATTAGCTGCCCGTGGTTAGGTTATCTCCCTTCACTTTCCGTGGCGCCGTTGCAACCCCAAAAGCCCGTTATCAAGGCGGAGGGTGGGGGCAAAGTGGCCCACTGTTCAAGCTCAACAACACAGACAACGGGCTTTTGGCGCGCTCCTCCGGATTGGGGCCACTTACGCGCATTGCTGCGTTGCTCACCGTTTATTGGGCCCACTAAACCTGGCGGTTTACGCCTTGCTCTGCACACAAATGATCGGCAGCGGTACTCGCGTGCAGTTAGGGATACAGCCTAGTGACGATTAAAAAGAATACAGACGTCTAGTGTATGCGCTTCCATTTGATCTGTCAGAGTGCACGATCACGCAAGTAGCACTCAAATTACAAATACTACTTATGGGGTATCTTTCTTATCTGCTGGTGCTTGGCAGATGTAAAGCTGGGTTTCCAGTGCCTTTTTAGCGATTAAGTTCGAAATTTGTACCGCACATTCAATACTTAGGCTGTATCCCTACTTTTTTGCAGGTGATGATCATGAGCAGAAACTACACCGTCGCAGATTACCTCCTTGACCGTTTAGCCCAAATTGGTATTCGACACTTTTTCGGTGTACCAGGGGATTATAATCTGCAGTTTCTTGACCATGTTATCGACCACCCACAAATAACCTGGGTAGGGTGCGCAAATGAATTGAATGCGGCCTATGCAGCTGATGGCTATGCGCGTTGTAAACCCGCAGCGGCATTGCTGACCACTTTTGGTGTCGGGGAGTTGAGCGCGATAAACGGCATTGCGGGCAGTTATGCCGAATATTTGCCGGTGATCCATGTTGTTGGTGCTCCCGCCTTACGTGCCCAGCATGCGGGAGATTTACTTCACCATTCTTTGGGTGATGGCGATTTTGGTCATTTCGCGCGAATGGCGAAAGAGGTTACTGTCGCTCAGGCAAGCCTGACTGCCAGCAATGCTGAGGCAGAAATCGATCGTGTATTAACCTCTGCACTGTTTGAACGTCGTCCGGTTTACCTGCTGTTACCGAGCGACGTAGCAGAAGCTCCGCTAGCTTCAAGACCTTCCCCTCTTATATTGCGGCAGCCTGACCTCTCTGACGATTCGCTGCAGGCGTTCATTATTGCTGCGCAGGAAAAATTACAGGCCGCGCAACGCGTTTCTCTATTGGCGGACTTTCTTGCCGAGCGATTTGGTGCAGAAACCGTGCTGGAAACTTGGATGAATGAAGTGAATATCCCCCATTCAACATTATTACTGGGGAAAGGGGTGTTGGATGAATCTCATCCCTGCTTCACTGGCACCTACGCCGCTGCTGCCAGCGCTCCACAGATAAAACAGCTGATTGAGGGGGCTGACGTCATCATTAACGTTGGTGTGCGTTTTACAGATACGATCACAGCAGGGTTCAGCCATAATTTACCCCGTCAAAAATGTATCGAGATACAACCTTTTGAGGCTAGAGTTGGGGAGCAGGTGTTCAGTCAGATACCGATGTGTGACGCAGTAAAGGCGCTTCATCAGTTGACGTTGCCGTTGACTAGGTTTTGGTCATTACCTTCGTTCAAGAGTCCATCGCTGCCTGACTCGAGTGGGGGAAGTCTGGATCAACATAGTTTCTGGCAGCAGATACAAAGCTTTCTGCAACCGGGGGATATTCTGATTGCCGAACAGGGAACCTCATGTTTTGGTGCCGCCGCGTTGACATTGCCAAGTGGGTGCCGATTTATTGTACAGGCATTGTGGGGCTCGATCGGCTATACGTTGCCAGCCGCTTTTGGGGCACAGACCGCTGAACCTCTTCGCCGTATTGTATTGCTGATAGGTGATGGTGCTGCCCAACTGACCGTTCAGGAATTGGGAACCATGTTGCGCGATGGTCAAAAACCGGTGATCTTCCTGTTGAATAATGATGGTTACACTGTTGAGCGGGCAATCCACGGGCCAGAGCAGCGTTACAACGATATTGCTCAATGGGATTGGACGCGGTTGCCGCAGGCACTGGCAATCGATCATCATATGACCTGTTTACGTGTGAGCGAACCAGAACAGTTACGCCTGGCTCTTGAAGATATTGGCGGTCGGGAACAATTAATTTTTATAGAAGTTGTGTTGCCGAAGATGGATATCCCAGAACTACTGGATACGGTTTCCAAAGCTCTCCAATCACGTAATGCAGCAGCTTGATGGGCGGCGTTTTCAATAGTTGAACCAATCATTGCAATCCCGCAGGTTTGAACTGCACCTCAAAAGTTGGATACCAACTGATTAAGGTGCAGTTTTTTATGTTCAAACTAAAGAAATCTCTTGAGCTAAGACTGGCAGTCGTCAATGACTAGCTGTCAGATAATGGTGGTGCACGGCGTCGAGCATTTTGATATTGAACGCATGTCTGTTAGGTAACATCACAGCGAGTAAAATAACCTATCGCCAGTTGGCAGGTTCTCAGATAATGTCTGGTCGACGAGATTAACCTGCGTAGGGAGAACAAGGATGAAAGTGTTGGGCTTACTGGGAGGAATGAGTTGGGAGTCAACCATTCCTTATTATCGCATCATCAATGAGCAGGTAAAACATCAGTTAGGTGGGTTGCATTCAGCTAAAATCGTGCTCTATAGCGTTGATTTTCAGGAAGTAGAGCGTTTTCAACACCAGGGAGATTGGGAAAAGGCTGGCTGTCTATTAGCCAGTGCTGCCGTTTCACTGCGCGCTGCCGGTGCTGAGGCAATCGTTATTTGTACGAATACCATGCACAAAGTGGCTGATGTTGTGGAGCAAGCCAGTGGTTTGCCGCTGATTCATATTGCCGATGCTACTGCAGTGCAGGTAGGTCAGCAAGGTCTACGCCGTATTGGGCTTCTGGGCACACGTTTTACCATGGAGCAGGATTTTTACCGTGGGCGTTTGCAGGAGCGATTTGGCATTGAAGTGTTCACTCCGCTGGAGGCCGATCGCGAGATTGTACACCGTATCATTTATGAAGAACTGTGCTTGGGCAAGATCCTCGATGCTTCCCGTGATGAATACTGCAGAATTATCAGTAATCTTGAACAACGGGGTGCACAAGGGATTATCTTTGGCTGTACCGAGATAGGTCTGTTGGTTGGCGCACAAGATGCTGCGGTACCTGTTTTTGACACCACGGCAATTCACGCACGTGCTGCTGCGGAGTTCGCGCTGGCTTAACTGACACACTGAGGTGTGTGTGCTCGGCAGTATCAGTTCCTCTATTTTGTAATCCAGAAGAAATAAATCTGCAAAAAATACATGTTCTTAAATGTTTTTGTGACCAGGCTCGCTATTGTACTGTGGACAATAGAATGGTGATTGTTGTTTTAGTGGCGTGATTTTAAAGTGTACGCCGTTTTGCATTATTCATCTTATGGAGAAAACAGCGATGACCTATGCTCTCGTAGGCGATGTTGGCGGTACTAATGCTCGCTTTGCTCTGTGCAGTATCGAGACGGGTGAAATCACTCAGTCAAAAACCTATTCCGGCCTGGAGTTTGATAGCCTGGAAGCGGTGATCCGCCAATACCTCGGTGAGCAACAGCTTCAGATCCAGGATGCCTGTATTGCTATTGCTTGCCCGGTAACTGAAGATTGGGTTGCAATGACCAACCACTCTTGGGCTTTCTCTATCAGTGCAATGAAAACCAGCCTTGGGCTGAAGCATCTGGAAGTGATTAACGACTTTACTGCGGTTTCGATGGCCATTCCAATGTTGTCTGAAGCCGATGTGCTTCAGTTCGGTGGAGCAAAAGCGCAAAAAGATAAACCAATAGCGGTTTATGGGGCAGGTACTGGCCTTGGCGTTGCTCATCTTGTCCATGTTAACCGCCGTTGGGTAAGCTTACCGGGTGAAGGGGGGCATGTGGATTTTGCGCCAAACAGTGAAGAAGAGGATATCATTCTCAAAGTACTGCGCAGTGAAGTTGGGCATGTATCCGCAGAGCGCGTGCTGTCAGGCCCAGGACTGGTAAATCTGTATCGTGCTATCGTCAAGGCAGATAACCGTTTACCGGAGAAATGGGCACCTAAAGATATTACAGAACGTGCGTTGGCTGAAAGCTGTACGGATTGTCTGCGTGCCTTGTCACTGTTTTGTGTGATTCTGGGGCGTTTTGGCGGAAATCTGGCGTTGAATCTTGGCACCTTCGGTGGTGTATATATCGCTGGTGGGATTGTGCCGCGCTTTATGGAGTTTTTTAAAGCATCCGGGTTCCGTGCTGCTTTTGAAGATAAAGGCCGGTTTAAGGACTACGTTAAGCCGATCCCGGTGTTTATGATCACCCATTCCCAACCGGGGTTATTGGGAGCAGGAGCCCACCTGCGTCAGACGATGGGCATAGATCTGTAAGGCACAGACACTCAGCATGCCAAGGGCTGGTCATGACAGCAGATTGGTAAAAACCGGAATGTGCGGTGGCTTGGTGCCACCGCAGAATGCTGACCTTATTTGATACCGAGTTGCGTTTTACCTAATGGGGTGAGTATTTCGGCAGTTGCACGGCCGCTAAAGTCCACCTCAAAATCATCTGGGGCGAAGTCTGGCGGCGTTTTTCCCGATAAGAAGCTGGGTAATTGTCGTTCCAGATAGGCGTCATTCTTGTCGCAACCCGGTGCTGCAGCGATGTACATCACGTTGCTGTCAAACTCGCCATTATGCTCGTTTTCCACCGAGTGGATCACATCGCAATGCCAGAACACGGTATCCCCTGGCTCCAGATCGGGAATAGGGGATAATCCTTGTAATAAAAGCGGATGCCATTTTTCCGAGATGGATAAAGCGCGGCCAGGCGCAGCACCACAGAGATCATCTTCAGCCACATCATCCTGCAGCGCGCGCAACAGAATATAGGCCATTGCGTTAGCAATCGGTACCACATTGAGCGTACCGGCGTTAGTTCGCTGTGGCGTTAGTGCCGTCCATCCTTGGAAAGTACGGAACATAGAACAGACGGCGGGTGAGGCGATTTCACGCACTTCGGTACGACCATCTGCAGCAAAGGGGTCATATTGTTGCCAGTTACCGGAGAAGACGTGGCGATATACATAGCGGAAATTTTCATCCAGCCAGCGTTCAATTGTTCCACTGTCTACATGTGGCGAAAGGCCCAATGAAGACGAGTTTGGCGGGCGGCGGCGAGTACGATCGGCATAAGAGGCTACACGTGTAGGGTCAAAATGCTGCTTACCGTTACTTTCGGTATCCCAAAGACTGTTAAGAAACACCTGCACAGCGTGCATGCGTTGATCTTGGCGGGCTTCAACTTGCGGCTTGGACCAGTAAATGCCATATATCTGCGGTTTACTGGCTGCCAATTTGCCAAAGTAGTTATCTTCGGCGGCATTTTTCAGATGTTCGATGAAATTATTGCGTTCGAGATAATTACCGATTTCCTGGTTCCAGGCTTCTGCCTGACGGCGAGGGAATACACCGCGAATAGCGCAGGTGCCACGTTGTTTTATGATGGCTTTTTGTTGTTCACTGACACGCTGTAGCAGAATATCCTCGGCATCAATCTGCGGTACCGGATCCTGACCGTTAGCTAATTCCAGGCGGATTTGTTCAACCTGCTGACGAATATTTTCTTCTAGGGCTAGGAATACTTGTTGATAATTGGGTAGTGTTCGGCGCAGTTGCTGTTTAACGCTTTTTATTGCGGAAGGAATATCATTGATAACTAATGAGGCCATGGTGTTCTCCTGATACCGCTATTGGGTAACCGTTGGGTAGGGCTTAGGTTGTTTTATTGTTTTAAAGACGTTAAAGATTATCTGTGTTTGAAAGGGATAAATAAAGGATTAAGTTTCATTCGAAACTTATTTGTTTTCGTTTTTCGGAGAAGACTGTGTTAAAGCTAGAAACCGCTCGCTTGCGACTTAACTCTCTTACAATGTATGACTGGCCATTATTTCTGCGCTTATATCAAGATCCTCAGGTAATGCGCTATATCGCAGATTCGCTGTCAGAGGACGAGATCCGAGCTCGCTTTGAGGCCCGATTGCCCGAATGGGATAAACATGGGGAACGTTGGTTGTGTTTGGTACTGAGAGAGAAGACTACGGGAAATGCTGTGGGGATAACGGGTTTTCGTCCTGAGTGGCATCCTTTTCGGCAGGCCGAAGTCGGTTTTGGCAGTTTGCCTGAAGAGCAGAGGAAGGGGTACGGTAAAGAGTCACTTTTGGCTTTGTTGGACTTTGCTTTCAATACCTGCGGTTTTCACAAAATGACAGCGACCGTTACGGAAGGAAATATCGCGTCAAGGTCTTTGCTAGAGAGCAGCGGTTTCCAGTTGGAAGGGACGCTGCGTGATAATTATCGCCTGGCAGGCCAATGGTGTGATGATTGGCGACTGGGGCTATTGCAAGCCGAGTTCGTGGCGCAAGGCCGGTAAAGATTGTTATCAAAAGTGCTCGACAGCCAGATAGGGCTGCGCTATTTTCGAGATCTGGCCACAAACTGGCCAACGTCGCTCGGATGGTCCGGGCGCTAACGTCTCTTGAGGGATCTATGTCTGATAACAACCCACGCCGTTTCACGCGAATTGAACGTCTTCCCCCTTACGTTTTTAATATCACCTCTGAACTGAAAATGGCTGCGCGCCGTCGCGGTGAAGATATTATCGATTTCAGTATGGGCAATCCGGATGGTCCAACTCCGCCACACATCGTTGAAAAACTCTGTGCAGTAGCACAACGCGAAGATACTCATGGTTACTCCACGTCGCGCGGTATACCTCGTTTACGCCGCGCAATCTCGCAATGGTATCAGAAACGCTATCAGGTCGACATTGACCCAGAAAGTGAGGCAATTGTCACCATCGGTTCCAAAGAGGGGCTGGCTCACCTTATGTTGGCGACGCTCGACCATGGAGATACGGTACTCGTGCCAAACCCAAGTTATCCAATCCATATTTATGGGGCGGTGATTGCCGGTGCTCAGGTGCGCTCTGTGCCGTTGGCGGAAGGTGTAGATTTTTTTGGTGAACTGGAGCGAGCTATCCGCGAATCCATTCCTCGACCCAAAATGATGATCCTGGGGTTCCCGTCTAACCCGACGGCGCAATGCGTGGAATTGGATTTCTTTGAGCGCGTGGTGGCGTTGGCAAAACAGTACGACGTATTGGTAATACACGATCTGGCTTATGCTGACATTGTCTATGATGGCTGGAAAGCGCCTTCTATTATGCAGGTGCCGGGAGCGAAAGACATTGCGGTAGAGTTCTTCACACTGTCAAAAAGTTACAATATGGCAGGGTGGCGTATTGGTTTTATGGTTGGTAATCGGCAACTGGTCGGCGCATTGGCGCGCATTAAAAGTTACCATGACTATGGTACGTTCACCCCATTACAGGTGGCGGCTATTGCTGCATTGGAAGGCGATCAGCAGTGTGTGTTGGACATTGCCGAACAGTATCGCCAGCGTCGTAATGTATTGGTGAAAGGCTTGCACGAAGCCGGTTGGATGGTGGAGAACCCGAAAGCCTCCATGTATGTGTGGGCGAAAATTCCTGAAGCATATGCCCACTTGGGTTCGCTTGAGTTCGCCAAGCGTCTGTTGGCGGATGCGAAAGTCTGCGTATCCCCTGGGATAGGCTTTGGTGATTATGGTGATACCCACGTGCGATTTGCGCTGATCGAGAACCAGGACCGTATCCGTCAGGCAGTGCGTGGTATCAAAGCTATGTTCCGTGCTGATGGTTTAATCAAACAACCAAAAGCCGCTGAACCCAAGATAAAATAATCGTTATAACGGGAGGGAACAAACCGTTCCCTCCTTTTGAGACCGATGGGCATTTGCAGTGTTCTTGTCCCTGCCTTCCCAAATCGGTGGTCATGCAATGCCACATTGGTGAAAATCAGTGAAGGTTTAGCCTATTGGAAATATCTACAGTCAGTGGGCAATGATACATAAGGGAACCCCCAACAATACGTCACACCCATGGCGAGTATTATTGCGAGGAGGACCATACTTAATCAATTTTAAGTGCCACGGATCGCCGTTACTGAAGTATGCACCTCATAGCCGAGTAGAAACAAGGCTTGTTCTAGAGCTTCTACCTTCGAAGCATAAGCGACATCAAGAAGCCGATCAATTTGTGCGCCGTTAAGGCCCATTTGTCGTGCTAACAAGACTTTTGAAGTGCCAGAACTCACCATAAGATTATGCAGCGACAACTTCAATTTAACCAATACGGGTAAGTGGATGGCGATTTCGCCAGGCTGCAGTGCCGAAGGCGGCGAAACCTGACGGCCTTCTTCTATTTCAGTAGCAATCGCTATTAATAGGTTTTCCTGTGCTTCAAGTTCAACATCTTCGCGTTTATAGCAGGCGGCTTGCTGTTGGGGAAAATCACGAAAAGTAATTTTCCAAACGTCGCTTTCTTTATCAAAAGTGTACTGAGCGGGGTAGTCGCAAGGCATGATATTTCCTGCTTGATAGAAGAGTAAAGCGGCATTGTGAGCGTTTGGCGGCAATAATGCCAGGTTGTGATCTATAAGCTGAGTTCATTCACGTTGCGGGTTAGCAGTGATATCCCTCTATTTGAGTACGTTATAGCGTCGTTATATACTTATTTTCCACATTTTGCTACGTGGTTCATGAGTTGCCTGCGTTCAATTTTTCTTCCAGATTTCGCGCAAATTCCTAGGCGAAAAGAGGCATAGATATTTTTATACCTGAGTAGGCGCATATAACATTTATGCACTAGACTAGAAAGTGTGCGTGTACTTTTTAAGCACCCAAGCATATTTAAGAGTAAAGCTCATTTTATGTATGGGCCACTCTATTCTTGATTGTAGCACGTCATTTTCGGTGAAACGTTCAGGAGGAGCCAATGGAGGCTTTAGAAAAGTGTTATATCTATGCGAAGAATACGAGCAATATGGATTTTCTCGCTTCTACAGTCGCATTCTTAGAGTTCCAGGGACGTGAAGTCAATGCTCTTAATGTGGCAGGAAACATGCCACGTGAACAAAGCGATAGTTTTTTTGAAAGGCTAAATTACTATCGTGCTATTTATAAAAAGCAAACTGAACCCGCTTAACGTATCTAACAGTGCCGGTGCGAATGGAGGGCACCGGCGTGGTATAAAACTGTTCCCCTAATTGCCCTATGCGCCGTCATCTCCCCCGAAATACCGCCTAGACGAGGATAATTCTTACATTTGTAGGGATAATAACAAGCTTATGCGGGTGAGATAACCAGAGTTACGTGAAAACGTTACTGCCCCCCAAGGACTCATCCTCAGTGAGGAGCCCCACGACTCCACGTGCTTACGAAGATCAAGCGACTGGGTAGAGCGGCAAATCCCTCAGGGCTTCAGTGTGGATTCAACTTCTAATGAAATCTGATTATTTATTCACCGGATTTTTGCCCTTTTTTAGTGCGTCTATCTGCACGTTTCTCGGCTGGGGTTTTTAAAGGCTTTTTTTTCGTATTTTTCTTGCTATCCATTCCCTTACTCATGATGGCCTCTCTGTTACCTATGATTGGGTGGGTTGCCAAGCTATTAACCCCCTATAGTCAATCATGTGCAAGCAACAAAACAGGTATTGGTGCTAATGCATTGTTAATAAAGTGATTGTTTATTATTAACATTTTAAGATGGATAAATGTTACTATATAACGAATTTTAGTGTCGGAGAGTCCCATGACAGTATTAACGTTGTTAAGTGAGCAGCAACTGCTGGCGATGCCTGAATCTGATTACATGAATGCTGAACAGTTGGCATTTTTCCGTCAACGGTTGTTGGAGGAACAGCAAAAACTCTGGCAACACATTGAGCGACTGAAATGTGATATCAATGGCGGTGATCTAAGCGGTGATGAAGCTGATAAGGCCGCACGTGAGGAAGATCTTCGATTGTTGTTTCGCCAATTAGATCGCGAAAGTCGCTTGTTACCAAAGTTAACAGCTGCATTGGCACGTTTGGAAAATGGTGATTATGGCTACTGTCTTGAAACAGGAGAGCCGATAGGATTACCGCGTTTGTTATTACGCCCCACTGCGGAGTTGGGCATTGAGGCCAAAACGGCGCAAGAAATGCGAGAACCTCACTTACGTAAAAGCAAGTCGACTTCATTTTAAGCAAACTCGCGCCAACATGTCGACATACGTGACGGTTTTATCGTTTTATCGTTGACCTGATGAGCTGCTTCAGCTTTGATGAGTAAATCACTCACAGAGATGGAAGTACCATGGAGCAATTAAGAGGTTTGTATCCTCCGCTGTCAGCATATGACAGTGGATGGCTGGATACTGAGGACGGCCATCGGATCTACTGGGAACTGAGCGGCAACCCGAGCGGTAAACCTGCGGTGTTTATCCATGGTGGACCTGGCGGTGGTATTGCACCTTATCACCGCCAACTATTCGACCCTAAGCATTATAAAGTGTTGCTGTTTGATCAACGAGGTTGTGGTCGTTCAAAACCTTATGCCAGCTTGGACAATAACACGACATGGCATTTGGTCGAAGATATTGAAAAATTGCGTAATATGGTAGGCGTTGATAAGTGGCTAGTCTTTGGTGGTTCATGGGGTTCTACGCTGGCTCTGGCATATGCTCAGGCATATCCTCAACACGTTAGTGAGATGGTACTGCGGGGTATTTTCACACTGCGTAAGCAGGAACTCAGTTGGTACTATCAGGATGGCGCATCACGATTTTTTCCTGATAAATGGGAAAAAGTAATATCAATTCTTTCAGAAGAAGAACGAAAGGACGTTATAGCTGCTTACCGCCAGCGTCTTACTTCGTCGGATGTGAATGTGCAACTTGAAGCAGCCAGACTGTGGAGCTTGTGGGAAGGCGAAACCGTGACGCTGTTACCAAGCGGTTCTTCTGCGTCCTTTGGTGAGGATGAATTTGCGCTGGCTTTTGCCCGTATAGAGAATCACTACTTTACGCATCTAGGTTTTCTGGACAGTGACGACCAGTTACTAAGGAATGTCTCGCGGATCCGCCATATTCCCGCTGTGATTGTCCATGGGCGTTACGATATGGTCTGCCAAGTGCAAAATGCGTGGGATCTGGCGCAAGCATGGCCGGAAGCTGAACTGCATATTGTCGAAGGGGCTGGGCACTCAACCGATGAACCAGGTATTCTGCATCATTTGATGCTGGCGACAGATCGCTTTGCGGTGAAATAAGTCAAAACCTGCCGCAACGGCAGGTTTATTATTTCACTTTTGGTTCGTACGGTAGACGGGAAAACTTGTATGATTCGGTTCGGTAATGCGCTACACGTTCACGAAAGTAGTCTCGTAGGTGGGGGAGTTGTTCACGTTCTATCATTTCCGGGATCACTGGCATATTGTAGCGTTCTTTGAAAGCTACGCCTGACGCAGCCAGGTCGACGTTAACTTTATCCATCTCATTTTGTGGCAATTCTGCCAGATTGTAACCCACTCTATTTCCCTTTACTTTGTAGCAACGAATAGGCGCAAAAGGTAATCTACCTCATGAGGTTTAGCAAGTTCCAAACCTCACAATTCACTCATTACTTTTGCGCTCAAATGAGCAGCCAGCGACTCCCGTAGTCTACCTATATTCTGAAATAACTTAGGTATATAAGGTTGTTCGGCTTGTGATTACTATATAATTATTTTTCACCTAAAAGGTAAGCTCTCTTATATAACCATAAAATTTCAATTTTATGGTTATATAGCGTTCTAGGCTCGTATAATTTATTGAGTAATCGTAACTCACTATGATCACTCATTTGTTCTCTATATGTATCTCTAACATTATTGTGAAAATATAACATAATGATAATTAATAGTTTTATTTTATAATATGCATTAATGTATCAACGGATCGTAAGTTTACACAATTAAACAAATTTAAATTAACAGTGTTGTAGTAGGGGTTTTTATTTTACTTAATCAATGTATAATGCAGAGGCTGAATTTTGACCTGCAAAAAGGAATTATTATGCTGAATCAAGAAATGATAAATAAGTTGAATGAGCAACTTAATCTGGAGTTCTACTCTGCAAATATGTATTTGCAAATGAGTGCCTGGTGCAGAGATCAAGCTTTCGAAGGAGCTGCCAAGTTCCTGAAAGATCATTCTCAAGAGGAGATGCAACATATGCAGCGTCTCTTTGACTATCTTAGCGACACTGGTGCATTACCGCTGCTCGGTACGATAGATGCGCCGCCAGTAGCCTTTGGGTCCCTGGCGGAAGTTTTCCAGAAAACCTATGAACATGAGCAAATGATCACCAGTAAAATTAATGAACTAGCGCATGTGGCAATAACGTCTCATGATTATTCTACTTTTAACTTTTTGCAATGGTATGTTGCCGAACAGCACGAAGAAGAGAAACTGTTTAAATCAGTGCTCGATAAGATGGCTTTAGTAGGAAATAGCGGCGAGGCATTGTTCTTCATCGATAAAGACCTGAGTAAAATGGGTAATTCTGAAAGTAGTAACGGCTAAGCCCCATATAAAATTTTTTATACCCAAGCCACTCAAAACTGCAGTTTGCTTGTATCTTGAAGTGACTTGGGTAAATCTGGATATAGACTTTTTTACCAAAATTCAACCCATGTTGACAGAGCTATAATGGTTTTGTTCACGCCATTTTCGGGCATTGCTATGTTGTTTGCTACTTATTTAGTCAAACAAACTTCACTGCTCATGCCTAGCTCCGCGTATAAATAGGCGCCAGCGGTGCTCGCGTGTAGTTAAGGGATGCAGTCTAACATTGTGAATAAATATAGCGACCATCAAGAGCGTTACTGATGCATTACAGCACTGAGCTGTCACAGGTTCAATTCCGATAATTTTTCTATTCTACATCTCTGACCTGCCGTTGGCAGATACTGACAAGATGGTTTATCAAAGCTGATTTTAGAAAAGTGTTCATTTCATCAGTGGCATGTTCGACTTGTGTCATAATTTAATTTTTATAATACAATTGGTTATAATATTTCCAGCTTTATTGGTCAGTTGATTAACAACTTATTCCCCTATTTGATATTGTATCTTGCCTGCTCCCCTTGAGTGGGGGAAAATGAGTATCATCTACACTGTAAGGCCATAATATGAAATCGATAATTCTGGGTACTGCACTGCTGGTAACGGCGACCGGCACATTGGCAGCAGATAAACTGGTCAACGTTACTAAACTTGAATACGGCAAGCAGTGGGCTTTCTCCAAGGAGGAAGTTACACTACAATGCCGCAGAGGGGGAGCACTATTTGTGTTGAATAACAGTACATTGATGCAATATCCACTCAATAAAGTTGCAGAGCAGCAGGTTAAAGCTGGGCAACAGCGGGCTCAACCGCTGCAGGTTATCTTGCTTGATGATGTCAATAACCCTGGTCAAAAGATGAGTGTGCAACCTTTTTTGGAAAGAGCGACAAAATTGTGTGTTGATGGAAACTAACAGCTTGTTCATTATAAAGTTATTCTGTCGTTAGCTTTTCGTGATTCATTATTTAAAAATAATTTACTTATGTGACTATCACTATCTGTGCTGTTGGCTGGCAAAACCAATACATTACGCTACTCTTAAAGTGCATGGCTGAACAAGCTCTGCAAATGCCAACTTTTAGCGCACGGCTCTTTCCCAAGAGCCATTTCCCTAGACCGAATATAGGATTCGTATTCGGTCTTTTTTTATGTTATTGATTTTAATGATAAAATTTCGCGAAGCTCGAATTTTTCTATGCGCTGTAATAAAGATAGTAACTCAAGTGGCTTGATCTCATTGATAGGTCGAGAACCTATGTATGGGAACACATTGTTTTTGAAGGCTCTGTTAACGTAATCTGCATAATTCTTTGACCAACCCGAAACTTTTGCCGTGTACCATTCAGTTGCAATAGCTTCGAACGTATTCTCAACAGATAACTTTTTGGTAAGTTGATCTGCTTTTTTTACTTCTCCAGGATCATTGCCCGCAGCAAGAATTTTTCTTGCATCTTCACGCTTTGAACGAGCATCTGCTGGTGGGATATCTGGGTAGGTACCAAATGATAATTTTTCTCTTTACCGGCAAATCAATATTTCATACGCCAGTATTTAGAACCATTAGGGTTGAGCTGAAGATAAAGTCCTCCTCCATCTGCGAGCTTATAGGACTTATCTCTGGGTTTGGCAGTGTCAACCTGACGAGCATTAAGTGGTATATGGGGGCCTCGCTTTTTATTGAACACGAAAAGCCCCCACTTAGGCCCCCAAACATCTATTGATGTACATTTAGTTGGGTAGATATCGGTTGATATCATTTTGCCTTAACTGTGGGGTTTAAACTGATTATACTGGGCTTTTATTGAGTTTGGGGGAGTGCAGTGGAGGTATGTATGGTGTCCCCTGCAGGAATCGAACCTGCAACTAGCCCTTAGGAGGGGCTCGTTATATCCATTTAACTAAGAGGACCGTATGGGTAAAGAGTTTTAGCCTATTTGCCAAAGCAGTATACCTTTTTTCACACGTAAAATAAGCGCTTAGCAGTGCGTTTGCTTATTCTCTCGCCAAAATGCAGTAAGTTTTATGCTAGAAGACAGACCAATGACCTTTTTATGGGACATCAGAGCGTTTTCTCCTTTCTGGAACATTGCTGTTTTTTCTTCGCAATTTTGATCTGGTGCCGAAGATTACCCCTAATGGAGTATATTCGCTGTGAGTTGCGGACTACGGGCGTTTATTGGCTTGTGGTATTATCTCGAATCCCGAAGAAAATATGAGTTGCCCATGCTGCAAGCCAAAAATCTTAGATGTGTCCGTGACGATCATATACTTTTCGATGGGTTGAGCTTTGTGGTGAACCAGGGCGACATTATTCAGGTCGAAGGGCAAAATGGTTCGGGTAAAACCAGCTTGTTGCGGATCATTGCCGGACTGGCTCAGCCAGATAGCGGTGAAGTGTTATGGCAAGGGGAAAACACGCGGGGTCACCGTGAAAAGTTTCAGTTGGACTTGCTGTTTCTTGGGCACCAGCCAGGCATAAAATCCATGCTGACTCCATTTGAAAACCTGCAATTTTATCAGGCTGTGTGTCAACCACCTAATGTCAAGGCTATCTGGCTGGCGTTGGAGCAGGTGGGGTTGGTCGGCTATGAAGACGTACCAGTGGCGCAACTTTCAGCTGGGCAGCAACGGCGTGTTGCGCTAGCGCGCCTTTGGCTAAGCAAAAGTCTGCTTTGGCTCCTTGATGAACCCCTAACGGCAATAGATAAACAAGGTGTAGTGGAATTGACAGCGTTATTTCAACGCCATGCACAACAAGGGGGAATGGTGCTGTTAACCACGCATCAAGATTTGGTGGGTGCTCAACGGGTAGTTAGCAAGATACGCTTGGCAGATACTCGCGCGGAGATCGTCTGATGTTCTTTATCGTGCTGCGCCGGGAACTGAAAATAGCTTTTCGCAAAGGTTCGGAAATTGTTAATCCGTTGTGGTTCTTTCTGATTGTGATCACACTATTCCCATTAGGTATTGGGCCTGAACCACAATTGCTGGCGCGTATCGCTCCAGGGATTATATGGGTAGCTGCATTACTGGCCTCATTACTTTCACTGGAACGTCTGTTCCGGGACGATTTCCTTGATGGTTCATTGGAACAATTACTGTTGTTACCTGCGTCGTTGGCAATGACGGTATTAGGCAAAGTCTGTTCTCATTGGATAGTGACGGGGTTGCCGTTGCTAATTCTATCGCCTTTGGTGGCGTTACTGTTGTCACTGGATGTAAATACCTGGATAGCGGTGGTATTAACGCTGCTTTTGGGAACGCCGATCTTGAGCCTGATTGGCGCTATTGGTGTGGCGTTGACCGTGGGGCTACGCAAAGGTGGGGTGTTACTGAGTTTGCTGGTACTACCGCTTTATATTCCGGTGCTGATATTTTCTACTGCGGCTATCGACGCGGCATCTATGGGCATGCCGATAGACGGTTACCTGGCGATCTTGGGTGCCATACTGGCTGGCAGTATAACGCTGGCGCCTTTTGCTACCTCAGCGGCATTGCGCGTGAGCATTCATTAGGTTTGTGTTTGCGACAATTCAGGCCAGCATGTTTTTTACTGCACGAGAGAAGCTCGCCATTTTACAAAAGCGGGTGGTTACTGAACGATTTTTTACCGTGAGCAATGAAGACAATGTGGAAATGGTTACATCAGTTTGCCCGCCCTGAGCGGTTGTACCATGTCTGTGGCCGTTTTGTTCCCTGGTTGGGGATTGCGGGCGCTTTCTGTCTCCTGTTGGGATGGGTATGGGGTTTTGGTTTCGCTCCCAAAGATTATCAACAAGGGGACAGTTTCCGTATTATGTATATTCATGTCCCAGCGGCGATGTGGTCGATGGGGGTCTATGGTTCGATGGCGATAGCGGCCTTTATCGGCTTGATCTGGCAGATGAAAATGTCTGATACCTTGGTGGCCGCCATGGCACCTGTGGGCGCGGTTTTCACCTTCATTGCCTTGGTTACCGGTTCCGCCTGGGGCAAACCAATGTGGGGCACTTGGTGGGTGTGGGATGCCCGCTTAACATCTGAATTGGTGTTGCTGTTTCTCTACATGGGGATCATTGCGCTCTACAATGCTTTCGACGATCGCCGCCTTGCCGGGCGTGCAGCCGGTATTCTGGTGTTGGTCGGTGTGATAAATATTCCTATTATTCATTTCTCTGTTGAATGGTGGAATACCCTTCATCAGGGATCAACTAATATGCAGCAAAGCATTGCACCCAGTATGCGTACCCCATTGCGTTGGGCGATCCTCGGTTATTTATTGTTCTTTATCACGTTGACGCTGATGCGTTTACGTAATCTGATCTTGATCCAAGAGCGTCACCGCCCTTGGGTGGCTGAATTGGTTAGTAAGGAGCGTCCATGATGAGTGCGGCATTCGGTTCTTGGCAGTCGTTTTTCGCTATGGGCGGTTACGCGTTTTACGTCTGGCTGGCGGTTGCTGCAACGGTGTTCTCGCTGCTTGGATTATTGCTCCATACCTTGTGGCAGCGTAAACAACTGCTGGCTGAATTTCGCCGCCAAGCGTCGCGTGAAAGGCGTATCCGTCAGTCAAAACAAAAATTAGTCACACCGCAACAATCCGATAATCCGCCGGGGACATTATTGTGAATCCACGCCGCAAAAGCCGCCTTTATATGGTCACTGCCATCTTGATTGGCATCGGGCTGACTGCAACGTTGCTGCTGTACGCTTTGCGTTCCAATATCGATCTGTTTTATACCCCCACTGAAATTTTGCAGGGTAAAGGTGAAAATCACGAGAAACCGCAGGTCGGCCAGCGGTTGCGTATCGGTGGGATGGTGATGCCGGGTTCAGTCAAACGCGACCAGCAAAGCCTGCGGGTGAGTTTCAAAGTATACGATGCTCATGGGGCGATTAATGTCACGTTCGAGGGCATTCTGCCGGATCTGTTCCGTGAAGGGCAGGGGGTTGTTGCACAGGGTGTTTTGGGGGAAGGCAACGTGGTTAATGCCCGCGAAGTATTGGCTAAGCACGACGAGAAATACACGCCGCCTGAAGTTGCTGATGCTATGAAAGAAAATCATAAGGGTCCGGCTTCAGCTTATGCTAGCCCACAGCAAGGGGGCAGTAAGTCATGATGCCAGAAGTTGGAAGTTTTCTGTTGTGTCTGGCGTTGGCAATTTCGCTGTTGCTAAGTGTTTATCCACAATGGGGGGCCGCGCGCCAGGATACGCGCATGATGGCGGTAGCTCGGCCTCTAACCTATGGCATGTTTTCCGCCATTATCTTTGCGTTTGCCTGTCTGGTTTATGCTTTCGTCACCAACGACTTCACCGTCGCTTATGTGGCGGCTAACTCCAATACGCAACTGCCGGTGTACTACCGCATTGCGGCGACCTGGGGAGCACACGAAGGTTCCTTACTGCTGTGGGTATTGTTGTTGAGTTGTTGGTCACTCGCTGTTGCTCTTTGCAGTCGCACTATGCCACAGGATGCGGTGGCGCGAGTGCTTTCAGTGATGGGCATGATCACCGCAGGTTTTTTGCTATTCATCATTCTGACTTCTAACCCATTCACCCGAACCTTACCAAGTTTCCCTATTGAGGGGGCCGATCTTAATCCGCTGTTGCAGGATATTGGTCTTATCTTCCACCCTCCTTTGCTGTATATGGGCTATGTTGGTTTTTCTGTGGCTTTCGCCTTCGCTATTGCATCGTTGATGGCCGGGCGGCTCGATACTGCCTGGGCTCGCTGGTCACGTCCATGGACCACTGCCGCTTGGGTATTCCTGACGTTGGGGATTGTGCTGGGTTCTGCTTGGGCTTACTACGAGTTGGGCTGGGGCGGTTGGTGGTTCTGGGACCCGGTGGAGAATGCCTCCTTTATGCCATGGCTGGTCGGCACTGCGCTGATCCACTCGCTGGCGGTGACAGAGAAACGCGGTACTTTCAAAGCGTGGACGGTGTTGTTAGCAATTAGCGCGTTCTCATTATGCCTGCTGGGCACCTTCTTGGTTCGTTCAGGTGTATTGGTTTCCGTACATGCTTTTGCCTCCGATCCGGCGCGAGGGATGTTTATTCTTGCCTATCTGGTGCTGGTGATTGGCGGTTCTTTACTTCTGTATGCGGTGAAGGGCGGCCAGGTACGTAGCCGGGTGCAACATGAAACCTTCTCGCGCGAAACTTTCCTGCTGGGGAATAACGTTCTGCTGATTGCCGCTATGTTGGTCGTGTTGCTCGGGACCTTGTTACCGTTGGTGCACAAACAGCTTGGATTGGGCAGTATTTCGATTGGCGAACCTTTCTTCAATACCATGTTTACCTGGCTTATGGCCCCGTTGGCACTTTTATTGGGTATTGGACCACTGGTCCGCTGGCGTAAGGATGAACCCTCGAAGCTTTGGCGTCGCCTTGGTGTGGCGTTGTTTGTCACTCTTGCATTGTCAATGTCGTTACCTTGGTTGCTACAAGATCGGATCATCGGGATGACGGTGGTTGGGCTGATTATGGCAATCTGGGTCATTGTACTGACGCTGATGGAACTCCATGAACGGGCGACACATAGGCATGGCTTCTGGCGCGGTCTGACGCACCTTTCACGTAGCCACTGGGGGATGGTTTTAGGCCACCTGGGTGTTGCGGTGACGGTGATCGGTATTGCTTTTAGCCAGAATTACAGTGTTGAACGCGATGTGCGTATGAAAGCCGGTGATAGCGTAGAAATACATGATTATCGTTTTATTTTCCGCGATGTTCATGATATTCGCGGGCCTAATTATACCGGGGCTGTCGGGATTATTGATGTGACCCGCAACGGTAAGGCGGAGGCTATTCTGCATGCAGAAAAACGCTACTACAGCGTGGCGCGTAGCGTAATGACCGAAGCGGCTATCGATGGTGGACTGACGCGCGATCTTTACGCAGCGTTAGGGGAAGAACTGGATGATGGTTCTTGGGCTGTGAGGCTTTATTACAAACCTTTTGTGCGCTGGATTTGGTATGGCGGCGTGTTTATGGCGATCGGTGGTGTGCTGTGTATTCTCGACCCGCGTTATCGCATGAACAAAAAACTCAAACGTGCAGCTAAGCAAGAGGGAACAGCATGAACCGAAAATTACTCTTTATTCCATTAATCCTGTTTCTATTGCTGGTGGTGGCATTGTTGGTGCAATTGACGAGAAATGCTAAAGGGGAAGACCCTACGATGCTAGAGTCTGCGTTGATTGGTAAACCGGTACCCACCTTTAAGCTAGAGTCACTCGAACACCCGGGTAAAACTTTCGATCAGGCAGTGCTGCATAACGGCAAACCCATGTTGCTTAACGTCTGGGCAACCTGGTGTCCAACCTGCCGTGCGGAGCACCAGTATCTCAATACGTTAGCTGCGAAAGGGATCCGTGTGGTAGGGCTGAATTACAAAGATGACCGAGTCAAAGCGGTGAGTTGGTTGAATCAGTTGGGTAACCCTTATGCACTCAGTCTGTACGATGGCGATGGCATGTTGGGATTGGATCTTGGCGTTTATGGTGCGCCAGAAACCTTCCTGATCGACGGTGATGGGATCATTCGCTATCGCCATGCCGGGGACATGAACGAACGTGTCTGGCAACAGCAGGTATTGCCGCTGTACCGTCAATACGGAGGTGAGGCATGAGGCTAATAACCTTGCTGTTGGCAGCATTATTAAGTTGGAGTGCGGCTGCAGCGATCGATACTTATAAATTCAATTCGCTAGCGCAGGAGCAACAGTACCGCCAGTTGACCGAGCAGTTGCGTTGCCCTAAGTGTCAGAACAACAGTATTGCGGATTCTAATGCCATTATTGCTGCGGATATGCGTACCAAAGTGTATGAGTTACTGATGCAGGGGCAAAGCAAGCAACAGATTATTGACTATATGGTAGCGCGTTACGGCAACTTTGTTACCTACGAGCCGCCGGTGACACCGGCAACGCTGATCCTGTGGCTTGGGCCGCTGCTCTTTCTGCTGATTGGTGGGGCGGTGGTGATACTGCGAACTCGCTATCGCCGTGTGGAGCTGGACAGTGAAGCGTTCTCCGAACATGAGCAACGGCGTCTTGCAGCGCTATTGGCAGAGACCGACAGGAAGAAACCCTAATGGCTTTTTGGCTGATGATGATTGTACTGTTGGTTGGCAGTGCCGCCTTACTGGTAGTGCCTGCGATGTGCCAAGGTATAAGGAGTAATACGGCTAGTCGCGATGCTTTGAATAAAGCGTTCTATCAGGAGCGTCTCGGTGAACTTGAACAGGATGAAGAACAGGGGGTAATCGCTGAACGCCCTGAATTGGTGAAAGAGTTGCAGCAGAACTTGTTGAACGATATCCCGGTACAGCCGGAACAACGGATTCAACCTATTAATCGTTGGGCTCTGGTGCCCGGTGTTGTGGTTCTGGTCGTGGTAGCCGTTGGTTTTTATCTAAAAACGGGGGGCTTATCCCAAGTCATGGCTTGGCATCAGGTGATGTCACAAATGCCTGAGCTACGTGAACGAGTCACCAATGAACATGCCAAGCCGTTGAGTATGGAAGAAATTGCCCGACTTGGTCTTGGGCTACGAACTTCGCTGCAGGACGATGATAGGAACATCAACGACTGGATGATGCTCGGCCGTGTCGGCATGGCGATGAATAATGCCACCACGGCAACGCAAGCTTTTGCAAGAGCCTACAGTTTGGACCAGAATAATACAGATGTACGTTTGGCCTATGCCGAAGTGCTGACGCGTTCCAACGATCCGGAAGACAACAAGCAAGCGGCCAAGATACTGCGCAAAATGGTTACCGAGGATCATACTAATCTTCGTGTGTTAAGCCTGTTGGCGTTTAATGCCTTTGAGCAGGAAAATTACTCACAGGCGATTGGGGCTTGGCAAGTGATGCTTAAGTTGCTTCCAGCAGACGATCAGCGTGTTGAGGTAATAAAGCGTAGTATTGAACAAGCCAAGGTTCAGGCGGGGGAAGAAAATGTTAAACTTTCCGTCAATGTTACCCTGTCGCCACAGGCAGCAAAAGCGTTACCACAACAGGGAATGCTGCTCGTTTCGGTGACCGACGGAACAAATCCGGTGCCGGTAGCAGTTAAACAGCTTCCGCTGAGCCGTTTTCCGCTGTCCTTTTCTCTGGATGACAGTAACGTTATGATGCCTGAACGTCTTTTATCGTCATTGCATCAAGTGAAAGTGCGAGTCCGCCTCTCTCAGGATGGTCTGGCTACGCCGCAGGCGGGGGATTGGTTTGGTGAGAGCGGGTTGCAGGTGTTTAACGGCAAGGAACAGGTCAGCGTTCAGATAGACAAACAGGTTCCCTAATAAAAAGAATCAATAGACTTTCATGGAGAAATATATGAATTTTCGCCTGACTGGGCTGGCTTTCGCAACGGTGTTACTGGTGGGGTGTGCCAGCACACCGGGTAATGATCCGCAAGGGCGTTCCGATCCTCTTGAGGGCTTTAACCGTGCGATGTTTAACTTCAACTTCAATGTGATGGATCCCTATGTGCTTCGTCCGGTTGCAGTTGCATGGCGAGATTATGTGCCTCAGCCGGCGAGAAACGGCTTGAGCAATTTTACTTCTAACCTAGAAGAACCTGCCAGCATGGTGAACGAATTCCTGCGTGGCAACCCATATCAAGGCATGATCCACTTCAACCGCTTCTTCCTCAATACCCTTTTGGGAATGGGCGGGCTGATCGATGTGGCCGGCATGGCGAACCCAAAACTGGCGCGTGAAGCACCTCGCCGCTTTGGTGGTACGTTAGGAACCTACGGTGTAGGCTATGGTCCTTATGTACATCTGCCGATATACGGCAGTTTCACTGTTCGTGAAGATGGTGGGGACTGGGCCGATAGCGTTTATCCAGTGTTGAGCTACCTCACTTTCTGGATGTCTGCTGGCAAATGGGTAGTAGAAGGGATTGAAACTCGTGCTCAGCTGCTGGACTCCGATGGCTTACTGCTTAACTCTTCCGATCCTTATCTGATGGTGCGTGAGGCTTATTTCCAGCGTCATGACTTCTTGGCTAGCGGTGGGCGGCTCCAGCCTCAAGAAAACCCAAATGCCAAGGCAATCCAGAACGACCTTGATGAGATCGACTCAGCGAACTAATAATGTTGTGCTTAAAATAACGAGCTATTATTTTCGTTTATTTTTACAGGCTGAACTGGTGGTTAGTAAAAAAGCCCATGTAAATCATGGGCTTTTTTATATTTAATAAAAAGATTAGAAGCGATAATTAAAGCCAGCGCCGTACAACCAGGCAGTACCTTCGGAGTCGAAAGTATAAGGGCCTTCTTTTATGGTGACTTTCTGACCATGCATATAAGCAATACCTGCATCGATGGAGGCATCTTTATTGATTGCATACGACGCACCGACAGTTAGCCAGGTACGGTTCTGATCCGGGATAGAGATAGAACGGTTTTGCGCAGGAACTGGACTCTGATCGAATGCGATACCACTACGGAAAGTCCAGTTAGCATCATGTGTATAGGTTGTAGCCAACCCCATACGGTAGGAGTCGCGGAAGCCTTCGTGTTTTACGAATAGGGTTCTACCATCGTTGCCATTCGCGCGTAATTCTTGGAACCGGCTCCAGCTATTGTAGGCCATGCTGTACTGGATCGCCCACTGTGGAGCCACTTTGTTATAGCCGGAGAGTTCCCACATTTCAGGCAGGTGCAGATCCAGTTTGCCAGGAATGACCGCGCCATTGGTTCCCCAAGGTAATCCGGTTGAAGGCTGCAATGGATTCAGGCTTGAAGACAGCTGACTGCTGTAATCGCCTTTGAACTTAATTTTCACTTCTGAGCGATAGGTAAAGCCGTAGCGGTTATTTTCATCAACTTCATACAGTATGCCAGCATTCCAACCGTAGCCCCAGTCATTGCCTTCAAGCTTGGAAATCTGTGTATTTGCTGGCAGCCCCAGGCGAGCACCGCTTTCACCCGCATAGCGCTCAAGCTTGGCGTCAGCATTAACCGCATTAAAGCCTAAACCAAAACTGAATTGTTTGTTCAGACGATAAGCACCACTCAGGTTGAGGTTGATGGTGGTGAGTTCGGTTTTACCCGCGAAAGGGCCTGCGGTATAAGCTTCATCAAACTCGGTGGATAAACCAAAGTTACTGGTTGCGGAAGCACCTACAGCCCATTGATCATTGATTGGATGGACATAATGCAGGTTAGGAACCCAAGCAGTTGGTGCAATATTATCGGCATCCAGGCTGGCACCTGAAGGGGATGTACCAGAAATATTAACGTTTGGATTGATAAAGACGGCACCAGCAGAGAGAGAAGGGCGATCAAACATCATCATTGTTGCTGGGTTACGACTTGCTGACGCAGCCGTATCCGCTACTGCACCCTCACCAGAATAGGCTCTACCCAAACCAATGGCTGAAAACTCGTTCAGTTGGAATCCGGCTGCATAGACGTTGGAAGAGATAATTGCCACTGCAGCTGCGAGAGCTGATTTAGTGAACAGGTTTTTCTGGCTCATGACCAAAACCTCGTTTTATATGTTTGTTGTTTAAATAATGCTACGCAAAGTAACATGTAATGCGCAATTGCATTGATCTGTTATCACCATGACAAAGCAGATCAGTGGCTGAATTATAGGTCTGACCTGCAAAAGTGTTACAACTTTGTTCGGAATATTTTGTGATTGGTATCAAAAAAGAGATCTGCATTCCAGAAAAATGGTTTCATATAACAAATTAATAACGAATTTTTAGCAGTTAGTGATTTTCATCCGTTATTTCCATCACTTAAAACACCTAATAAAAGTAAGGCTAGTGATTAGTTGATCCGAGGCGTAAAATAAAAAAGTATTTTGTATATTTATGCCAGATCATAAATATACCCTTCATTCTTCAAGTTGCATGGGTGTTGGCTTTGTCCGTTCGCACCCGTCATAGAGTGAGCTATGTTCCTGGCGACTCTCAGACTTGCCGCCTACATGCAACTCGAATTATTTTTTGGGTATAGCTATTGGGTGGGTTTAACAGCCGCCTGTGAGGAGAGTTCAAATATGTCAGATGCAATCAATAAGTGTAACGCTCAGGAAACCGCAGCTTGCTGCTGTGTGGATGTCGGTACTGTGATGGATAACACGGATTGTACCGCTTCCTATAGCCAGGTGTTTATCAATCAGCAAGATGCTGAGAAAGCGTTGGCGGCATTAACTGAAAAGGCTCGTGGCGTTGAGTCTGATCCCTGTGATATCAGCAGTAGTATTAAACCCGTTGATGGTGGGGTAAAGCTGGATGTCCATTTCACCTTCTGCTGTCAGGCAGAAACGCTGATATTCCAGTTAGGTCTGCGTTAATCTTTACTTGACTCGTTATCAAGTTTTCCGTGCTTTTTTGTGCTCAGTTCCTCCTCCTGCAGGCCCGTGCTTGCAGCCTTAAAGCACGTTAATCATTAAACGTATACGTGCTGTGTTTTTCACGCTGGTCAGGTGAAAGACCCTGCGTGTAAGCCTGCGTGAAGATTACCACGCAGGTTCATCACTTCCCCGAAATTTGCTTACGCTCCCAGTTTTCACTTTTCTCGGTTTGCCAAATATAAACATTTGGTTAACAATGGCCTCATCAGGTCAGACCTCTTTAGGCTGTTATGTTAACGGCCTTCATTCAGGAGTGCTTATGAGTAAGCCATTACCGTTGGTTACACGTCATGGGGATCGCATCGCGATTGTTCGGGGATTACGTACACCTTTTGCCAAACAGGCGACCGTCTATCACGGCATTCCTGCAGTGGATCTTGGCAAAACGACGGTAAGCGAATTACTGGCACGAAGCAACATCGATCCTGCATTGGTCGAGCAACTGGTGTTTGGCCAGGTGGTTCAGATGCCAGAAGCGCCAAATATTGCGCGGGAAATTGTGCTCGGTACCGGTATGAGCGTCAGTACTGATGCTTACAGTGTTTCGCGCGCTTGTGCTACCAGCTTTCAGGCAATCGCTAACGTAGCTGAAAGCATTATGGCAGGCAGTATCAGTATCGGTATTGCTGGCGGAGCTGACTCTTCTTCTGTGCTGCCGATAGGTGTCAGCAAAGCCCTGGCAAGAACGCTGGTGGATGTGAACAAGGCGCGTAGCCTATCACAACGGTTGAAGCTGTTTAGCAAGCTCAGATTTCGCGATTTGTTGCCGGTTCCACCCGCTGTAGCCGAGTATTCCACTGGTTTGCGCATGGGAGATACCGCGGAACAAATGGCTAAAAGCCATGGTATAACCCGTGAACAACAGGATGCCTTGGCGCATCGTTCGCACCAGTTGGCTGCCAAAGCCTGGGAACAAGGGCTACTGCAAGACGAAGTGATGATCGCCTATGTGCCGCCTTACGAAACGCCTCTACATGAAGATAATAATATCCGTAAAAACTCAAGTCTTGATTCTTATGTCAGGCTGAAACCGGCCTTTGATCGCAAGCATGGTAGCGTCACAGCGGCTAACAGTACGCCATTAACCGATGGTGCAGCTGCGGTGCTGATGATGAGTGAGTCCCGTGCCAAAGAACTGGGTCTGGAACCGTTGGGGTATCTACGTAGTTTCGCTTTCGCTGCTATTGATGTTTGGGAAGATATGCTGCTCGGGCCATCGTATGCCACGCCACTGGCGTTAGATCGTGCTGGCATTACCCTAGCCGATCTCACCTTGATCGATATGCACGAGGCCTTTGCCTCACAAACGCTGGCTAATCTGAAAATGTTCGCCAGTAATGAGTTTGCCCAACAGAAATTGGGTCGTGAACAGGCGATTGGTGAGGTCGATATGGAAAAATTCAATGTATTGGGGGGATCTATTGCCTACGGGCATCCTTTTGCTGCGACGGGAGCGCGTATGATTACCCAGACTTTGCGTGAGCTTAAACGTCGCGGTGGTGGATTAGGATTGGCCACGGCCTGTGCGGCCGGGGGATTGGGTGCTGCGATGATCGTAGAGGTAGAATAATGAGTATCGATAACACATTGCATGATCAGCAAGCCACGCCTTCGGCGTTTCATCTAACGCTACGTCCAGACAATATTGGCGTTATCACCATAAATGTACCCGGGGAGAAAGTTAATACGCTGAAAGCGGAGTTTGTCGAACAGGTCAACGATGTACTGTTGAAAGCGCAGCAACTGACCACGCTTGAAGGATTAGTGATCTTGTCTGGTAAGGCTGATTCTTTTATCGCTGGCGCAGATATTACTATGATCGCTGCCTGCAATACGGCCAAAGAGGCAGAGGCACTGGCGAAGAAAGGGCAGAAGACGTTGGCACAGATTGCCGCATTCCCAGTGCCTGTCGTTGCAGCTATTCATGGTGCTTGCTTGGGGGGCGGTCTAGAGTTGGCGCTGGCTTGTCACAGCCGCGTTTGCTCGCTGGATGATAAAACGCAGCTCGGCCTGCCAGAAGTACAACTTGGTCTGTTGCCAGGGTCTGGCGGTACTCAGCGTCTACCTGGCTTGATTGGCACCAGCAAAGCGTTGGATATGATCCTGACTGGAAAATCTGTCCGTGCGCGTCAGGCGTTAAAGATGGGGTTGGTGGATGATGCTGTGCCACACGCTATCTTACTGCAAACTGCGATTGAACGCGTGAAGCAAGGCAAGCAATTACGCCGCGCTTTGCCGTGGCAGGAACGTTTGCTCAACGGCCCATTGGGTAGAAGGTTGCTGTTTAGCCTGGTGCGTAAGAAAACGCAGGAGAAAACCCACGGCAATTACCCGGCAACAGAGCGTATTATTCAGGTCGTTCTTACCGGTCTGGAACAGGGCAGTAAAAGCGGATATGAAGCCGAGTCCCGTGCTTTCGGTGAACTGGCAATGTCACCACAATCGGCAGCATTGCGCAGCCTGTTCTTTGCTTCAACCGCGTTGAAAAAAGAGTATGGAAGTGACGCTAAACCTCGCGATCTGCATCGTATCGGTGTGCTGGGCGGAGGCTTGATGGGGGGCGGCATTGCCTGTGTCACTGCCACCCGCGCCGGGTTGCCGGTGCGAATTAAAGATGTGAATGAGCAGGGTATCAACCAGGCGTTAAAGTATACTTGGGATCTGCTGAGCAAAAGGGTACGCAGTAAGCGTATGCGGACAGCAGAACGCCAGAAACAGATGATGCTTATCTCTGGTTCAACCGACTATAGCGGTTTTGCTGGTGTAGACATTGTTGTGGAAGCCGTATTTGAAGATATTGCACTCAAACAGCAGATGGTAGCTGAGATTGAACACTATGCTGCGCCGCACACTATTTTTGCCTCTAATACATCGTCTTTACCGATTGGCCAGATTGCGGCTAATGCTATCAGGCCACAGCAGGTTATTGGTCTACATTACTTCAGCCCGGTTGATAAGATGCCGTTGGTAGAGGTTATTCCGCATGCCACGACCAGTGAAGAAACCCTCGCGACGACGATTGCACTAGCACAAAAACAGGGGAAAACGGCGATAGTGGTTGCCGATCGGGCAGGTTTTTATGTGAACCGAATTCTGGCTCCCTATATTAATGAAGCTGCGCGCTGCCTGTTGGAGGGGGAGCCAATTGAATCCTTGGACCAAGCATTAGTCGATTTCGGTTTTCCTGTCGGCCCAATGATGCTGTTGGATGAAGTCGGTATAGATGTGGGCACCAAAATTATCCCAATATTGACGGCGGAGTTGGGGCCGCGGTTTGCTGCCCCGGCTGCGTTTGAAGCCGTACTGAAGGATGGCCGTAAAGGACGCAAGAATGGACGCGGTTTTTATCTTTACCCAGCGCAAGGGAAACAGCGGCAGAAGCGCAAACGTGCCGATAGCACGATTTATGCACTGCTGGGGGTAACCGCCAAAGCACATATGGAGCATAAGGTGATTGCACAGCGCTGTGTGATGATGATGCTCAATGAGGCTGCTCGTTGCTTGCACGAAGGTGTCATCCGTAGTGCACGTGATGGGGATATTGGCGCTGTGTTTGGGATTGGTTTCCCGCCTTTTCTCGGCGGCCCCTTCCGTTATATGGATCAACTTGGAGTAGAGAAACTGGTGCAAACCCTACGGTATCTGCAGCAGCATCATGGCGAGCATTTTGCCCCGTGCGAACGCCTGCAATACATGGCCCAGAAAGGGGAACGTTTCTACCCACAAGGAAGTTAGCCGGCATAGCGGCCCTGTTTGCGCTACAGTTTGATCAGGGGCGCACTGTGATCGTTATCACTCCTTGCAACTAAGGGCAATCTTGAATGCTGTACAGAGGGATCGGCGAGGGGTAACGTAACCCCCTGTTGGTAAAAATCAGACACTATACCCAAATTCATTCAAGCCACAGGCAGTGAACGATAAATCGGTCATACAGTGGCTCCGAAGGGACAAGGGAGAGTCATGCAGCTAACACCCTAGAAACTTGAATAGTGTCGGGGTAAAAATGATTAATAACGACAGATTTTAAATTTATCTCGTTAAGCAGGTTGTTTTTTTGAGAGATGACTTACCTGAGGGCGTCGTTCATGTGAAAAAAACAGCGTTTTCTTTACGTAAACTTTCAGGCAAAATGCCCGGTCGCCTTAGAAACGATGGATAATCGTTTTTGAAGCCTTTTCTTCGGGCTTATGCTTTTGAGAGTACTTCGGCGTTTCTGTAAAGCGTTATTTTGTCAACAACAGCGGTGCAATATGCAAGTTTTGATTATGCGTCATGGAGAGGCGGCACTTGATGCAGCCAGCGATTCAGTAAGACCCCTTACTGTTTGTGGCCGTGATGAGTCACGCCAGATGGCAATCTGGCTGAACAGCAAGTCAGTAGATATTGAACGGGTGCTTGTCAGCCCTTATTTACGGGCCGAGCAGACGTTGGAAACAGTACGCGAAGCGTTAATACTGCCAGAAGGCCAAGAGGTCATGCCTGAACTGACGCCAAGCGGCGATGCAGAGCTGGTGAGTTGCTATCTGCTTGCACTGGCCAAAGAGGGAGTGAGGGCAGTACTGCTTGTCTCTCATTTACCATTGGTGGGCTATTTGGTGGCTGAACTGTGTCCAAGCGAATGCCCGCCAATGTTTGCTACCTCTGCGATTGCCAGCGTCGAAGTTGATTGTGATAGTGGCAGCGGTAAGCTGGAATGGCAGGTTAGCCCATCACAGATTGTTGCCAAGGTTTGATGCCTGCTATAGCGGAAGGGGGATGACAACGTCGCTTTCTAGCCTGAAATCCCCGGGCCTAGTGTTCTGACAGCTTACGGTGTTACGCCTCCAATCGGCACGCTCTCTCTCATAATGGGCTTTGTCAGCAGTCTGAGGGCGATGTTAAACATCGTCCTTTATCATTTTTGCCTGGTTAAATGGCCAACTCTATCAATACCAACACTGCTGCGTCCCCTCCCCACTCTTTAGGTGCTTGGTGAAATGCGAGCACATCAGGGTGTTGCGCCAACCATAGTGGTGTCTGCTGTTTAAGAACATGTTTACCGTGGCCATGCATCACACAGGCGCAATGGACGTGTTCACGTTTGCAGGCGGCAATTAATGCTCCTAATTCCTGTTTGGCTTGTAGTTGCGTCAACCCGTGCAGGTCAAGGAACAGATCAGGGACATAATCACCTCTGCGAAGTTTTTTCAATTCAAAATGGCTAAAGCCAGGGCGCACGAAACGTGTAGGGCCTTCATCATCCAGTTGTGGCTGATATTCGTCAGAAAAGTAAAAGCTGGCGTCTACCTGTTCTTGTAGCAAACGCTGTGGTGCCATCTGCCTGTTTTTCATTTTAGGTTTTGGGTGGACAATGGTGTCCTGCCGCAATTTTCTTGCCCCGGATACCGACTCTTTAAAGAGCTGTAACTCATCTTTGCTCAAAGGGTGCTTATTTTTCATTAATGATCTCATCAAATATCAACCAGGCCGCAAATTTTGCCTTACAAATCCCAGGCAGTGTCCCTTAATTGCCCGTGGTGTCGTCCCAGGCCCAAAAGTTGGCCATTTTAGCGCATTGTTGCCTTATTTGTCGCTTTTTGGGGCGTTCAGACTGCGTGATTCACGTCATTCTCATGGGTTCAAATGGCCGCTAACGGTACGAGAGACCATAAAGAGAACCTCTTGGTAAACATTCTATCGATGTGAAACTCGACAGGTAAACAATGACAATCAGTCTATCTGCGGGTGATGAGGTAGCCTGCCAACGTCATATAGCTGCTGATTTGTCATAGGCTTCGTGGCAAACTAGGCAGCTGAATCATGAATCATCGAGCTTGCCGGGGGCAATGTGGACAAAATTTTCGTCGAGGAAGCAGTAAATGAACTGCACACCATTCAAGATATGCTGCGCTGGACCGTAAGCCGCTTCAATGCTGCCAATATCTACTATGGCCACGGAACGGATAATCCGTGGGACGAAGCTGTGCAATTGGTTTTGCCCAGTCTGTTCCTGCCGTTAGATATTCCTGAAGATATGCGCACCGCACGTTTGACCTCCAGCGAGCGTCAACGCATCGTTGAACGTGTTATTCGCCGTGTCAATGAACGTATCCCGGTCGCTTACCTCACCAATAAAGCCTGGTTTTGCGGTCTGGAGTTTTATGTTGATGACCGCGTACTGGTGCCACGTTCACCGATTGGCGAATTGATTAACAATCGTTTTAGTGCACTGCTTCCTCACTCGCCGCGCCATATTCTGGATATGTGTACCGGCAGTGGCTGTATTGCCATCGCATGTGGTTACGCTTTTCCTGAAGCAGAAGTGGATGCAGTGGATATTTCTAGCGATGTGTTGGCAGTGACCGAACGTAATATCCAGACGCATGGAGTTGAAAATCAGGTCATCCCGATCCGCTCCGACCTATTCCGTGATGTCCCAGCAATCCAGTATGATTTGATCGTCACCAATCCACCTTACGTTGATGCGGAAGATATGGCCGATCTGCCCCAAGAGTTCCGCCGTGAGCCTGAGTTGGGCTTGGCTGCGGGTACTGATGGCCTAAAACTGGTTCGCCGTATTTTGGCCTGCGCTCCAGATTTTTTGAGCAATGATGGCGTGTTGATTTGTGAAGTAGGCAACAGCATGGTGCATCTGATGGAGCAATATCCTGATATTCCTTTCACCTGGCTGGAGTTTGATAATGGCGGCGATGGCGTATTTATGCTGACTAAACAACAGTTAGTTGATTGTAAAGATCATTTCAGTATCTACCGTAGCTAAACAATAATCCGAGTCCCGTTCAAACGTTGAACGGGAAAATAACCAGCAATGCCCCAGTGACTTCGCGATACAGGTCGATATCTAATACACCTGTAACTTGAAGGGCGACGGGGTTAATAAGGAGCCGTGATGGCAGGGAACAGTATTGGGCAGTTTTTCCGCGTCACTACATTTGGTGAATCTCACGGTGTGGCGCTGGGATGTATCGTAGACGGTGTGCCACCGGGCATCCCACTGACAGAAGCCGATTTGCAAAAGGATCTCGATCGTCGCCGTCCGGGTACTTCACGCTATACCACACAGCGGCGTGAACCGGATCAGGTGCGCATTCTCTCCGGGGTGTTTGAAGGCATTACCACAGGCACCAGTATCGGTTTGATTATCGAAAACACCGATCAGCGTTCTCAAGATTACAGTGCCATTAAGGATGTATTCCGTCCGGGGCATGCTGATTATACCTATGAACAGAAATATGGCGTGCGTGATTACCGTGGCGGTGGCCGCTCTTCGGCACGTGAAACCGCTATGCGTGTTGCTGCTGGTGCTATCGCCAAGAAATATCTGGCGCAGAGATTCGGTGTTAATGTGCGTGCATATCTTGCGCAGATCGGTGACGTATGTTGTGAACTGAAAGATTGGGAACAGGTTGAACAAAACCCGTTCTTCTGCCCGGACCCAGACAAGCTAGAGGCGCTGGACGAACTGATGCGTGCGCTGAAGAAAGAGGGCGACTCCATCGGCGCTAAAATTACTGTGGTGGCTGAAAATGTCCCTGTGGGCCTGGGTGAACCGGTGTTTGATCGTCTGGATGCCGATCTGGCACACGCATTGATGAGCATCAACGCGGTGAAGGGCGTAGAAATTGGTGATGGTTTTGCCGTTGTCGCCAAGCGTGGTAGCGAAAACCGTGACGAAATCACCCCAGCGGGTTTCCAGAGCAACCATGCCGGCGGGATCCTCGGCGGGATCAGCAGTGGCCAACCGGTGATTGCTCACCTGGCATTGAAGCCAACCTCCAGCATCATGGTGCCGGGCAGGACCATTAACCGCCAAGGTGAAGCCATAGAGATGGTAACCCGCGGTCGTCACGATCCCTGTGTAGGGATCCGCGCAGTGCCGATTGCCGAAGCAATGACGGCGATTGTGTTGATGGATCATCTGCTGCGCCAGCGTGCACAAAATGGTGATGTAATTTCAGACGTTCCACGCTGGTAATCACGATGAAGAATGGGATATTTGGTCTTATTGCCCTTATGGTGTCAGGCTCGGTAATGGCATTGACGCCGTGGCAAAAAATCGATCATCCGGTCAGCGGTGATCCACAGGCCGTGGGGGGCTTTTCTAACGGCTGTATCATCGGCGCCCAGCCTCTGCCGTTGAATTCACCGGATTATCAGGTGATGCGTACCGATCAGCGGCGTTACTTTGGTCACCCGGATCTACTAGCATTCATTCAACGCTTAAGTAACAAGGCTAACCAAAAAGCCTTAGGGACTGTGTTGATCGGTGACATGGCGATGCCAGCAGGTGGGCGCTTCAGTAGTGGCCATGCCAGCCACCAATCCGGGTTGGATGTGGATATCTGGTTGCAGTTGCCGCGTCAGCGTTGGAGCGAGCAGCAACTGCTTAAACCGCAGCCAATCGATCTGGTGTCTGCTAACGGCAAACAGGTGGTAGATCGCCACTGGCAGCCGCAGATAGAGTCGTTGATCAAGATAGCGGCGCAGGACAGTGAAGTTACGCGTATCTTCGTCAACCCGGCGATCAAACTGCGTTTATGTCAGGATGCGGGAGCCGATCGCAGTTGGTTGCATAAGGTTCGCCCGTGGTTTGGTCACCGAGCGCATATGCACGTGCGTTTACGCTGCCCGGTGGGTAACCCGGAGTGTTTGGATCAGGATGCACCGCCAGCGGGTGACGGCTGTGGCGCTGAATTGGTCAGTTGGTTTAAACCACCGCAACCCAATGCTAATCCAACCAAGACTGAGCCACCACCGCTTCCACCATCCTGCCAGGCGTTGCTGGACAACCACTTTAACCGACGTTGACGCCAGACCGTGCCCTTTAATTGAACGGTGAACCGCTCCTCCCCCCAGTCTTGGCGACTGGTTTTTGGTGCGATGTTATCACGTGCAATTAAGGTGCACGGCCTCGACGGCGAGGTTCTGTTTGCCCCAAATCACGGTATTGATGGTTGCAGGCACAACTTTAAAGCCGCAGGGTATGACTTCACTTTTACAGGTAGGCGTTTTATGGATGGGCTGGTGTTGGGTCCTGAATTACTCGGGATACTGTTTTTTGTAGCAATGTTTGCCGGGTTTATTGACTCTATTGCAGGCGGTGGTGGGCTTTTGACCGTACCTGCTCTGCTGGCTGCCGGAGTCCCCCCCGCTCAGGCGTTGGCCACCAACAAATTGCAGGCGGTTGGCGGATCGTTTTCCGCTAGCCTGTATTTTATCCGCCGTGGTGCTGTGGATCTTAATACTCAGAAACTCACCATTTTCCTTACGCTGTTGGGCTCTGTAGTGGGGGCGATGCTGGTTCAGCACATAAGAGCCGACTTGCTGCGTCAAATGCTGCCTTTGTTGGTGATCGGGATTGGCCTCTATTTTCTACTGACCCCAAGGCTGGGAGCCAATGACCGCCAACGTCGATTGGGTGCTTTGCCATTTGGCCTGGTTGCAGGTGCTTGCGTGGGTTTTTATGACGGCTTTTTTGGTCCAGGAGCGGGTTCCTTTTATGCATTGGCTTATGTGACGCTGTATGGTTTTAACTTGGCGAAAGCGACCGCTCATGCCAAGGTTCTGAATTTCACGTCCAATGTGGGCAGCCTGGTGCTGTTTATTATTGGCGGCAAAGTAATATGGACCATTGGTTTAGTCATGTTGGTGGGTCAGGTTTTTGGCGCCCGCATGGGGGCCCATATGGTTTTGACGCGCGGCCATAAACTGATTCGGCCAATGATCGTAATGGTTTCACTGGTCATGAGTTGCAAGTTGCTTTATGACAATCACGGCAGCGAAATCCAGCAGTGGTTGGCGTTGCTCTTTTAATAGGTGCAAAGGCAATGCGGTGAAAGGCATACTCATCATACTTCAGGCTGTCTGTGCAGCTTGAATGGTGACGGATATAGCGTTTTCGGGGTACAATTCCCATCTGAATTTTGTGGTTAATTGGGTTTCTTTTTTATGTCAGATAGACACCAATATACGCAACTGATTGAAATTTTTAATCAGTGCTTTAGCGAAGATTACAATACCCGCCTGGTGAAAGGCGATGATGAGCCCATCTATCTACCTGCTGATGAACAATATCCCTATCACCGTATCGTCTTTGCGCACGGATTCTACGCCAGTGGAATGCATGAGATTTCCCACTGGTGTATTGCTGGGGCTGAGCGGTGCAAGCTAGTGGACTTTGGTTACTGGTATTGCCCGGACGGGCGTGATGCTCAGACGCAAAGCGAATTTGAGGCGGTTGAGATCAAACCACAGGCTTTGGAATGGATGTTCTGCGTTGCCGCAAATTTTCCGTTCAACGTAAGTTGTGACAATCTTAATGGCGATTGTGAGCCAGACCGTATTACCTTTCAGCGCAAAGTGCGTCTGCGCGTATTGGAACTACTGGAAAAGGGAATACCCACACGGCCTGCGCGCTTTATTCGAGCGTTACAATCGTTTTACAATACCCCTCCGTTGGTGGCTGAGCATTTTCCTTACCCGGAAGACCTCTGACTTCAGTCCGTTTTTTAACGAGGAAATTTAATGATCGCAGAATTCGAGGCGCGCATTCTCGCGCTGATTGATGACATGGTAGAACACGCCAGCGATGATGAACTGTTTGCTGGTGGCTACCTGCGCGGTCATCTGACGTTGGCAGTAGCGGAATCAGAAGAACAGGGAGAGCACAGTGCCGAGCAGCTTAAGAAGCGTGTATTGAGCAGCCTGGATAACGCTATTAGAGCGGGGGAACTTTCTCCTCCTGACCAAGTACTCGTATTGGGTATGTGGGAAACCCTTTATCAGGCAGCGTTACCCGCCGCCTAATCTATGCTCGTGATACTTCAAGTTGCATAGGTGTTGGCTTGCGTCGAGTTACTCGCCCGTTCATTGGCCTCGCCCCTGCGGGGCCAGCGTAAGCGCTGTTCAAAAACGCATTGCGTTTTTGTCAAGCAACTCGAATTATTTATACCCAAAATAATTCGAGTTGCTTGTAGGCGGCAACTGAGCGAAGCCCCAGGAGCTTACTCAGGTAAGTGACTGGGGTGAACGAAGGCAGTCAACACCCAAGCAACTTGAAGTATGACGAGTATAGAGTCTATTTTGTTGTGACCAGTTTGCTGGTCACAACGTGCAAATGTCATCAGACTTCCCGCCCCTTCAGTAGCTTTCTGACCCAAAAGCGGTTCGGATTCAACGCCGCCAGCATTTCGCTATCGCCCGGTAAGGGTTCGCCAAACAGTTGTGCTGCCAGTATTTCTGCGGACAAGGGAGCTGAACACAGTCCCCGAGAGCCCAACCCACCAATCATGAACAGTGCGGGATACACCGGTGCGCTGGCAATCTGTTCCCCACGTTGGCGTTGTTGCCGTAAATCTCTGTACTGCGTCACTGTTGCCTGATAGTCAGGCACTGCGCCAACCATCGGCAGATGATCCCGTGTCGCGCTACGCACACCACACCGGGCCTGATGTTCACTAATATCGACCTGTTGCGGCCAGCTCTGTTCTGGCAGGCAGCGCAGCAGGCGCTGACGATTCTCCTGCTGTTCAGTTTCGCGATATTCCGTTCCGGTTTCCCCCCTTTGGTAGCTGGCACCAATGCAATGTTGCTGACTGCGAGGATTTACTGGCGTCAGATAACCGTCGTAGCAAAGGACTTGCTTTAACTCACTGAGAATTGGCGTGGTAGGGATATGGGAAACCTGACCACGTACGGCATACATCGGCAAAGCAGCACTCTGTGCCAAGGCGGTTAATTGATATCCATTAGCCAGGATAACCGTTGCGTGATCCCGAGTTTGCCCTTCAGCGAAATGAAGTTGCCAGTTTTCGGTGCCGCAACTCAGGCCGTCAAGGGTGTGATTAAAATGGCAGGTCAGCCCCTGCTGCTCGGCAAAGGCAATCGCGGCCTGCGTGAGTTCTGCCGGACATAGCCAGCCACCTTGAGGATAATGAATACCGCCAAACCCGCTATCAACGCCGCAAATGGTGCTAAGCGCAGCGCGATCGGCGGGTTGTACCAACAATTCCGGCCATGCAACAGCCAGAATCCTGGCAATTTTACTTCCGCTCTTCTCGTCGTAGGCCAATTGACTGACGCCACACCATTGATGATCAAACTCAACACCCTGTTTGAGCAACGAATCGTACAGGCGGCGGGCAAAGGGGAACGCGGCGGTGAAGAAGCTTTCCAGCACATCGCCACGGCCATTCAGCAGTGGGTAAAGTGCACCCTGACGGTTGCCTGATGCACCTTCCGCAGTTTGTAAATCGGTACAATACAGCGTGACTTTGGCACCTCGGCGCAATAGGGCCAAGGCAGTAAGTGCACTGGCGATGCCACCGCCGATAATGGCGATATCATCGGTATTGCCCGCTGCCGGGCGCAAAAACCACGGCGCTTTATGACTGGTCTGTTGGGCATTGGCTGGCAGTGTCCCGGTGAGCATTTCGCGTTTCTGGCCAAACCCCTTGCATCTGACAACATCAAAACCGGCTTGTTGCAAGCCACGGCGGACAAAACCTGCCGCGGTAAAAGTGGCAAAACTCCCTTCAGGACGGGCAAAACGTGCCATGGCAGCAAACAATGCTTCTGTCCACATATCAGGATTTTTTGACGGTGCAAAACCATCAAGAAACCAGGCGTCAACCTGACCATCCATACTGGCATCAAAATCGGGCAATAAGGTATTAACGTCACCGAACCACAGATCGAGGGTGATACGTCCTTCCGCCAGCAGCAGGCGATGACAGCCCGGTAGTGGTAACGGCCACTGTGCGCGTAGTTCTTCAGCGAAAGCGGCTAACTCAGGCCACTGGGCATGAGCCGTCCCCAGATCGGCCAACTGTAAAGGGAATTTTTCGAAGCTGATAAAATGCAGGCGTTGTAAGCAGGCCGCCGGGGTATCTTGGCGGAATCGGTCGAAGGCCTGCCACAGCATAAGAAAATTCAAGCCAGTGCCAAAGCCGGTTTCTGCCACAATAAACAAGGGGCGTAGATGTTCACTGAAACGATCGGGTAGCCGGTTGCCAGCAAGAAATACATAACGGGTTTCTTCTAGCCCATCCTGATTAGAAAAATAGACGTCATCAAACTGTTTAGAAACAGGTGTACCCTGTTCATTCCAACTTAATGTTGCGGTTTGGATGAGGGCGTTGCTCACAGTGTATTGCTCATAACTCAAGGGGTAATGCGATTTTAACGGTCGGCCCCTCGGGGTGCAAACCTCATGAAGATAATCTGGAATTACTCTGATCGGACTTGTTCGGCGTACATCTGTACGCTAAAGTGCGTTGCAAAATCCCGAATGTGAATTGTGGAAGAGGTACTTGAATGAAACGTGCAGTGATTACTGGCTTAGGAATCGTCTCCAGTATTGGTAACAACCAGCAGGAGGTTCTGGCAAGTCTGCAGGAAGGCCGCTCTGGGATCACCTTCTCTCAGGAGCTAAAAGATTCCGGTATGCGTAGTCACGTGTGGGGAGACGTTAAACTGGACACTACCGGTCTGATAGACCGTAAAGTGATGCGCTTTATGAGCGATGCGTCAGTTTATGCTTATCTTTCCATGGAACAGGCAATTCAAGATTCCGGTCTGAAACCCGATCAGGTTTCCAACGATCGTACAGGGCTGGTAGTCGGCTCTGGTGGTGGTTCTCCGCGTAACCAGGTTGCTGGTTCTGATGGCATGCGTGCCAAGGGCCTACGCGGGGTTGGTCCATACATGGTTACCAAAGCGATGGCTTCTGGTGTTTCTGCCTGTTTGGCAACCCCATTCAAAATTCGTGGTGTGAACTATTCCATCAGCTCCGCCTGCGCAACGTCCGCGCACTGTATCGGCCACGCTATGGAACTGATCCAACTGGGCAAACAGGATGTGGTTTTTGCCGGTGGTGGTGAAGAACTGTGTTGGGAAATGGCCTGTGAATTTGATGCCATGGGTGCACTGTCTACCAGTTACAATGACACACCAGAAAAAGCATCACGTACCTATGACGCTGCGCGTGACGGTTTCGTTATCGCAGGTGGCGGCGGCATGGTTGTTGTTGAAGAATTGGAACACGCTCTGGCGCGTGGTGCACACATTTATGCGGAGATCATCGGCTACGGTGCAACTTCTGATGGTGCCGATATGGTTGCTCCTTCTGGTGAAGGTGCAGTGCGCTGCATGAGGATGGCATTGCAAGGTGTTGATACGCCGATTGACTACATGAACGTACACGGAACTTCTACGCCAGTCGGCGACGTGAAAGAACTGGGTGCCATCCGCGAAGTCTTTGGCGATAACACGCCAGCAATTTCCTCTACCAAGGCTATGACTGGGCACTCTTTGGGTGCTGCAGGGGTGCAGGAAGCGATCTACAGCCTGTTGATGGCAGAGCACGGTTTTATCGCCCCAAGCATCAACATCGAAAATCTCGATGAAAAAGCGGCGGGTATGAATATCATTACCGAGCCAACCCAGCGCGAATTGACCACCGTCATGTCTAACAGCTTCGGTTTTGGTGGCACGAACGCCACGCTGGTAATGCGTAAACTGCAAAAATAAGTATCAGAAACTCAAATTACCAGCAAGCGGGCACAACAACATGTGCCCGTTTTCTATTATGCCAGTTATCGCGCGATACAGCCTGCCAGATTAAGCTTACTGCACCAAAAACGCTTTGAACTGTGGTGTCATCACCGCACTAAATCCATCTTCGGTTTTGGTAATCAAATAGACAGCCAATCCTTTCTCTTCCGCCAGTTTCAAGGCTTTTTCTGTGCCCAATACCATCAGGCCAGTGTCCCAGCCATCGGCTTCTAGCGCGGTCGGTGCAATAACGGTGGCTGAAACCAGTTTATGGGTGATTGGCCGTCCTGTAAGAGGATCGATCACATGGGAATAACGCTGCCCGTCCTTCTCGAAATAGTTACGGTAACTTCCGGCGGTGCTGATGCCATAGCCTTGTAAATCAACCAGCGCCTGCACGGCATTTTCTCTGTCTGTGGGTTTTTGGATGGCGACTCGCCAAGGTTTGTTCTGTCCATTCACGCCACGTGAAGAAACGGCTCCCCCCACTGAAACCAGATAGTTGGTAATTCCCTTACGCGCCATCAGTTTGACGAGCTGATCCACGCCGTAGCCTTCACCAAGCGTAGAGAGGTCGACATACATCCCAGGCAGATCTTTTTGTAACCATTCGCCTTGGTGGTCGCTAAGCAACTTTAGATGTTGCAGGCCGGTATAACTGCGGGCGTCGTCGATCTGCTGCTGACTTGGTATTTTAGCCACATGTTTATCCGGCCCGAATCCCCATAGATTAACCAGTGGGCCGACGGTAATATCCATTGCTCCGCCAGTATCACGACCGATCCGTTGGGCAGTCAGGACGATATCTGCCATACCGCGCGGAATAGGTTGAGGATCTTTACTGGCATTCTGGTTGAAGCGGGAAAGCACTGAATTGGGACGATAAGTCGAGATGTCATCATTGGCCTGTTCCAGCAACGCGTCGATCTCCTGCTGCAATTGCTGTTTATTTTGTGAGATAACACCACTGACCTTCACACTGTAGAAAGTACCCATAGTTTTGCCCTCAATATCGAGTTGTGGGCGTGTTTCAGGCTCGTTGCAAGCAGTCAGCAGGAAGAATGCTGTCATCAATAGCAGACGTTTGGCAACAGGGTGAGTCATTGAAAACTCCTTAAAAGTAAGCAAAGGCGCTACAAATAGAGCAAAGTCTGGCAAATGAAAAGAGGAAATTGGTAATAAATGCTTTTTTCTGGCCTAATTTGCACGCGTCGGCTAACGTCATTCGGCAGCAAAGTCAAAGCCATAAAGTTGTCAGCAGGCTTAGAAGGTGAGAGTTATAACATGAGTTCAAATGCTGTTATTGGTCTGTTGAGGCCATTTATGCGTGATCGTTTTCTACACATGCTGGTGTTAGCGGGCATACTACTGTTTGCGATTGCGCCACAGCCGCTGGTGGTCGTATCTAATTTAATTGATTGGCGTACCATAGTGACACTGCTGGGGCTAATGCTATTGACCAAAGGTGTTGAAATCAGCGGTTATTTTGACTTTATTGGTCGCCGGATCATCAACACCTTACGCAGTGAACGCGGGTTGGCAATGTTTCTGGTGTTCTCTTCCGCATTTTTGTCTTCTTTTCTCACCAACGATGTGGCACTTTTTATTGTTATTCCTCTTACACTCACGCTGAAAAAACTCTCCTCTCTGCCTGTGGGCCGGTTGATTATTTTTCAGGCTTTGGCGGTGAACGCCGGATCGTTGCTGACACCGATAGGAAATCCACAAAATATATTGTTGTGGAGCAAGTCATCACTGACATTTATGGGGTTTGTGGCGCAGATGGCTCCTTTATGCCTAGTGATGATGCTGAGTCTGTTGGCTTTAACCTGGTTGAGCTTCCCGGCACGGAATATCAGTAAAGTGCCTAATACTCCGGCTTATCCCTACCAGACACGCCTGTTGCTGAGCTGTGTGGCATTGTATGTGGTCTTTCTGCTCTGCCTGCACTTTAACGCACCGCTGTACGGTGTGCTGGTGGTATTGATCTGTTTTCTGATTATGGCTCGCAAGGTGTTGTTACAGATAGACTGGAGCCTGATCTTGGTATTTATCGCCATGTTTATCGATATTGGGCTGCTGACACAATTACCCGCTGTGCAGCCATTACTGACGAGAATTGCCGCTTTGCCTGATAGCAGTGTCTACGTATTGGGGGTCGCTGTGTCTCAGGTGATCAGTAATGTTCCCGCTACTATATTGTTACTGAACTATGTGCCCTCCAGTACGCTGGTGGCTTATGCCGTCAATGTCGGAGGATTTGGCTTGGCAGTGGGTTCATTGGCCAACCTTATTGCTTTACGCATGGCTGGAGAACGTATGATCTGGCTGCGGTTCCATTACTATTCGTTGCCGTTTCTTGTTTGGGCTGCGTTGGTAGGTTGGGGCATGCTGCGGTAATGACTCTCATGCCGCAGCATTTCGGCTACAGCATGAAATAAAAAAACCGGGTTAACCGCGTGCGGCAAGTAAGCAGATGCTGCGGGTGACTTGATAAGACTTCACAAATGAGCTGACCGGCAGGAATTCAAAGCGTGAATGGAAATTGTGTGCACCGGTAAAGTAGTTTGGCGTAATCAAGCCACGACTGGAGAGAGCTGCGCCGTCCGTACCTCCGCGCATTGGGATCACTTTCGGAGTAATACCATGAGCGGCAAGTGCCCCGAAGATCAGTTCAATGGCACGTTTGTCCTCACCAATTGAGTTGCTGATATTGCTGTAAATATCCTGCACGGTGCAGCTGACTTTAGCTCTTGGATAGTTTGCCGCGACCTGTTGCACCACTTCTTGCAGCCGTGCTTTACGGCTATTGAAAGCGGCGAGGTCAAAATCTCTGATCGATACTTTTAACGTTGCGTTGTTAGCATTGGCGACCATGTCGTTGAACCAGAAATAGCCTTCACGTCCCTCGGTGTGCTCCGGGGTATCCTTAATATCAAACTGGTTGATAATATCAGTAGCGATTCGGATTGGGTTGATCAGCACATTTTTGGCTGACATCGGGTGTGCAGTAACGCCTTCGATCAGGATTTCTGCCCCGGCGGCGTTAAAGTTCTCATAGACCACTTCGCCCAGTTCACAGCAATCAATGGTATAGGCAAAATCCACGTCAAAACGTGCCAGATCCAAGGCTTTGGCACCACGCAGGCCAATTTCTTCATCCGGTACAAATGCGACGACAATATCGCCATGACGATCGGTGGCACTCAGGTTAGCCAGTAGAGTCATCACCACGGTGATGGCCGCTTTGTTGTCTGCACCAAGTACGCTGGTGCCGTCACTGAAGATAATATCTTGGTTCATATAGGCCAGTATTTCTGGGTGCTCGGCGGTACGTAACCAGATATCCTGCTCGGCATTCAGACACAAATCCTCACCCGTGAAGCGCAGACATTGCGGGTGGATCTCGGCAGACAGGCCAACATCGACGGTGTCGATATGAGTAATAAAGCCGATTCGAGGAGCACCGGGCTGGTTACCTGGCTTACGTGCGGTGACTGTAGCATGTTCGTCGACCTCTACGTCCTTCAGCCCAAGCTGGCGGAGTTCAGCGGCTAACAGCTGTGCCATGTCATGCTGACTCGCCGTACTGGGGAGCGTAGTTGCGGAGGCATCACTTTGGCTGGTAACGGCCAGATAACGGAAAAAACGATCGGTAAGTTGTTCGGTAATGCTGCTCATCAGTGTTCCTCGTATTAGATTTACCATGGTTTTAAAGCCAAATTTGTTTACTGTCCAATCCTGCAAGATGTGGCACGAAATAAAAGGGCTTAAGTTAGCCTGATTTTACCAAGCTGTACTACCGCTTGGGTAATTTCTCCTGGTGTTAAGGCTGAGAACCCGAGTAACCAACCGTCTCGCAGTGCTGTGGCGGTCTGATACTGGGCCGCCAGACCTGGTGTAATGACGCCTAACTTTTGCGCTTGTCGGGTTAATTCTTTTTCTTGGCCCACAGGGAGCCAAATGGCCAGTTGCAACCCTCCACCTGCAGGTTGTGGTGTAGCAAAGTGGCTCAGGTTCTGTTCTATCTGCAAAAGCAGCCAGTCTCGACGGCTGCGGTAGAGCTGGCGCATATAGCGGATGTGAGAGGCAAAATATCCTTGCAGAATAAACTCTGCCGTCACTGCCTGCGTCAATTGGGCACAGTGTCCATCATACACGGTACGTGCTTTGGTAAATGCGGCAACCAAGGCGGCAGGTACAATCAGGTATGCTAGCCGCAGTGAAGGGAACAGCGCCTTAGAAAAGGTCACGATATACGGTACATTGCCGTGGCGATCCAGACCCTGCATGGAGGGCATCGGTTGACCATCGTAATGAAATTCGCTGTCGTAGTCGTCTTCAATGATCCAACTGCGCGTGCGATGGGCCATTTCCAACAACGCTAGTCGTCGCTCCAGACTCAACGGAACACCGGTAGGATATTGATGTGATGGTGTCAGATAGGTCAACCGTGGTACAGGCAATGTGCGTTCTGGCAGAAGCCCACACTTATCAACTGAAACGGGGATCAGGCTTGCACCAGCGCTGATAAACGCATTTCTGGCACCGCTATAACCAGGTTCCTCCATCCAGACGTTGTCACCGTTATCGATTAACAAAGTGGCGATTAACTGCAATGCCTGCTGTGAGCTGGTCAGAACGATAACCTGTTGTGCATCGCAGTTCACACCTCTAGTCTGGCCAACATAACGGGCAACCGCTTCACGTAATGGCAGATAACCTTGTGGGTCGCCATACCCCAGTAGTTTTTCTCCTTGGGTTCGCAGTTGTTGAGCGGTGATCTGTTTCCACACCTTTAGCGGGAAGGCGCGTAGGTCGGGCGTTCCAGCAGCAAACGGTAAAGGGGATTCTGGGTCACGACACCCACCGGTTTTTACAATCATGCTACCCCGCTGGGATAGCCGTAATTGACCCGTGGTTTTGCGTGCAGGCATCGGTTTATTCATCTGAAGCGCGACATAGGTTCCGCGGCCCATCATGCGTTGCAGATAGCCTTCGGCTTCCAGTTGTGCATACGCCGCTTCGGCAGTGATGCGTGATACTTGCAAGTCTGCGGCCAGAACGCGGGAAGAGGGCAATTTCTGGCCTTCCTTCAGAGCGCCGTCAAGAATAGCGTTCCGTAACGTATTGCAAACGCGCTCACGCAGTGTGCCTTTGGCATTTCCGCTTTGCTGAAAAAGGGTCAGCAAGACTTGGGACATAATCGGTCTTATAGCAACGATAAAATAGGTATCAACTATAAGGCCAAAATCCAGCACTATTGTCATCAACCTTTTGCATAGGAGTATGATTATGACAGCAACTTCATTGGTGTTAGTTTTTCCCCCGGTGACCGCACAACAGAGCATGGATTATCTGCGGGAAAAGCTCAGTTATTACGCTGACTCTGCCGATGTTGCGGAAGATCTGCGCAACGGTATCAGTGAAATTGTGGTGATCGACACACGAGTAGCAGCGCGATATGCCGCTGGACATATCCCCGGAGCGGTGAGTTTCCCTCATGGTTTAATGGACGAAAACAGCACACAGATGCTCGATCGTGGCAAAGTCTATATCACCTATTGTGATGGTATCGGCTGCAACGGCTCAACAAAGGGAGCTTATGCGCTAGCAAAGCTCGGCTTTCAAGTTAAGGAGTTGATCGGTGGGTTGGATTTCTGGCTACGCGATGGCCTACCTTTGGCTATCGGCGATGAAAAAGGCACGATGCAAGGGCAGGCAAAAACGCCAGAATGCGGTTGCTAAGCGGTTAAAACACCCAGAACAATAGCAACGGGCAACCAGTACCTGCGGTTTACTGAGTGTAGATTGCACAGGGCTGCTTTGCTCGGGTTGAGTGGCGGTTGTTGTACCGCGTGGCTTTCGCCAGGCCTGAAGGTTGAGGTTGTTTTATCCAAACGCCGGATAAAAAGTTGTTGGATAACATCATTCAACTGTGCGGGAGTTAATGGCGCATCAAAGGTTGCATATCACCAGTCCTTCGCTGAGTAAAGAATCGGCTAACCCGACGAAAAGCTCAGGCTCAATCCAGGTAGCCCTTTAATTGACCGCCAGCGGTGTTAAATAAAGGGCATTGCCTGGTATACGCTAGACAATTCGAGTTGCATGTAGGCAACATACCGAGAGTCGGCAGGAGTCGATTTGAACGCTGATTGCAGCATCCCCTTGCGGCGAGGCCTATAGATAGCTCGAGGAACGGACGCAGCTAACAACCATACACACCATGCACCTTGGAGCGTCACGAGTCTATGATAGCTGTAATCTTAGGCCATCAGTACCGTCCGCAAGACATTTCTTTACAGGCAAATCGTTGCTTATCCTGTTTGCGCCGCTAAGATAAGCGCAGATAACGTGTTGGGGGTGCAATGATTAATCGACAGCGGATTGCAAAATGGTTTTTATACCTGACTTGCCTGGTTGTGCTGACTTGCGTCACGCAGCGTATGGCAGGCTTGCATTCGTTGCAACTTGCGCTGGGGTCGCCCAACGTCAACGTTAGCCAGCCCACGCTTAGCGGAGATGACAAATCCGAACCGACTTCCTCCACTTCATGTGAACTGAGTGCTAAATCGTTGTTGGCAGCATCACCCGTGATGTTCGAAACCGTCTTATTCGGGATGGGAATGCTGCTGGCACTTCTAACCCCGATCATTGCAGCACGTCTGCGCTTCCCTCCACCGCGAGCTATCTCCCCAACCACCCTGCGGGTACATCTGCGATTATGCGTGTTCCATGAATGAGTTAATCCCTCGTTATACGTGGTGATTAATTTATTTACGGAGAAAAAAATATGTTTAATTTCATTAGGCTGGCGTTTTTTTGCCTGCTACTGTTGTGGCTGCCTGCGCTTCAGGCGGCAGACAGCGGTTGGTTACAAAACCCACAAAACGATCATGCCAAGGTCAGACTGCGTGCGGACAACAGCAGGGGTGAACAAACTCGTATGCTGTTATCCGTCGAGTTGGATAAAGGGTGGAAAACCTACTGGCGTTCACCGGGTGAGGGCGGTATTGCACCAGCCATTTCCTGGCAAGGGGAGCCGCCACCAGCAACCTGGTATTGGCCAACGCCACAACGTTTCGAGGTGGCAGGGATCTCCACCCAAGGTTATCAGCATCGGGTAACACTTCCCGTGGTATTCAACGGTACGTCAGATAAGTTGGCAGGAACGCTCACGCTATCGACCTGTAGTAATGTCTGTATCCTGACTGACTATCCATTTACTCTGGATCTGACGACACCCACGGATCCCCTGTTTGACCATGATTTTGCCCAGGCAATGGGGCAGGTACCGATTGCCGGCGGCTTGGTAGATAGCATTCGTGCCGGTTATCAACGTGGTGAGTTGCAGATCAGCGCTGAACGAGCGGCGGGCTGGCAACAACCTGAACTGTTTTTCGATACTCTGGCAGAGGCGGACATTGGCAAACCTGTGATAAGCAGTGACGGTACGCACATGCATGCACGTGTTCCCGTCAGCGATGGTTGGGGGGAGAATGCACCCGACTTGCGCGGCAAGCAACTGCGGTTGGTGATCAGTGATATGGGCGTTGCACAGGAAACCACGCTGACCATTGGTGGGCCTCTCGGTTTGTCCTCATCTTCCGCTTTCTCATTGTGGCAAGCGGTGTTGATGGCATTGGTGGGGGGATTCATTCTTAATCTGATGCCTTGTGTGCTGCCTGTGTTGGGGATGAAGTTAGGTTCTATTTTACAGGTTGAACAGCGCGATAGGCACAGCGTACGTTGGCAATTCCTGGCTTCGTCACTGGGCATTGTCCTGTCGTTTATGGCACTGGCCTTGTTGATGACGTTGCTCAGGCTGAGTAATCATGCATTGGGGTGGGGGATCCAGTTCCAAAACCCGTGGTTTATCGGTTTTATGGTTCTAGTCACCTTGCTGTTCAGTGCCAACCTGTTTGGCTTGTTCCATCTGCAACTCCCTTCTTCGCTGAATACCAAACTAGCTACCCATAATGGGCAAGGCTTGGGTGGCCATTTCTGGCAAGGAGCATTCGCCACCTTGTTGGCAACACCATGTTCCGCCCCCTTTCTCGGTACTGCCGTCGCATTTGCGTTAGCGGCTTCACTGCCAGTGCTTTGGGGGATGTTTGTGGCGTTGGGTATTGGCATGAGTTTGCCGTGGTTGTTGATTGCCGCCTGGCCTGCACTGGCCTTGCGTTTACCGCGCCCGGGCCGCTGGATGAATGGCGTTAGGTGCGGACTTGGTCTGCTGATGTTAGTGTCTTCGTTTTGGCTACTCAGCCTGATGACGAACCACATTGGCGAGATGCCAACGCTGATTGTTGGCGTTTTGCTGCTAATGGCACTCTTGTTGGCAATCGGGATACGGCTAGGCTGCCGCGCTGCGGGTATTGCTACAACCAGCACGTTGGCGATTGTGGGCCTGGTCTTGCTGGTCTATTCGCTGACCGTTGGGGCAGGGCGGCACCCCTTGCACGACAATGTCGTTTGGCAGCCTCTTTCTGAACAGGCGATTGCCCAAGCGTTGGCGCAACACAAGCGGGTATTTGTCGATGTGACTGCCGATTGGTGCGTAACCTGCAAGGCCAATAAATTCAATGTGTTGCTGCGTGACGATGTGCAAAAGGCGCTCAGTGCCGATGATGTGGTGGCACTGCGTGGTGATTGGAGCCGTCCATCGGTAGAGATTTCGGCCTTCTTACAGCGGCGTGGCAGCGTAGCCGTCCCCTTTAACCAGATTTATGGTCCCGGTACGCAGGAGGGCGAAGTGTTGTCACCATTGTTAACGCGCGAAGCCGTACTGAAAGCGCTATCCGCAGCCAAAGGAGTTCAATAATGAAAAAGTTACTGATTTTACTGATGCTGATTGTTACCCCCGTCTGGGCTGCAGCGCCGTTTACCGCTGAGCAAGAGGCTCGCATCAAAGCGCTAATCCGCGAAACATTGGTATCTAACCCAGACATTCTGGCGGAAGCCGCAGATGCCTGGCAACAGCAAAACGCTAGCCAACAGATTGGCCAAGTGCTTAAGCAAAATAGCAAAATCCTGTTTGATGATCCGGCTAGCCCGCGCTTGGGAGCAAAAAATGCCAAGCTGACGCTAGTCGTCTTCACCGATTACAACTGCCCCTACTGCAAGCAGTTTGATCCCAATCTGGAGAAGATCGTCAACAATTATCCCGATGTGGCATTGGTAGTAAAATTGTTGCCGTTCAAGGGCGACAGCTCGGTGAGTTCTGCCCGCGTAGCCTTGACCACCTGGCAGCAGCACCCTGAACAGTTCTGGTCGTTGCATCAACGCCTGATGGCCAAAAAAGGCCTCCATGACAGTACCAGCATCGCTGCCGCACAACAGAAAACCGGGGTGCAGCCGGTGGCACCAACCGAACAGAGCATGACCTCGTTGCGAAGCAATATGAAGCTGGCAGAGCAGTTGGGTATACAAGGCACGCCAGCCACTCTGGTTGGCGATCAATTGATACCTGGTGCAGTACCTTATCAGGAACTGGAGACGCTGGTGCAGCAGCAACTGGCTAAGATAAAAAATGGCTAAGCTAAAACGCTGGGCGCGTGAATTACTGATCTTGCTGCTGCTTGTGGCGAGCGTCATATTTGTTATCGACTGGTGGCGCGCACCCCAGGCTCCTCCGTCATTTAACCAACAACTGCTGCAGACGCTGGACGGAGAGTCGGTATCATTGGCTCAACTCAGTCAGGATAAACCTCTGCTGGTCTATTTTTGGGCCAGCTGGTGTGGTGTTTGTCGTTTTACCACACCCTCTGTCAGCAAATTGGCAGCAAACGGCGGCAATGTATTGACCGTTGCATTGCGTTCAGGAAACGACCAGCAAGTTGAGCAGTGGCTGGCACGTAAAAGGCTAAAACTGCCCGTGGTGAACGACGAGCAAGGGGAAATCGCGTCACGCTGGCAGGTTGGTGTGACGCCAACCTTTGTTGTGATATCAAGGGGTAAGCTGGTGCAGAGTACGACCGGCTGGACCAGTGAATGGGGGATGAAGCTACGGTTATGGTGGGCCAGTCTTTGATGGCTTGGCCTAAACCTTTAATTCTTTGACACTCTCAATCGCCCGGCCTAGCCGGGCGATGCTTTTCTTGATGGTTAGGAAATTCAATTACCTCTTTTTGGCGTTTCCTAACGATGAATAGTGGTGAGGTTTGTCGAGAGTTAATGCGTAAAAATACCTATTTTTATGTGCTTTAAAGCTAAAACACCTTTTTTAGACGTACTCATTCAGAAGCGCGGTTTGCAAACGTTGTTTTTTCGCTATCTTATGCAGCCTGTCAGCCACCAGTTTGGTGGCGTGCTCGCCCGCTATGACACCGACAAAACAACATGCCACACGGCCCCTATTGTTACACCTAATATTCTTGCATACACTGTGCTTACGGCGAATCATTGCAGATTGGATATGACAGGAATGACAGGAACAACCTCTAAGAATAAACAGCTTGGCATAATGACCTATATCGATAATTCTCAGAGAATGCTGGAAGAGTTTAGCTGGTTATATAAAAGCTGGATCTACAGTGGCTGCTGGAAAACATCAGACCTGATTGTTGTCCACCATCCTGCATTGACTAATCAGTTGCCGAGAGAACCCGGTATTGTGTTGATATCTCAGGAATCGTTTTCACAACATCATCCTCAGTTTCATGATTATCCCTATATCAATTCAATTGCCTGCCTAAGTGGTCCACATATTGATTACATAATTCAACGTTACCAATGGGTGCTGCGCACGGATGCAGATGTTTTTCTCACTCGCCATTTGGCAAATCTTACCCCTCTTTTTCCGATACATGGTCGCGGCAACTACCATTTAAATGCCAAGTTCCGAGAAAAAATGCTCGATTTTTGCCGTAGGCACGGCGTTGAACATAGATATAGCTTTGGCTGCGGGAGCTCGCTACTACTCCGCACCGAGTTGATGATCCCGTTCTTGCAACGTCAGATATACTGGTGTCATAAGTTGATCGAAGAGTTCGGTACAGATCAAGCAAACTGGGGGGTTTGGCCAGAGTGGTGTCGCGGTGTGTTGTCGATGTATGCGGGTGAAATTGCCGCCAATGAACGCTGGGACTGTTATTTAAGGGATAGCCGTGAACGCATCTTGGATGTGGAGAGCGAGAAGAGTGGCCTCATCGACATACTCACGCTACATATTCACGCAACCCAATACAAAGTTGGCTTTTCCAAGTTGCGTTATCACGCGGGTGATTATAAGGATATCGATCCTGAAACACTCGATCGCAACCGTATAGATCATTATTGCACGTGGATTTCCCTGACTCCGGCTAAGGTGATCAAAAAACTCTCGGGTTATATCTGGTAAATGCCTGTCGTTGGCTGAGAATATGAACCCGTTGCCAATGCCAAGCAGTGCGGGTGATGGACGGGGTCTTGATGCTGAGAAAAGCGACTTGAGCTTGCCTGCTCGTACTCATTTGTGATAATTCGGGCAGGTAAACCTGCCCGTTATACCCAACAAATCTCAAGATACAGGGTATGTTGTTATTTGCTGTCGGTGGCGTCAGCGGCGACGCTACGGCGTCGGCGAAGTTTGCGTAGCACGGGTGGCAATACCAGTACGGCCACGGCTAACACCAACAGACATTGTGCAATGCTGCTGCTCCATAGGATGCCAAATTCACCGTTGCTGATAGACAACGCTCTGCGCAGGTTTTGTTCCAGCATTTCTCCCAATACGAAACCCAGGATCAGCGGTGACATCGGGAAGTGCATTTTCCGCAGTATATAGCCAAACACCCCCAGCCCAACCATCAGCAGCAGGTCGAACGTGGTGCTGTGAACCGCGTAGACACCTACGGCGGAAACGGCCGCTATGGCGGGTACCAAGAACCAGAGTGGCACGGTTAACATACGGGTGAACAGGCCGATCAACGGAATGTTCATGATCAACAGCATGACGTTGGCAATCAACAACGCAGCGATCAGGCCCCAGACAATGTCAGGTTGTTCGGTAAACATGCCCGGTCCTGGTGTGATGTTATACAACGTCAGTGCGCCCATCATAACCGCTGTTGTCCCAGAACCCGGTACGCCCAACGTCAACATCGGAATAAATGAACCACAGGCTGAGGCGTTGTTGGCGGCCTCGGGTGCCGCGACGCCACGAATATCCCCTTTACCGAAGGTATCGCTGTTGCCGCTGATCCTCTTCTCCGTCATGTAAGTGAGTGCGCTCGCAATCGTTGCCCCTGCTCCTGGCAAGATACCAACGAAGAAACCAACCACAGATGAACGTAGGGTAGGGCCAACGCATTCGGCAGCTTCTTTGCGGTTAAACAGCATACGGCCTGTCTTACGGATTAACTTCTGTCCGGTGCTGGTCGTCTCCAGCATCAGTAGAATTTCGCTGACTGAAAACAGGCCAATGACCACCACGATGAACTGAATGCCATCAGAGAGATGCACACTGTCGAAAGTGAAGCGGTAAACACCGGTATTAGCATCCACCCCTACCGTGGCCAATCCTAGGCCAATCAAGGCAGCCAACAGCGATTTGATCGGGTTTTCGCTCATCATGCTGCCAAGGCAGGCAATCGCGAACACCATCAGAGCGAAGTATTCCGCCGGGCCAAATGCCAGCGACCAGCGAGCCAGCAAAGGAGCGAAAAGAATAATCCCGGTAATGGCAATCAATGACCCCACAAAGGAACTGACCGCAGAGATGGATAGTGCAGCTCCGGCTCGCCCTTGTTGTGCCATCGGGTAGCCATCCAAAGCGGTCATGATTGCGGCTGCATCACCCGGAACGTTGAGCAGGATCGAAGAGATACGCCCACCGTATTCGCAACCGATATAGACCGTAGCCAGCAGGATCAGGGCAGACTCTGCGGGTAGTTTCAACGCGAAAGCCAGCGGTAACAGGATCGCTACACCGTTGATTGGGCCTAAGCCCGGCAATAGCCCGACAATGGTGCCAACGAAACAGCCGATCAAGGCAATCATCAGGTTCTGTGGCACCAGTGCCACTTCGAACCCTTGAGACAAATACATCCAGGTTTCCATCATCGTCCCCGTTAACTCAGCCAAGCGCCAAGTGGCAGTGTGACATCCAGCAAATAATCAAAGGCGTAGAACAATGAAACGCCCATCACTGCGCCAGAGATCAGCGCGGCCAAGATAGTGGCCTGGAACAGTAGGCCGATGCTGATGGTCAGCAATGCGGTAGCCAGAGGAAAACCAAGCCACTCGAATCCCCAGGCATAAAGCACCAGTGTGATTATCAGCACTAACAGACGCTGCAATACTTTGTTATGTGGCCATTCGACGATCTGCGGCTTACGCAATAACAGCAGTGCGGCACACAGCGCCATCAGGCCAAGAATGGCCAGGGGGAAGGGGCGTGGTCCCAAAGGTTCGTAACTGTACTCGCTCTGTATGCCCCAACCGATAAACAGTCCCCCGATACACAACAACAGCCATAGGCCAGCAAAAATGCGATCGCTCATGGAGTGCCCTTTGTTTATTTGGCCAGCCCGAAGACTTTTGCCTGCTCACGATATTGGGTAACCTGGTTTTTCACGTAGCTATCCAGTTCTGTACCGGTCAGATTGAATTCAAACAGGCCGCGCAGGTCGCGTTGTTTTTTGAACTCTTCGGTAGCCATCATTTTTTTGAACGTATCGGCCCACCACTGATACTCTTCCTCGCTGACTTTAGGCCCAACGTAGAAACCACGGATGATCGGCCAGATCAGATTGAACCCTTGTTCTTTGGCGGTAGGCACGTTGGCCAGTTCACCTGGCAGGCGCTCCTCGGCATATACCGCTAATACACGTAATTTGTCGCTCTTCAGGTGAGGAACCATCTCACTCAGATCGCCTGACACCGCTTGAATGTGATTACCTAGCAGGGCCGTCACCGGTTCACCCCCACCTTCGAACGCGACGTAGCGCATTTTGTGGGGATCAACACCAACCTGGCGTGCCAGCAAGGCAGTTTTCATCCAATCCTGGCTGCCAATTGAGGCACCGGCACCAAACACCACGCTGTCAGGATTTTTTTGGAACGCATCCATCAGATCTTTCAACGTCTTGTAAGGTGAATCGGCACGAACGGCGATCATGCCGTAGTCAGTCCCTACTGCGGCCAACCATTTCACATCATCCACGTTGTAGCGGCCAAACTTGCCTTGTGACAGATTCAGCAGCGAGCCACCCGAAAAGGCGACTACGGTGCCAAATTCAGCTGGACGTTGTGCCACAATGGCGTTGTAAGCAACGGCCCCTACGCCACCAGGCATATAGGTTACGCGCATCGGCTTGTCTATAGCTTTGGTTTCCTGCAATGAAACTTGGATCAGCTTGCAGGTGAGATCGAAACCTCCGCCAGGCTTGGCGGGAGCGATACATTCAGTGCGGTTTGGCGGTTCTACGGCAAATACCTGATTGGCGGCAAGTAACAGCGCTGTAGCGCTAAGTGTACGGGTAATTATTTTTTTCATATCCTTTCCCATCGGTTTTCTTTCAGATTGTGAGTGCACCCGCTGACAAGGGGTTGTTGAATTGTTAAAACAATAACCTTTCATTTACCTTTCAGTGCCCGGAAAAGTTTACAGGATGTGACATGCGTCTCTTGTTAGTTGAAGATCACCCCGAGCTATCCCATTGGTTACAAAAAGCGTTGACCAACCTTGGCTTTGCCGTGGATGTCGCGGCAGACGGTTTGGCTGCTGACCATCTGTTATTGAACGAAAATTATGCTTTGGTGGTGTTGGATGTGGCCTTACCACGGCTAAATGGTTTGGAGTTGTTGGCTAGGTTGCGCAAGCGTGGGCAGACTCTGCCAGTACTGTTGTTAACGGCACGAGCAGAAGTAGCCGATCGGGTTAAGGGACTGAATTTGGGAGCAGACGACTACCTTACCAAGCCGTTTGAGCTTGATGAGCTGGAGGCACGTATTCGCGCTTTACTGCGGCGTAGCGTCGGCGTGACGCAACAAGCACTTGAGTATGGTGGGCTGACCTACCATGATGAAGGCTATTTTTTGTTGGAAGACAAGCCATTGCAACTCACGCCCCGTGAACTGGCGGTCTTGACCACGTTGATGCATCGCCGTGGCCGTCCTGTTGCCAAGCAACAGTTGTTTGAACAGGTATTCACACTTTCTGAGCAGGCAAACCCAGAAAGCATCGAGCTTTACGTTCATCGGTTACGCAAGAAACTGCAGGGTAGCACAGTGTCAATTATGACCTTGCGTGGTTTGGGGTATAGCCTGGAGTTGTGTAATGAGGTGGTTTAACGCACCCCGTTCACTGTTCTATCAGTTGTTGCTGTTCTTTGGTTTACCGTTGTTAGTATTGGGAAGCATTTCAGTCTATACCCACTATTTTAGCGCCATGCGTGCTGCAACACTGGCTTACGATCGAACACTACTGGCGTCTGCACGCACCGTGGCAGAACGATTAGTGGTACGTAATCAACGGTTGGAAGTGGATGTTCCCTATGTGGTGTTAGACAGTTTCGAACGTAATATGAACGACCGGCTCTACTATCAAGTGATTTCGCCAGAGGGGAAAAGTATCTCTGGGTACAATGATTTACCTCAATTGCCGTCATCGACTACCCGTTCTACCCTTTATCCCGCCTTGGTACATTTTTATGACGCGGATTATCTTGGTGTCCCCATCCGTGTCGCCGCGTTGTTCCAGCCGGTCAATGATGCTGGAGTCGAAGGGATGGCCACCATTCTGGTGGCGGAAACCCTGGAATCAAGGCGCTACCTGGCGCGGCAAATGTTGCTGGCTGCATTACTCAGTCAGGGAACCGTAGTGCTGTTGACGCTGATATTGGCTTATATCCTGTTGAAAAAAGTACTCAAACCCTTACGTAAGCTTTCCAGCATCATGCTAAGGCGAGATCCCGGAGAACTCACGCCGCTACCTATGGTGTTGCCATGGTCTGAAATGCAGCCACTGTTACGGGCCTTTAATCGCTATATTGAGCGACTTCGGTTGATGGTAACCCGTCAGGAACGCTTCAGTGCTGATGCCTCTCACCAATTGCGTACGCCGCTGACGGTACTGAAAACCCAGGTTGGCGTGGCACTGACCAGTGATAAGCCAGAACAATGGCGAGAAAGCCTGGAAGGTATGAGCACGACACTGGATAGCACGATAGCGTTAACCGACCGCCTTTTGTCTCTTTCCCAGCTTAAAGCTCATGAACGCCGTGCCGATCATAAACTGCACCCGGTTAACTTGGCACAGATACTAAAGGATGCCTGTTTTTCACGATTATCGCAGGCACGTAGTAAACAGATCGATTTAGGATATGAGGGCGCGGAGGTATGCCATATCGCAGGTGAAGTGCTGTTGTTGGCGGAGCTTTGTGCCAACCTATTGGATAATGCACTGAAATATACCCCTAATCGAGGGATAGTCACTGCGCGTCTGCAACTAGAGGAAGGGCAGGTGTTGCTGGAAATAGAAGACAGCGGACCGGGTATTTCACAGGAACAAACGTTGGCTGCGCTTCAGCCGTTTCATCGGCTGGATAACGTTGGTGAACAGCCGGGGGCAGGCTTGGGGTTGGCACTGGTGAAAGACATCACAGCTTATCATGGTACTCGCCCGGAGTTGCTGAGTTCCGCAGAATTAGGCGGTCTGTTGGTAAGGGTCCGGTTTAATTTACTGTCCTGATTATGTTTTTAAAGGGGGACCTCCCTCATTTCGATGTTTCGCATAACGGCCATTGAGTAGTGCCGCTTTTCGGCGCTACTCAATGGTTACAACACTTGCGTTCGTCTAAATAGCTGAGCGTAATATTGCTACAGGTGGGTGTGATGCAGGTTAGCCGACCGTTGAGCGCAGGGATGCGCGATACCAGCCCCCAATGTGAAGGGCACGGCGTGTCGGTATTCCTCATTATTCCACCGTCTGAAAGCGTGATGTGGAGCGGTATTAACAACGCTTGTTTAGAGGTGTACGCAGGCGTTGTGACAGAATAACCCCCAGCAGTGTGATCCCACCGCCGATGAGGTGATAACTGTGTAAATGCTCATGCAGGAACAACACGGCGATAATGGCGGTGAACACCGGGGCCAGGTTCATAAAAATGGAAGCTTTGTTAGCTCCCAGACGCATTACCCCTTGGATCCACAAGAATGGCGCGAGGATAGAGGCGGGAATGCCGGCAAACAGCACCAACGGAATATTCTGGCCATTGAGCTGGACGTCCTGTGTCATCAGGAAGTTTGGCAGCAGCAATATCACACCAAATAGGATCTGCATATACAGTGATTGCCAGTTAGGCAACGCGATTGCCCAGCGTTTAGTCAATACGCCGTATAGTGCATAGGACGCTGAAGCGCCGAACATCAGCCATTCACCCTTACCGATACCGTGCTGCAATAACAACCCCGGTTGACCGCCGCTGACTAGCCAGACCAACCCAGCTAAAGAAAGCAGGGTGCCCAAGGCGATGCCAACAGTGGGTACAACACGTAGCACTAAAATGCTGATCAAAACCGTCAAAAGTGGGATTAATGAGTTAAGTATCCCCATAAACAAAGCGCTGACGCTGTGTGCGGCGTAGTAAGCTAAACTCTGGTATAACACCATACCAAGTAACCCAAGGATCATCAGCTTCCACCCGTTGGTGCGGATGGTCGGCCAGTTACGGATCGTTCCCGGCAGCATGAAAGGGGTTAGAACGATTAATGCCAGTAACCAGCGGTAAAAAGAAATAGCTGCAGGATCGATAGCGGTTGCCGACACTTTACTGACTATCGCGTTGATCGACCAGATAAGTACAGCCAGCAGGGGAAAAAGTGCATTCATGATAATTATTCTCAACAATATAGCGCAAGCTGGCTAGTCTAACCGTGTCTGATTTATTATATATAGTGATAATCAGACAGGATCTCGCGAATACAAGACAACATCATTATGGCTGAAACCCGTCATTCCCCCAGTGCTAACATAAAAGCACCGCACACGCTGTTTATCTGTTGCGAAGAAACCAATGCGGATACTGAGTATCTGCCACACAGTCATGACTGGGGACAATTGGTTTGTGTCAAAACGGGGGTGATCGCCCTGAATATTGCTGGTCAGCGTTTTCTTGCTCCGCCAGAGTTTGCCGTCTGGGTACCAATAGGTACGGAACATTCCAGCTATAACCGCAAACCCGCACTGTTTCGTACCATTAACATCGCCAAGGACTGCTGTTCGGGGCTGCCAGAACAAGCTTGCTTGATTAATGTTTCCCCGGTGTTTAGTGCCATCGTCGAAGACTGCCTGGTACGCAAGATGCTGGAACCGCACACCGAGGAAGATTTACGCTTGTGTCTGGTGATGATAGACCAGTTACGTATTTCGCCAATCCAGCAGACCTATCTGCCTACCTCGAAAGACAAATTCTTGGGTCCAGTGCTTGAAGCGCTGGAGCGTTGTCCGGCAGATAATACGCCGCTGGCGCTTTGGGCTCGGCGAGTTTATACCACTGAACGCACCTTATCGCGCCGTTGTCAGCAAGAGTTGGGGATGTCATTTAGCGAATGGCGCCAACGTCTGCGTTTTTTGCACGCACTTTCATTGCTTGAGCGGGGGAAAACCGTACAGGATGTGGCTCTTGATGTTGGTTACAGTTCGGCTTCAGCATTTATTGTCATGTTCCAGCAAATCGCGGGAACCACGCCAGAACGCTTTCGCCGTACATAACAACATTGGGTTTCTGTACCATTCAGTGGCAAACTATTTTCTGCTTGAACGTCACCTATTCTTGGAGAACAACGTGAAGATCCTGGTTGATGAAAATATGCCCTACGCGCTAGACCTGTTTGGTCGCCTGGGTGAAGTACAGGCCGTGCCTGGCCGACCTATTCCGCGTGATGCATTGGCAGATGCTAACGCACTTATGGTGCGTTCTGTGACTAAAGTGAATCAGGAATTATTGGCCGGTACGGGTATTAGTTTTGTGGGTACTGCGACAGCAGGGACAGACCATGTTGACCTCGCTTGGCTACAACAGATGGGGATTGGTTTTTCTGCTGCACCAGGCTGCAATGCTATCGCCGTCGTGGAATATGTGTTCTCCGCGCTGTTGACGCTGGCAGAGCGCGATGGCTTCCACTTGCTTGATAAAACCGTGGGGATTGTTGGTGTTGGCAATGTCGGCTCCCGTTTGGATGCACGTCTCAAAGCGTTGGGGGTTCGCACATTATTGTGTGACCCGCCGCGCGCTGCGCGTGGCGATGCCGGGGAGTTTTGGCCACTGGAAAAATTGGTGGCAGAAGCCGATATCCTGACCTTCCACACTCCACTGAACAAGACTGGTCCGTACAAGTCATTGCATTTGGTCAACGCAGAGCTGCTTGACGCTATGCCGGAAGATCGGATCCTGATCAATGCCAGCCGAGGTGCGGTAGTGCACAACGCGGCATTGCTCAACGTGTTGGAGCAGGGGAAAAGGTTGAGTACGGTGTTGGACGTATGGGAACCTGAGCCAAACCTCTCCTTAGCACTACTGGACTGGGTGGATATTGCTACCGCGCATATTGCAGGCTACACGTTGGAGGGTAAAGCACGCGGCACCACGCAGGTATTTGAAGCCTTTGCTCAGCATATTGGGCAACCACAGTCGATCGAACTGGCTTCGCTGTTACCGGTGCCTGAATTCAGCGAAGTTCGCCTTAATCGGCCACTGGATGAAGGCATGTTAAAACGATTGATGCACTTGGTGTATGATGTGCGCCGCGACGATGCCCCTCTGCGCAAAGTTGCCGGTCTGCCGGGGGAGTTTGATCGCTTGCGCAAGCATTACCAAGAACGTCGGGAGTGGTCTTCATTGCAGGTGTTATGTGATGACAGCGCCAGTGCTGAACTGTTGCATAAGCTGGGTTTTGGTGTTCGGTAAGAGGTAGCGTAAGGTTACCTGATTTCCCCTTTTTATATCCGGGTGCTGTATCTATCTGTTGTCTTTAAGGCGATGGTCTGAAACTGACACCCGTTTGCCTTTGAATGAATCATTCAGGAGAACCCCCAATGTCTGATGGCTGGAATATCGCTCTGCTTGGCGCCACTGGCGCAGTCGGTGAAGCGTTACTGGAATTGTTACAGGAACGCCAGTTCCCGGTGGGGGAGCTTTTTCCTTTAGCCAGTGAACGCAATGCTGGTGCCACTGTGCGTTTTAACGGTAAATCCCTGTTGGTACAAAATGCGGAGGAGTTCGATTGGTCTCAGGCGCAATTAGCTTTTTTTGCAGCGGGTACTGAGGCGGCAGCCCGTTATGCCGAAGAGGCTGGCAACATGGGGTGCCTGGTTATCGATACCAGTGGCCAGTTTGCATTGGAGCCGGATGTGCCGCTGGTGGTTCCTGGTGTTAACCCGCAGGTGCTGGCAGATTACCGTAACCGAAATATCGTCGCGGTGGCAGATAGTATGGTGTGCCAACTGCTGACGGCGATAAAGCCCCTAACGGAGCAGGCGGGGCTATCTCGTCTGCATGTGACTACCCTAATGTCGGTTTCGGCCCGGGGTAAAGTTGCGGTGGACGATCTTGCAGGCCAGAGTGCGCGCCTGTTAAACGGTATTCCTGCTGAACCAGGGGTATTTACCAAGCAGTTGGCGTTTAACCTGTTGCCATTGCTGAACGATGAGCAGGGCAGCGTACGGGAGGAGCGTCTGATCGTCGATCAGGTGCGCAAAGTACTACAGGATGAAGGATTACCTATCTCGGTTAGTTGTATCCAATCGCCGGTATTTTATGGTCATGCACAAGTGGTGCATTTGGAAGCGTTGCGCCCTATCGCGGCAGAAGAAGCTCGCAGTGAGCTTGAGCAGGCGGAAGATATTCAACTGAGTGAAGAAGACGATTATCCGACACAGGTGACGGAGGCGTCCGGCAGCGATGTTTTAAGCATAGGTTGCCTGCGTAACGACTACGGCATCCCGGAAATGTTGCAGTTCTGGTCAGTGGCTGACAACGTTCGCTTTGGCGGTGCACTGATGGCGATCGAAACCGCAGAACGCCTGTTGCAGGAGCAGATGTACTGATGTCTGAGGTGGAGTTACCAACCCAGCCAATGCTGAAAATTGCGTTGGGGATTGAGTATGATGGCAGTCGCTATTATGGCTGGCAGCGTCAGCAAGAGGTTGCCAGTGTGCAGGCTTGCCTGGAAAAGGCCCTGAGTAAAGTAGCGGATGCGCCGATAGGCGTGTTCTGTGCAGGGCGTACCGATGCGGGCGTGCATGCTACTGGGCAAGTGGTGCATTTTGAAACGCTTGCGCGTCGCAAAGACGCTGCCTGGACGATGGGTGTGAATAGTCACTTGCCCCCGGATATCGCCGTACGTTGGGTGAAAGAAGTGAACAGCGATTTTCATGCGCGTTTCAGTGCTACCGCTCGGCGTTATCGCTATATCATCTATAACCATCGCTATCGTCCGGCAGTTTTACAGCAGGGAGTGACCCATTTCTATCACCCGTTAGATGCGGGCCGTATGCATCGAGCGGCGCAGGCCTTGTTGGGCGAAAATGATTTTACTTCATTCCGGGCGGTACAGTGTCAGTCACGTACTCCTTGGCGTAACGTAAAACACGTTAAGGTTACACGCTACGGTGAATATATCGTGGTAGATATAAAAGCCAATGCCTTTGTCCACCATATGGTTCGCAATATTGTTGGTAGCCTGATGGAAATTGGTTGCGGCAATCAGAACGAAAACTGGATGGCCGAACTACTGGCGTTGAAGGACCGTAATCTGGCTGCAGCCACCGCCAAGGCTGAAGGGTTGTATTTGGTCGCCGTTGATTATCCTGCATTGTTTGATTTACCCCGACCCCCGTTGGGGCCACTGTTTTTAGCCGACGATTAAACAGCCTGATGGCAGATTAATGCGTTGTTCATCGATGCTTGTAGTCGGGTGAGTGAGTCACCCGGAGAAGAGAGAGTTTATGGAAGTCATTAAGTTTCTGATTGATTTTATTCTGCATATTGATGCACACCTGGCGGAGTTGGTTGCCCAATACGGCGTGTGGGTTTACGGCATTCTTTTCCTGATCCTGTTTTGTGAAACAGGGTTGGTGGTAACGCCTTTCTTGCCGGGGGATTCTCTACTGTTTGTTGCCGGTGCACTGGCGGCTTTACCTTCTAACGATCTTAACGTACATACTATGGTGGCACTGATGCTGGTTGCTGCCATACTTGGGGATGCGGTCAACTATACGATTGGGCGGCTGTTTGGCGAAAAGTTGTTCCGCAACCCAGATTCAAAAATTTTCCGCCGTAGTTATCTGGATAAAACGCATCAGTTTTACGAGAAGCATGGGGGTAAAACCATTATATTGGCACGATTTGTGCCTATTGTGCGTACTTTTGCGCCATTTGTTGCCGGTATGGGGCATATGTCTTATCGGCATTTTGCAGCCTATAACGTGATAGGTGCGCTACTTTGGGTGCTCTCGTTCACTTATGCTGGTTATCATTTTGGTGGGTTACCGGTGGTGCAGGAAAACCTGAAATTGTTGATCGTTGGGATCATCTTTGTTTCAATTCTGCCGGGCATTATTGAAATATGGCGCCATAAACGTGCGGCTGCGCGCCAGCAAAAACAATAAAAAACATCGCTTAGCACATCGGTTCGACCAGTTTTTTGTCCACACTATCGGGCCGATATGCTTTAATGAGCGACATTTATGGTCTGTTCCTGCGAACAACCCTGAAACCAGTATCAGGAAGGCGTACTTGCTGGCCCTGAAACGTGCATTTTCATGGGGGTATGTTTTCAGGGGGATTGTTTAAAGCATGAACAGCGGACTGGCGTGTGCCAGGTTCAGACAGAAAGGTCATCGATGAGCTGGATTGAACGAATTCTTAACAAAAGTAACGTTACTCAAACCCGTAAAGTGAGTATTCCTGAAGGGGTCTGGACTAAATGTGATAGCTGCGGCCAGGTTCTTTATCGTGCCGAACTGGAGCGTAATCTTGAGGTGTGCCCCAAGTGTGACCACCATATGCGTATGCCAGCCCGTATGCGTTTGCATACTGTGCTGGATGACGGCAGTGGGGTGGAGCTGGGCAGCGAACTGGAACCAAAGGACGTTCTTAAGTTCAGGGATTCCAAGAAATACAAGGATCGCCTGGTTGCGGCACAGAAAGCGACCGGCGAAAAAGATGCGCTGGTGGTGATGAAAGGCACACTATACGGAATGCCTGTGGTGGTTGCCTCCTTTGAGTTTGCCTTTATTGGTGGTTCTATGTCTTCCGTTGTGGGCGCTCGTTTCGTCCGTGCGGTTGAACATGCACTGGAAGATAACTGCCCGCTGGTCTGCTTTTCAGCTAGTGGTGGTGCGCGTATGCAAGAAGCGTTGATGTCGCTGATGCAGATGGCGAAAACCAGCGCCGCGCTTGCCAAGTTGCAAGAGCGTGGTTTACCGTACATTTCTGTTCTGACCGATCCTACCATGGGAGGGGTTTCTGCCAGCCTGGCTATGTTGGGTGATATCAATATTGCTGAGCCAAAAGCCTTGATCGGTTTCGCGGGGCCACGCGTTATTGAACAAACCGTACGCGAAAAACTGCCACCGGGATTCCAGCGCAGCGAATTCCTGATCGAAAAAGGTGCGATAGATATGATCGTCCGTCGCCCTGAGATGCGCAAAACGTTGGCAAGCATCCTTTCCAAACTGACGAACCAGCCGCAGCCGTATTTTGACGATGCTGTACCGGTAGTCGTTGAGGAAAATCATACGGAAGCTTGATCAGCGCAGGAATGCACCAGCCACCGGCTGGTGCATTTTTCCAACCGTTACTTTGCGGCAAAACGGCGGCTGGAGAATGCAAAGCATCGCCTTAACCGCAGCGAAGGTGATGCACCATACGGATTTTGAACCCAAAGTCAGTGACGGTACTCATGCAAAACCACCAAATTCCCCAAGCCACGTCGCCCTTGAGCTCGTGGCTTTATTATCTGGAACGTCTTCACAGCCAGGCAATAGAACTCGGTCTGGAGCGTGTACAGCGCGTTGCGGCACACCTCGAATTACTTACCCCTGCTCCAATGGTGTTCACCGTTGCTGGTACCAACGGCAAAGGGACAACCTGCCGTACGCTTGAAGCGATCCTGATGGCTGCCGGATTGCGGGTTGGCGTTTACAGTTCCCCGCACCTAGTGCGCTATACCGAACGCGTGCGTATTCAAGGTGAAGAACTCAGCGAAGCCGAACATTGCCGCTCGTTTGCTGCGATTGAAGCAGGCCGTGGTGAAGTCTCACTGACCTATTTCGAGTTCGGTACTCTCTCTGCATTACAGCTGTTTAAACAGGCTAAACTCGACGTTGTGATCCTGGAAGTCGGGCTTGGAGGGCGTCTTGATGCCACTAACATTGTGGATCCAGATGTTGCCGTAGTAACGAGCATCGCTTTGGATCATACAGACTGGCTAGGTAACGATCGTGAAAGCATCGGCCGCGAAAAAGCGGGTATTTTCCGTGGAGGCAAGCCAGCCGTGGTGGGGGAACCGGAGATGCCGCAAAGCATTCGGCAAGTAGCAGAAAGTCTGGGATCGCCATTGTATTGCCGGGGGATGCCTGGGCATTCAGCGAGCAAGGTGAACGTTGGCAGTGGCTGTGTAACGACACTCACTTGAAAGATTTGCCGATCCCTAATGTACCACTGGCTAACGCTGCTACGGCACTGGCCGCGCTACATTATTCGTCGTTAGAAATTGATGAGAAGGCGATTTTTAACGGGCTGCAACAGGCCACATTACCAGGCCGCTTCCAGATTATTCAGCATAACCCGTTGTTGATCCTAGATGTTGCGCATAATCCGCATGCAGCCGCCTATCTGGCTGAAAGGTTGGCGAAATTACCGCGAGAGGAAGGTAAGGTGCGTGCTGTGTTGGGTATGCTTTCCGACAAAGATATTGCTGGAACTCTGGCTTGCCTGAATGGGCAAGTCGATGAGTGGTATTGTGCACCTCTTGAGGTGCCTCGGGGGCTAGCGTTGAATTACTGGCGCAGTACCTAGAGGAACCGCAGCAGTTTGCTGATGTTGAAACGGCTTGGCGTCAAGCTATGCAGGATGCAGGTATTCAGGATATTGTGATCGTCTGTGGTTCGTTCCACACCGTTGCACATGTGATGACGGCGTTAGACGAGAGGCGGAGAGTGTGAGTGGCAAGTAAATTTCAGAATAGACTAGTTGGGACGGTTATCCTGGTTGCCTTAGGGGTGATTATCCTACCGGGGTTGCTGGACGGTAAAAAGAAACACTATGAGGATGAGTTTGCAGCTATTCCTCTGGTTCCTAAGCCGGGAGATGCCCATGAAACGGATTTAATATCGCCGGTAAATCAACCTTTGCCATCGCAGCCACCCGAAGGTGCCGGGGCATTGGTACAGCAACAGGCAAATGCGGAGGCAACTGCACAACAAGCAGTCAATCAGGCAGCACAACAGCGTCAGCAACAGCAACAGTCCCCCGTAGTTGTGTCACCGCAGACCGAAACTAAACCATCTCAACCCGTTAAGCCAAAACCAGCGGAAGTGAAACCAGAGTCGGTAGCGATCAAGCCGGTAGAAGTGGCACCTAAACCGGTACAACCCCCCAAGGTTGAGCCGACTAAACCACCTGTGAAGCCCGAACCTAAACTCGAACCTAAACCGGTTGTGGAAGAAAAAGCCCCTGCTGGACAGGCCTATGTGGTGCAATTGGGCGCTTTGAAAAATGCTGCCAAGGTTAACGAGATCGTTGCTTCGCTTCGCTTGTCTGGCTATCGGGCCTATACCGTGCCATCGACACCGGTTCAAGGGGAAATTACCCGGATTTTTGTCGGCCCTGATGTGTCAAAACAAAAGTTGCAGTCATCGTTGCCCGACCTGAATACCATCAGTGGGTTGAGTGGGCAAATCAAGACCTATGCTGTGCGTTAAGGTTGATGTCGGTTATGTTAGAAACCTCAAAAAAACTGTGCTTTTCGGTTCATACGGCTGTGACGGTAAATTTTTTCACCGCCATTTTTTTGTTTTGCTCGGTGGGAAATCCGCTACGCAAACGTTTTCTTTTTCTGTTAGAATTCGCCGCGAATGAGATGCAGGGCGATTTATTATTGGAATAGTTCATGGTTTGGATTGATTACGTCATTATAGCGTTGATTGGGTTTTCGGCTGTGGTAAGCCTGATCCGAGGTTTTGTTCGCGAAGCGTTGTCACTTGTAACATGGGGATGTGCGTTCTTTGTTGCCAGCCACTTCTATCCTTACCTTGCAGCTTACTTCACTCGTTTCGAAGATGAACTGGTGCGCAACGGCATTGCGATCGCCATTTTGTTTATTGCAACGCTGATTGTGGGTGCTATCGTCAACTATGTGATTGGTTCATTGGTAGAGAAAACCGGTTTATCGGGCACCGACCGGGTGTTGGGCGTGTGCTTTGGCGCACTGCGTGGCGTACTGATTGTAGCGGCGATACTGTTTTTCCTTGATACCTTTACCACGCTGTCACAAAGCGCAGATTGGAGACAATCGCAATTAATCCCCCAGTTTAGCTACATTATCAGGTGGTTCTTTGACTACCTGCAGAGCACGTCGAGTTTCTTACCGACCCAATTACCAGGGCGGTAGCGGCTTAGAGGAAAAGACAACATGTGCGGTATTGTCGGTATCGCCGGTTTCACGCCGGTAAACCAGTCGATTTATGATGCGTTGACGGTGCTTCAGCACCGTGGACAAGATGCCGCAGGCATCGTCACCATTGATGCCCATAACGGGTTCCGCCTACGCAAGGCAAATGGCTTGGTGAAGGATGTGTTTGAAGCACGGCATATGCAGCGTTTACAGGGCAATATGGGCATCGGCCACGTGCGCTACCCGACGGCTGGCAGCTCCAGTGCTTCCGAAGCCCAGCCTTTCTACGTTAACTCACCGTTCGGCATTACGCTGGCACACAACGGCAACCTTACTAACGCGAATGAATTGCGCCAGAAGCTGTTTGAAAGTGGCCGCCGCCACATCAATACCACTTCTGATTCCGAGATCTTGCTGAACGTACTGGCGACTGAACTTGATCGTTTTCAGCATTATCCGCTGGACGCTGACAACATTTTTACTGCGGTCGCAGCGATGCATCAGCAATTGCGTGGTGCTTATGCCTGTGTAGCAATGATAATCGGCCATGGTTTGGTTGCTTTTCGCGATCCGAATGGTATCCGTCCGTTGGTGATTGGTAAACGAATGCTTGAAGATGACCGTTGTGAGTACATGGTTGCTTCTGAGAGCGTAGCACTGGATACCTTGGGGTTTGAGTTCTTGCGTGATGTTGCGCCTGGCGAAGCGGTGTATATCACCGAAGCAGGTCAACTGTTCACTCGCCAGTGTGCAGAAAATCCCAAAACCAATCCATGCCTGTTCGAATACGTTTATTTTGCCCGCCCTGACTCTTTCATGGACAAGATTTCTGTCTATAGCGCCCGCGTGCGAATGGGGCAGAAATTGGGTGAGAAGATCGCTCGCGAATGGGAAGATCTGGATATTGACGTGGTGATCCCGATCCCTGAGACGTCTTGTGACATCGCGCTGGAAATAGCGCGGATATTGCATAAACCCTACCGCCAGGGTTTTGTTAAAAACCGTTATGTTGGCCGTACTTTTATCATGCCGGGTCAGTTGGCCCGCCGTCAGTCAGTGCGTCGCAAACTCAATGCCAATCGTGCGGAGTTTCGTGACAAGAATGTGTTGCTGGTCGACGATTCTATTGTGCGTGGAACCACGTCTGAGCAGATCGTTGAAATGGCACGTGATGCAGGAGCAAAACGCGTTTATCTTGCCTCAGCCGCCCCGGAAATCCGCTTTCCTAACGTTTATGGCATAGATATGCCGAGCGCTACCGAGCTGATTGCCCACGGGCGTGAAGTGGATGAAATACGCCAGATCATTGGTGCTGATGGTTTGATCTTCCAGGACTTGAATGACTTGATCGAAGCGGTGCGTGAAGATAATCCGGATATTGTTCAGTTTGAATGTTCGGTATTTAACGGTATTTATGTGACTAAAGATGTCGACCAGAGCTATCTGGAATATCTTGAAGCACTACGTAACGACGATGCTAAGGCGTTGCGCGGCCAGACAGAAGTTGAAAATCTGGAAATGCATAACGAGGGATAACCCGTTACCAATGTTGTGCACCGAGGCATCCGTTGCGGTGCACAACTTCCCCCACTTGCTAATCTGCAAAGGTTGCTGCAAAGTCTGCCCCGATTCTATTATTCTAACTTGATATTTCCCGGCAGAGGCGAGCTTGATGAAAAAACTGATTATCGGTATTTCTGGTGCCAGTGGCGCCATATATGGCGTGCGTTTGCTGCAAGTTTTGCGTGGTGTTGAAGGTGTCGAAACCCATTTGGTGATGAGTAATGCAGCGCGACAAACGCTGGCGCTGGAAACCGAGTTGAGTTTGCGCGACGTTCAGGCTTTAGCCGATGTGGTATATGACGCTCGTGATATCGCTGCCAGCATTTCCTCTGGCTCTTTCAAAACGATGGGGATGATAATTTTACCCTGTTCAATCAAGACACTCTCGGGCATTGTGAATAGCTACAGCGATGGGTTATTGACTCGGGCGGCCGATGTGGTGCTCAAAGAGCGTCGAATGCTGGTGCTGGGTGTGCGTGAAACGCCATTGCACTTGGGGCATTTGCGTCTGATGACCCAGGCGGCAGAGCTTGGCGCGGTCATTATGCCACCCGTTCCCGCTTTCTACCATCGTCCGCAAACGCTGGACGACATTATCGATCAAACGGTTAACCGAGTACTCGACCAGTTTGATATCAAGCTCCCGCAAGATCTTTTCACTCGCTGGCAAGGTACTCACTGAGCTGTATTTTAACTACCCCTGGTGTTGTCGCCCCCAAAAAAGCTTCGCATTAAGGTGAAAGACAGAGTGCACTTCCGTTCAAAATAGACTTTTCCTCGTGGCGTTTTGAATCGCTAGCATAGCTCTAACATACGAGTCCTTAAGTTTAAACATTTTTGCAACACCGCACTGATTTAGTGGGGGTTATGCACCATAATGATCGTCAGGCTGTGTCCCTTCATTGATTTTTGCTGCGCCCAAGGTGCAATTGAGTGACGCAGCCGAATCTTCTCACGCACGCCATCTCCAGTTTCTGCCGGTAATTATGGTGTTTTAACGTTGTGGCGTCGTTCAATTAATGCATTCATCGGCCTAGGGAGATTTGGCACGATTACTGCTGATTGAATAAAGTAGTGCCCGTAGTGGCATCGGAAAATCAATTTGAGGGTGATTATGAAAAAGCGAGTTTTGGCTCTTCCTTTGATCTTTGCTTTGAGTGCGACAAGTAGTTCATTCGCGGCTCTACCAACAACGCTGAAAATTGGTACCGATCCAACATATGCGCCTTTTGAGTCAAAAAATGCGCGGGGTGAGTTAGTCGGATTTGATATCGATTTGGCTAAAGAGTTATGCAAACGCATCAATACTGAATGCACTTTCGTTGAAAGCGATTTTGATGCGCTCATCCCTTCTCTGAAAGCGAAAAAGATCGATGCCATCATCTCTTCCTTGTCTATTACTGAAAAACGTCAGCAGGAGATTGCCTTTACAGACAAGCTCTACGCGGCTAACGCTCGTCTGATTGCGCTAAAAGACTCGAAGATCTTGCCTACGGCGGAATCATTGCAGGGCAAGAGAGTTGGTGTGTTACAGGGTACCACTCAGGAAGCCTATGCCAATGCCATGTGGCAGCCGAATGGAGTCACGGTAGTACCGTATCAGAACCAGGATATGGTCTATGCCGACCTGGCATCCGGGCGTATTGATGCCTCTTTTCAGGATGAAGTGGCTGGAAGCGACGGCTTTCTGAAACAGCCGCCAGGGAAGTATTTTGCGTTTGCTGGTGAAGCGGTTAAAGATGACAAATTCTTTGGTATAGGGACTGGGATGGGGTTACGCAAGGATGATACTGAATTGAAAGCGGCTTTGGATAAAGCTTTTGCTGACATGCGTAAAGACGGTACTTACGACAAATTTGCAAAAAAATACTTCGATTTTGACGTCTACGGTGGCTAAAACCCGTTCAGTAGCGTGGTGTAGTTACGTGGCCGGCTAGCTGGCCACGTGCGAACCAAGGTTGCCCCCGGTGGTTCGAGATCCAATGACGACAGGATGAAGTAAATGCTGCAAGGCTATTCCCAACTGATAGTAGAGGGAGCTCTGGTGACGCTGGAGCTGGCCCTCGGTTCCGTTCTGCTGGCGGTGGTGATTGGTTTAATCGGTGCTAGCGGTAAACTTTCAAAAAATTCCTTTATATCAACGATATTTGGTGCTTATACCACGTTAATTCGTGGCGTACCCGACTTGGTATTGATGTTGCTTATCTTCTATGGCCTGCAAATTGTCTTGAACAGCCTCACGGAGTTATTCGGATTTGCCCAGATTGACATCGATCCATTCAGTGCTGGCATGATTACTCTTGGTTTTATCTACGGAGCCTACTTCACCGAAACGTTTCGTGGTGCCTATTTGGCAGTGCCTCGTGGACAAATCGAAGCAGCCACCGCTTTCGGTTTCTCCAATCAACAGATTTTTCGCCGCATACTGTTTCCGGCAATGATGCGTTTTGCTTTGCCAGGCATCGGTAATAACTGGCAGGTGATCCTGAAAGCCACGGCTCTGGTGTCTATTCTTGGCCTGAATGATCTGGTAAAAGCGACACAATTAGCAGGAAAAGGAACCTATCAGCCTTTCTTTTACGCCATTGTCGCCGGTGCGGTATATCTCATTTTCACCACCGTTTCCAACGGTGTGCTGTTGTGGCTTGAACGTCGTTATTCCTTGGGCGTAAAAAGGGCCGAATTATGATCGATATCCTTCATCAGTACTGGCAGTCTTTGTTGTGGAGCGATGGCTACCGTTTTACTGGCTTGGCGGTGACGCTATGGCTGCTGATTTTATCGGTTGTAATGGGGGGGTTATTGGCGATCCCGATGGCGGTGGCGCGGGTTTCTTCCGCTCGCTGGTTACGGTATCCCGTGTGGTTTTATACCTATGTTTTTCGCGGTACACCACTGTACGTACAATTGCTGGTGTTTTACTCCGGTATGTACAGCCTGGAGATTGTACGTGGCACGGAATTTCTCAATGCGTTTTTCCGCAGTGGTTTTAACTGCACTATCTTAGCGCTTACGCTAAATACCTGTGCTTATACCACGGAGATTTTTGCGGGGGCTATTCGTTCCGTCCCCCACGGGGAAATTGAAGCGGCTAATGCCTATGGCTTTTCTCGTTTTAAAATGTATCGCTGTATTATTTTACCTCCGGCATTGCGCTCGGCATTACCGGCTTACAGTAATGAAGTCATTCTAATGCTGCATTCAACAGCCTTGGCTTTTACTGCCACTGTGCCGGATTTGCTTAAAATCGCGCGCGATATTAATGCTGCGACCTACCAACCGTTTTATGCTTTCGGTATTGCTGCCGTGTTGTATCTGATTATCTCTTACACATTGATCAGCCTATTTCGTAAGGCTGAGAAACGTTGGATGGCTCACGTAACTCATCGATGAATGGCGGGAATAGACAATGTCGGAAAGTAAATTGGCCGTCACCAAACTACATAAATGTTATGGCGACCATGAGGTGCTTAAAGGAGTTTCTCTGCTGGCTAAAGCAGGTGATGTGATCAGTATTATTGGTTCTTCTGGTTCTGGTAAAAGTACTTTTTTGCGCTGCATTAACTTCCTTGAAAAACCCAGTGAAGGTTCTATCAGCTTGAACAACCAGGATATCCGCATGGTGCGTGATAAAGATGGGCAGCTAAAGGTGTTAGATAAGAAACAGCTACAACTTTTGCGCACCCGTTTGACCATGGTATTCCAGCATTTCAACCTGTGGAGCCATATGACGGTGTTGGAAAACGTGATGGAGGCACCGGTTCAGGTTTTAGGGTTGAGCAAGGCAGAGGCGCACGAGCGTGCGATACGCTATCTGGACAAGGTGGGCATCGATCAACGTGCGCGTATCAAGTATCCGGTGCATCTCTCTGGTGGACAACAGCAGCGGGTATCGATTGCACGGGCATTGGCAATGGAACCGGAGGTGTTGTTGTTTGATGAACCGACCTCGGCCTTGGACCCTGAGTTGGTCGGTGAGGTACTGCGTATCATGCAGAAGCTGGCCGAAGAGGGGAAAACCATGGTGGTGGTGACACATGAGATGGAATTCGCGCGGCATGTGTCTAACCACGTTATTTTTCTGCATCAAGGATTGATTGAAGAACAAGGGCCACCAGCAGAAGTCTTTGGCAACCCTAAAAGCCAACGTCTGCGACAATTCCTTTCGGGCGCCCTCAAATAGAGGGCGCAAAATGTCTTAAAAAATCTGCAACAACAGGCCGTTCATGCCTGTTGGCTGATCACATCATCCAGTGCCTGTTCTAATTCGAAGAAGCGGAAGCTGAAGCCTGCATCCTCGAGTTTTCTTGGTACCGCCCGTTGACCGCCAAGCACCAATACGGCAGCTTCTCCCATCAGCAAGCGCATGGCAAATGCAGGAACACGAAGAAAGGCTGGGCGATCGAGTACCTTTGCCAGGGTCGCAGTGAACTGCTCATTATGCACCGGATAAGGTGCAACCATATTGAAAGGGCCATTAAGAGAAGGATGGTCAAGCAAGTAAATAATGCCGTTGACCATATCTTCGATGTGGATCCAGGGCAGATACTGGCGACCATCACCGATCATCCCACCAATCCCTAAACGAAATGGAGGCAGCATTTTGGCCAATGCTCCCCCTTTAGGTGCGAGAACCACGCCGGTACGCAGCAGGCAGACACGCGTCTGGTTACTTTGCGCATTGAGTGCCAATGATTCCCAGCGTTGGCAAAGCTGGTGCGTAAACTCATCACGTGGTGACTCATCTTCTGTCACCACTGCCTGCCCTTGATCGCCGTAATAACCGACAGCAGACCCTGATATCAGCACCGAAGGCGCTATTGTGCTGGCGTTGATCAGGTTAGCCAAGCGTTCGGTCAGTTCCCAGCGGCTGCGGCATAGGCGATTTTTCTGCGCTTTGCTCCAGCGTTTATCAGCAATAGGTTCTCCCGCAAGGTTAATAACAGCATCGAAGCCGTCCAGAGAGCGTAGTTCGTTGAGTGAAGATAAGTAGCTGACTTTTTCACCGAACTTGTAGCGAGCTTTGGTAACATTGCGGGATAACAGAGTAATCTCGTGTGACAGATTGAGTAGCTGCATTGTCAGGCTGCTACCGATCAACCCTGTTGCGCCGGTAATCAGGATCCTCATAGTCTACCTCCCTGATGGATGTGGATGCTAGGCTGTGTCCCTCAATTGCACGCGAGTGCCGCTGGCGGTCATTTGCGCACAGAGCAAGGCGTAAGCCGCGAGGTTGGGTGGGCCAAATAAGCGGCGAACAACGCAGCAATGCACGCCAATGGCAACAGCCTAAGCAGTATCCCTACGATAGCTCATCGTCATCGAAACCGAATCGGCATAACGCAGGGCCAGCAATTTATCTATCTCTACTTCAGCATAGGTTACCCACGGATGTTCTTTGGCTATTTCGAGCACATCCTGGGTTAATTTTTCCAGCAAAGCGAAGCGGTTATCCTCGACATGGCGAATGATCGCCTTGGTAATAGTGCGATAGTTGAGAGCATCTTCAATATCTTCACTGTTACGCGCTTTATCCGCTGGATAATGGATAGCAACGTTGATTAGGAGATCCTGGCGGTTATTGATCTCTTCTTCTTTGATACCGATAAAAGTACGTAACCGTAGGTTTTTGATACGTATAATGGCGTCTGGTTGGCTAAGTGGCATCAGAAATTCTCCAGATGTCTAAATATTGCTAACAAGAATACACGGAAAGTGAAGAAGATATAATGTAGTCAGAGCGTTAAAAGTCTCAATAAGGCGTTATAACAGGCTGCATCCACAATAAGGGATGCAGCCTGTTAATTAATTCGAAAGATTATAAGCTCGTTTTGTTGCAGGGCGGTTTTTTATGCGTTCAAACCAGTTGCATACCGCCGGATAGTCGGCAAGATCGATGCGTTGACGTGGGTGAGAAACCACCCATGGATAGGTGGCTATATCAGCGATACTGTAGAGATCGCCCCCTAGATAAGGATGCTTTTGCAGTTCTTGATCCAGTACGGAGTACAAGCGTTTAGTCTCTGCCTGATAGCGTTCTATAGCATAAGGCACGGGTTGCGGAGCGTAGTGATTAAAATGGTGGTTTTGCCCGAGCATCGGGCCAAACCCTGCAACCTGCCAGAATAGCCACTGCAGCGTTGCTGCACGCTCACGCAGTTCTTTACTCAGAAATTTACTGGTTTTTTCTGCAAGATAAAGCAAGATTTCACCTGACTCAAACAGACTGATCGGTGTTCCACCATCCACTGGGTTTTGGTCGATGATCGCTGGGATTTTGTTATTGGGGGATATGGAAAGAAAATCTGGACTGAACTGTTCACCAGCATTGATATTGATTCGGTGGATACGGTAAGACAAACCGGCCTCCTCCAGGAACAGGGTAATTTTGTGCCCGTTAGGAGTCGGTGCGTAATACAGATCAATCATATTATAATTTTCCTTATACATTACTACGGTAAGGTTTTTTGGTTCTGTCGAGGTTATAGGAACGTTCCCATGCTTCTTTCAACTAATACAACATCAAGGCAAAAATGATGCAATTAACATCGTAGACGCCAGATAAAAACGGATGTCTTTGATGGTATTAAACAGTCATTTAGCTTAGACGATCAGGGGTGGTTTGATCTAGGGGCTTGAATTTTCACTGGTGCTGTCGCAGAGCCATAAAGCCACCGTTAATGCTGATGGCACAGGGGACTCTGCCTCTACGTAGTTACTGCTCCGAGGAGTTTAGTGAGCCTGGTAAAATCAATTTTTGAAATACGGTTAGTGGTTATTAGCGACAACAATGGTAAACATGTGGGAGGCGATCCCCCAGTGAAGTAAAACCGGGGGACGAAAAATAAAGACTCAGCTCAGGAAGTCTTCACGCTGCGGGGTAAAGGTATCGAGCAGTGTCCCGGCTTCAAGACACACACACCCATGGATCACGTTGGGTTTTTTGTACAGAGTGTCACCTGCACCCACTTCTTGGGTAATGCCATCAATAGTGAAATTAAAACGACCAGAAAGTACGTAAGTCAGTTGCTCATGCGGATGGCTGTGCAAAGTACCGATAGCGCCTTGTTCAAAGTTGACCTCTGCCGCCATCATAGTTCCACCATGCGCGAGGATCCGCCGTGTAATCCCCTCACCTAAGTCTTCCAGCAAGCATTCTTGTTTGTAGATAAACATAGTTTCTCTCCTTAGCGATATCAGGCAAAAAGATCTTCTGGCAACCGAGCCAGATAAAGTGCAGGTTGGCCTTCAAAATCAGAAGTAAACAGCACCTGCTGGTTGTCTGGGGTAAAGGATGGATGCGGATGTGTAACCTGTCGATCGCCGTTCAATACACGCCATGAACTATTATGTGCCGCCAATCGTGCCTGGCGTTTCTGTTTGGCATCAAACACGTACAGCCAAGGATCGTTATGGATGGTGTAACCTTGCGCATCTTTAATATCTACAGGGGATGCAGAACCATCACCCACCAGCATACTGCCATCGTGATTGCTCATTAGATGCGAGCAGGCTGGCATTTTCATCACGATCTCATCTTTGCCCGTTTCAGGGACATATCGACAGATATTACGTTCTTGCTGGCCTTTCATATAGGAGACATACATCAGTGCAGAACCATCGGGTACCCAGAATTCGTGAGTACAGCTTTCACCTTCTGCATGGGTTTTTACTTTACGCATGTTGCTGCCGTCTTCGTTAATCAACCACATTCGTGCATCGACCAGATCGTGCGGACCTTCGTGGCAAAATGCGACGCAGTTGTCATGGTAAGGGCGATAGATTGGGTGGCCCAACCAGAGATTATCCTGATAGATCACGCGAGATTCACCGTTAACGAGATCGACGCGTAACAGACGACAATGAGGATTTTTGGTAAAGAAAGTATGGAAAATCTTCCAGTCTGTCAGGGGTTCCCAGTCTTTTCGGGAAATTTCGATACCCACCAGACTGGTACACTCGGTATTGGCAACCCAGGTACCGTAACCGACCCATTCTTGAGGAACCTGATAGATTATTTGTTCCTGGCAATTACTCAATTCTACCCGGCGCAGTTCACGTTCGTTTTTTACATAATAGAGAAAGCGGTCGTCTGGCGATAAAAAGCCACCAAACGCGTTATCACCGGCACCTTCAGTCAGCTGTATCGCTTGCTGTTTTTGCAGGTCTAACAGGTAGTAATTGCGGTTACCGTCAAACTCCCCGGCGAAGAGCAGCTTGTGCCCGTTGTTAGTGAAGCATTTTTGGTAAAAGTAATTCCGATGACATACCACATCAGGCGGTGTTAAGCGGGTGATCTCCGCGCCAGTGGTTTCATCGGTCGAGCGACGAAAATTGAAATTCAGGACTGAACCCTTAGCCATAACGGCCTCCCTTAAACTTAGCGATGAATCGATCAAATCTGAGGAAAATCATTTTTAATAAAACGCTGTTTCATAAATTTAGGAAAATGATATCAAAGTAAGACTACAGGCCAACCGGGTCGCATGATTTCTGCGATCAATATCTCATAACCTATAAATTTTTCCTCGGGTTAGTGATGAGTAGTCGTTTCAGCATGATCAACGAGTAGATAACCGTTGCATTATGTTTTAATAACTTAAAGTAATTATTCAATTCACAACAATACCTGTTGAGGGTGTTGCGTACAGGTTATTGCCGTTATCCGCGTTGGCGCTGAAATCTCACGGATCTGCGTTAACGTGGAACGTCATTAAGCACCGGCATTTAGAGAAATAGCTGCAACACTACGATTCATCAGAGGACATGAGTTTCCCGGGACGTGCTCACAAAGCCCGACCGCGTAGAAAACGGATTTTTTATCTGTAACGGTACTACGGACCATGAAGGATTCAGTTAAATAATAAAACCTTACTTTTTATGTGATTTATGTCACATCAAGTTACCTCACCAATAAAGTATAAAACATCATTCCTTTAAAAATGAAATATTGGTTCATTTTAATATAGAGAAGAATCGATGACAATAAACAGTAGTAAACCTTTGGAAAAAGGACGTACGGTTACCCTGGGACACCAGTTAGCTTATGGTGGAGGCAATCTGCTTGGGAGTGGCGCTCTGGCAATCAGTGGCGCCTGGCTATTGTACTTTTACACCACGTTCTGTGGACTGACGTTGCTAGAAGCGTCATTCATCTTCTCCGTAGCAAGTGTCATCGATGCAATCAGTAACCCCATCATGGGATATCTTACCGATAACTTTGGTAATACCTGGCTTGGCAAGCGTTTTGGCCGGCGGCGTTTCTTTGTGCTGATTGGTGCACCACTGATGGTGTTTTACCCGTTACTTTGGGTTGAGGGTTTTGGTTTTTGGTATTATCTGACCACATACGTCATTTTTGAACTCATTTATACCTCGGTTATGGTGCCTTATGAAACGCTGGCAACCGAGATGACCGATGACTTTGCTACACGCTCCAAACTGACCGGTTACAAAGCGATTTTTGGCAAAATGGCTAATTTCCTGGCAGCATTTATTCCTGGGCAATTCATCCTGATTTACGGTAAAGAGTCGGCTCAGCCGTTCCTCTATACGGGTATAACTTATGGTGTGATCCTGTTTATTGCCATCGCGACCCTTTACCTGTTCTCTTGGGAACGTAAAGATGACGTAGCGGCAGCGGTCAAGCCAAAACAATCTTTGATGAAAACACTGGTTTCTCTAGCACGCGATATGCAGTCAACTTTCTATCTGCGCGTGTTCCGTAAGCATCTGGGAATGTATTTGTTCGGATTTGGTGCCGAATGGCTGTTTGCTTCGGTGTTTACCTATTTCGTGATCTTTGTTCTGCAGTATGACCCTGCCATTCTCGCTGGATTGAACAGCCTTAACGCCATATTGCAGTTGGTCTCTACAGCCATTTTCATTGGTCTTTGTGTCAAGAAAGGCTTTAGTAAACCTTACTGCTGGGCACTGGGGATCGTGATGTTCGCCGTCTGCTGTTACTCGCTGCTGCATTTCTTCAATTTGCCTGCGCACTATGCCACTGCTGCCATCATTGGCATCACAGTGATATTCGGCTTGGGTACTGGCGGGGTCTACTATATTCCCTGGACCGTTTATACCTTCCTCGCTGATGTCGATGAAGTCTTTACTGGTCGCCGCCGTGAAGGGATCTATGCTGGGGCGATGACATTCTCAGGGAAAATTGTTCGCTCAATTATTGTTTTCACGATGGGTGCGATCCTCAGCTATTACGGTTTCCAGTCTAAATCCCATACCCAGCCAGAAACCGCGATTACTGCCATTTCCTGGGTGTTCTTTGCCGGTGTGATTTTATTGGCATTGGTGGCAATTGTTTTCAGCAACCAAATGACGCTTAACCGTCAAACTCACCGCGTGGTGTTATATGAAGTTGCCCGTATTAAGGCGGGCGGCAAGATCGCCGATATTCAACCAGAAGTTCGTCTGGTGATAGAGAAACTGGTGGGTATGCCTTATGAACAGTGCTGGGGCAATAGCAAGATCTGCAAAAAAATGAATATTGAACCCGTAACGCCAACCACCGTTTATACGCCGGCCTCACAGGCTTAAACCCCAAAAATAAGTGTTCGGATCGTCTTGCCTCAGGGTGAGGCGATCTATTGGCGTCAATGTAATCACGTACTTCAAGTTGCCTGTGTGTGAGCGACGCTGTCTGTTGCTTACAAGCAATTGGAATTATTTAGAGTAAAAAGGAAAGGGAAATGAAGATTATTCCTCTGTCATTTTTTGTTGCATTGGCTGGCATCAGTCATAGCAGCATCGCTGAGTCATTGCCAACTGCCAATGAGTTAGTCTGGCAGGCTGTCACTTTTGGTCAGTCTACAGATGTCAATTTCGCGACCAACGTGCTACCAGACAAAGTTGGTACTAACAAGGTGACGTTGACTAATGGTGAAATACTGCAAGCAGGGCCGCTAAAAACGCCTTTTCATCTGGAAAGTCGAGGCGGCAAAATTGCTAACAGCCACGATGGGCTGACTTTCTATTACACACGTATTCCTGCTAATGCCAATGCATTACTGGAAGCAGAGATTACCGTTGACCAATTCGGTCCTGAAAACGAGGCGCTCCCTGCGGGACAGGAAGGTGCTGGGTTGCTTATTCGCGATATTGTTGGTAAACCGCGACTGGAGAAGATACAGCCGGGTTACGAAGAATTCCCTGCAGCTGCCAATATGGTGATGAATGCCATTATGACGCAGGATAAGAAAGACCATTATCGGGTCAAAATGACCATGATCTCCCGTAATGGCGTGCTTAACTCTTGGGGCAATGATGGCGTGGAGATTAAGCGTGATGGTTATCAACCGGAAGTTGACCTTCGTAAAACCCCGAGCTTCCGGCTCCGTTTGGCTCGCACGGATCAGGGGTTTATGGCTGCCTATGCGCCGCAAGGCAGTGATAACTGGGTGACTCAGACGACCGGTGACCCACACCGCGTCACTAAACTCGATCCTGACGGCTACTACATTGGCTTTTTTGCTTCGCGAAATGCGCGTATCACGGTGAATCAAGCCCGTTTGACACTGAGTAATGGCAAGTTACCGGCAGCAGAGAAGTTCGTAGCCAAAGCGCAACCCTTACAGATAGAGATTGCCTCGGCCACGCTTTCTGCTTCGGATGACTATATTTTTCAGCTGCGCAGCAGTGAAAAGGGCACATTGACGCTGATCAAAGACGGTGTTGTGGTTGCGGCAGAACGAGCAGTGCGAGTGGGAGAAATGTTAGCATGGAAAGTGCCACTGAAGCAGGTGGATACAAGGTTGGAATACCGTTTTACGGCGCATAATGGTAAGACCCTGAGTGATAGCTTGGTCGTACATAAAACGCGCTACGCCGATAGCAACAATCTTTATGCCTCTCCCCAGGGTAAAGCCGATAATGATGGCAGCAGGCAGCATCCGTTAGATTTAGTGACCGCAGCTCAAGCATTGGCACCGGGTGGTGTGTTGTGGTTAGAGGAGGGTGATTACCCGTTCAGCGTATTACCTGCCTCTGCAAGCGGTACATCCACGCATCCTAAAAAGCTTAAGCCAATGGGTAAGAACGTGGTTTTGCGTGGGCTGACTCTTGAAGCCAGTTATTGGGATATTCAGGACATTACGGTAACAGAGAAAAGCTTTCGCATTGAGGGGAGCCACAACCGGATCGAGCGGGTTGTTGCACATCATGCAGACGATACCGGGATTACCATTTCCTCAACGGCCAAAACCGCAAGACCACTTTGGGCAAGCCATAACCTGGTCGCCCACTCTGAGTCCTATAGCAATAAGGATCCTGGCATGATCAATGCCGACGGCTTTGCGGTTAAAATGCGCGTGGGTGATGGAAACCGGCTTATTGGTTGTTTCTCACATGACAACGCAGATGATGGTTTTGATCTGTTCAACAAGATTGAAGATGGTCCTAATGGGCAGGTTGTCATTGAGAACAGCGTTGCACTTCGTAATGCGAATAACGGTTTTAAACTGGGGGGCGAAGGTTTGCCGGTAGCTCACCAGGTTTCTGACAGCCTAGCCATGGAAAACGGCATGGATGGTTTTACCGACAACTTTAACCCCGGAGCCCTGAAGCTGACTAACAATAAAGCTTTGGATAATTTGCGGTTTAACTATATTTTCCGCCCAGGGCCATACACCACCGAGGATAAGCAAGGGATATTCAGCGGGAATATTTCGTTGCGAACAAAACCGGGAGAGTATGCAGATGCCGTAGTGGGGCAGATTGCTGAGGATAACGCCTTTATTTTCACCGCTAAAAAATAATGACAGGCCGGTTTTTAAAAAACCGGCCTGTTTCATAATCCTGTGCCTAATAGCATCAGATGTCAGGTCTAGACAAATAAAAATATCTTTCAATTAAATCAAAACATAGTTTCAATTTAATTGATCACTTCAAAGATAAGCGCTAGACTTGCCCATATCATGATGACAGGGGGGAGGTAATACTGCCCCTATACGGCAGCAGGCTGCGGATATTGACGGGATTGCAACGCATCCCCACTTTTGGCAAGGGCCGGTGATGCCCTGAGTACTAAGGACAAAAGCATGATTCTCGAAAATTTTTCATTGAAGGGTAAAGTTGCGATTGTAACCGGCTGTGATACCGGTTTGGGACAGGGAATGGCTGTTGGTTTGGCGCAGGCGGGTTGTGATATCGTCGGCATCAACGTGGTTGAACCGGATGAGACTATCGCTAAAGTCGCTGAGTTGGGGCGCCGTTTCCTGAGCTTGAAAGCAGATTTGAGCAAACTTGATGTGTTACCTGGGTTGCTGGATCGCGCGGTGTCTGAGTTTGGCCATATCGATATACTGGTTAATAACGCAGGTATTATTCGTCGTCAGGATGCATTGGAATTCAGTGAGAAAGATTGGGACGATGTGATGAATCTGAACATTAAGACGGTGTTCTTTATGTCTCAGGCTGTTGCCCGCCAATTTATCGCTCAAGGTACTGGCGGTAAGATTATCAACATCGCTTCCATGTTGTCTTATCAAGGGGGTATTCGTGTACCTTCTTATACCGCATCAAAAAGTGCAGTCATGGGTGTCACGCGTCTGTTGGCTAACGAATGGGCCAGCCACGGGATTAACGTCAATGCTCTGGCTCCTGGCTATATGGCAACTAACAATACGCGTCAGTTACGTGACGATCAGGCTCGCAGTGAGGAAATTCTTGGTCGCATTCCTGCTGCCCGTTGGGGCCAGCCAGAAGATTTGATGGGGCCTGCCGTATTCCTGGCTTCATCTGCCTCGGATTATATTAATGGCTTCACCATCGCTGTGGATGGCGGTTGGCTGGCGCGCTGAGTCTGAAGAATAATCGATGGGTTCTATTTGCAGAGAGGAAGAGATGAATATTGCACTGATGATGGAAAACAGCCAAGCCGGTAAAAATGCGGTGGTTCTCGAACAACTGCAGGCCGTTGCAGCGGGTAATAACGACGCAGTGTATAACGTCGGTATGAACAATGAGCAGGATCACCATCTGACCTATATCCATTTGGGTATTATGGCCAGCATTCTGTTGAATGCAGAGGCGGTTGATTTTGTTGTCACTGGCTGCGGTACTGGGCAAGGCGCGTTGATGTCTTTAAATATCCACCCAGGCGTGGTTTGTGGGTACTGTATCGATCCTGCTGATGCTTTCCTTTTCGCTCAGATCAACAACGGTAATGCGCTTTCTTTGCCGTTTGCCAAAGGCTTTGGCTGGGGTGCAGAGTTAAACGTCCGCTACATCTTTGAGAAAGCCTTTACCGGGCGTAAAGGTGAAGGTTACCCAGCTGAGCGTAAAGAACCTCAGGTGCGCAATGCGGGTATCCTCAATCAGGTAAAAAGCGCGGTTATCAAAGATAATTATCTTGATACACTGCGGGCGATTGATCCAGAGCTGTTGAAAACGGCAGTCAGCGGTCCTCGTTTCCAGGAATGCCTGTTTTCACAGGGTAAGAAGCCTGAAATTGTTTCCTTCGTAAGAGAGATCCTCAGCCGCTAACATTGCCACTGATTCAGATGACCGATCATCGGTCATCTGTTTTACCCATTAACTTGCCGTAAACCCCTGCTACAATAAAATGCTTTCATACTCTGTGTTAAAGGAAAGATTATGAAGCTGATGTTTGCCTCAGATCTGCATGGTTCTCTCTCCGCTACTGATAAAGTCCTCGAATTGTTTGAACAACGCCAGGTTGACTGGTTAATTCTCTTGGGTGATTTGCTCAATCATGGGCCGCGTAATGCGTTGCCGGATAATTATCAACCGGCGCAGGTTGCCGAAAATTTGAACCGATATCACGACAAGATCATTGCTGTTCGCGGCAATTGTGATAGTGAAGTCGATCAGATGTTGCTCTCATTCCCTATCACTGCCTCTTTTCAACAGGTTTTGCTGCCCAAAAGGCGATTGTTTTTAACCCATGGGCACCTTTATCATCCCAATAATTTACCTCCTTTAGCCTGTGGTGATGTATTGGTTTACGGCCATACGCATTTACCTCAGGCGGAAGTACAAGGAGATATTTATTGTTTTAATCCAGGCTCGGTCAGCATTCCCAAAGGAAGCTTTCCTGCTAGTTATGGCATACTGGAAAACGGCACTTTAAGCGTGATCGGTTTGCACTGTGGCAAGGCAGTTGCAGAGGTGGCATTGACGCACTAATTTGTATCAGCAGGGGCTGTACAAAGGTAAAAATATACAAGAAGAATCATTGAAGCACACTCATTGATCAACCCGTGCGCGGTTTCCAACGCGCCCAAAATAGAAGGTTATAGAGGATGGCGGAACAGGTTCAAGCAGAAGATACCGAGTGGGTTGATATCGTCAACGAGCAAAATGAAGTGATTGCTCAATCCAGTCGGCAACAGATGCGTGCTCAAAGACTGCGTCACCGTGCTACCTACATTGTAGTACACAATGGGATGGGGAAAATTCTGGTGCAACGTCGTACTGGCACCAAGGATTATTACCCAGGCTATCTGGATGCCACCGCTGGTGGGGTGGTGCAAAGTGGGGAAAGCGTGTTGGATTCTGCCCGTCGTGAAGCGGAAGAGGAACTGGGTATTGCCGGTGTACCTTTTGCAGAACATGGTCTGTTTTATTTTGAAGAAAAGCAATGCCGTATTTGGGGGGCTCTGTTTAGCTGTGTATCCCACGGGCCGTTTGCGTTGCAAGAGGAGGAAGTATCTGAGGTGTGTTGGATGAAGCCAGAAGAAATCACCGCTCGTTGTGACGAATTTACGCCTGATTCCTTGAAGGCGTTGTCACTATGGTTGACGCGCAATAATGGTCAAGATTATGGCAAGCCTCTGCCACCGGATAGAAATACCGAATCTGAAACAGAACAGCTATGACAGTAGCACCGCCTTTCTGCCCCAGATTGGGGCCCTGAATTTCACGGCAATGTTGCTAGTGTGCATCCTTACGTTGCAACCTGTATGTACTGCTTTGCCATTTAAGCTGCCACTTATCTTACGTGGCCTTCAGATTGGCGCGTTATATACTGGTCATACTTTAAATTGCTTGGGTGTTGACTGCCTTCGTTCACCTCAGTCACTTACCTGAGTAAGCTGTTGGGGCTTCACTTTTGGTGGCACAGCCGAATACGATTGACTAACCAATCTGGTTCACATTCCTATCCTGAATGGCATAATCAGCATTAATAATTTAATTATTATATATCAATGCGTTGCATTGTTTTTTTTGGTTTTATCATCAAGAAAACAAAAAAATCAAAACAACGTTTCTACTTTCATCACACTTTTGCCATCCATTGAATGACGCTAGAAGAATTTCAGATATAATAATTTGAAATGTTGTTTCATTTTATTGATTGGTGCTAGCTCGGTTTATCGTGGAGGTCGCAAGAATGGAATTCGCCCATTGTTTCAAGATGTTCGGCGGCTTGGTAGCTGCTTTGTTGTCGGGGAATAGCCAGTGTTTGAGCCAAGCATCAGGGCATGGGCAAGCGCGCTCTTTATCTGTGTGCCGATTTCCACTTTGCAGATTGGCATTCTTGGAGATATTTGCCGATTTTGTTCCGAGCCGACGCTACGGCGGTAGGTTACTTAACGGAGATTAAAAGTCCGGATTTCATCTCTATCTTTAATATTATAAAAATTTAACCTTACTTACTTTTATTGCTATTAATATGGGTAATAACCATGAATGAAAACAGAATGCTGGGGTTAGCCTATATATCACCTTATATTATAGGGTTGATAATATTTACTGCATTTCCCTTCGTGTCATCATTTTTACTCAGTTTTACGGAATATGACTTGATGAATCCCCCTATATTTAATGGGGTGGAAAACTATCGTTTTATGTTTATGGAAGACCACCTTTTCTGGAAATCGATGGGTGTCACCTTTGCCTACGTATTTCTTACCATTCCATTAAAATTGGCGTTTGCACTGGGTATTGCTTTTGTTCTTAATTTTAAATTGCGGGGGATCGGTTTCTTCCGAACTGCATATTATATCCCTTCCATTCTTGGCAGTAGCGTAGCCATCGCTGTTTTGTGGCGAGCACTATTTGCGATTGACGGTCTGCTAAACAGCTTTATTGGTGTCTTTGGTTTGGAGCCGGTTAACTGGTTGGGTGAACCTTCTCTGGCATTGATGTCGGTAACTTTGCTGCGGGTATGGCAATTTGGGTCTGCCATGGTTATTTTCCTGGCTGCGCTACAAAATGTTCCTCAATCACAATATGAAGCGGCAATGATAGACGGCGCCTCTAAATGGCAAATGTTTATGAAGGTGACTGTGCCGCTGATTACGCCGGTAATTTTCTTTAACTTTATTATGCAGACCACACAGGCGTTTCAGGAATTCACTGCTCCGTATGTTATTACTGGCGGTGGACCGACACATTACACCTATCTTTTCTCACTTTATATTTACGATACTGCCTTTAAATATTTTGACATGGGATATGGCGCAGCGTTGGCGTGGATCTTATTCCTGGTTGTGGCCCTGTTTGCTTCAATCGCCTTTAAATCATCGAAATATTGGGTCTTCTACTCTGCGGATAAGGGGGGGGAAAATGGCTGATATGCAACAGAACCAATTAACTATGCTCAGCGCTCAGGAGATTGCTGAGCAAGAAGTACAGCGAACATTACGCAAGGAAAAAGTGAGTGCGGCTATTCGCTATATTATACTGCTGCTGGTTGGCTTGCTGATGTTATATCCACTGGTCTGGATGTTCTCGGCATCGTTTAAACCTAACCATGAGATCTTCACAACGCTGGGCCTATGGCCTGCGAATCCTACGTCGGATGGCTTTGTCAATGGTTGGAAAACGGGTACAGAATATAACTTTGGACACTACATGCTTAATACATTTAAGTTTGTTATTCCTAAAGTTTTACTGACCATTATTTCTTCAACCATTGTTGCTTATGGCTTTGCTCGCTTCGAGATCCCTTGGAAAAAGTTCTGGTTCGCTACATTGATAACCACTATGTTGCTGCCAAGTACGGTGTTACTGATCCCTCAATATATCATGTTCCGTGAAATGGGCATGTTGGATAGCTATCTGCCTCTGTATTTGCCGTTGGCATTTGCAACGCAAGGATTCTTCGTCTTTATGCTGATCCAGTTCCTAAGGGGTGTACCACGTGATATGGAAGAGGCGGCACAAATTGACGGTTGCAACTCTTTCCAAGTGCTGTGGTATGTCGTGGTACCTATTCTTAAGCCTGCGATTATTTCTGTTGCCCTGTTCCAGTTTATGTGGTCGATGAATGACTTTATTGGCCCGCTGATTTATGTCTACAGCGTCGATAAATACCCGATTGCGCTAGCGTTGAAAATGTCTATAGACGTTACAGAAGGTGCTCCGTGGAATGAAATTCTGGCTATGGCAAGTATTTCCATTCTGCCTTCTGTCATCGTGTTTTTCCTAGCCCAACGTTATTTTGTGCAAGGCGTTACCAGCAGCGGAATTAAAGGTTAATTGAGGATTTTATCATGGCTGAAGTCGTATTTAATAATCTGCAGAAAGTGTATACCAATGGTTTTCAGGCCGTTCATGGGATCAATCTGACCATTGCTGACGGTGAATTTATGGTGATTGTTGGGCCTTCCGGTTGCGCCAAGTCGACTACGCTGCGGATGTTGGCTGGGCTTGAAACTATCAGCGGTGGCGAAGTGCGTATTGGCGATCGAGTGGTTAACAATTTGGCCCCTAAATCCAGGGGGATTGCCATGGTATTTCAGAACTATGCACTGTATCCGCATATGACAGTGAAAGAGAATCTGGCTTTTGGACTTAAGTTGAGCAGATTGTCTAAAGAAAAAATTGAAGAACAGGTGAACGAAGCAGCAAAAATTCTTGAACTGGAAGAGTTGCTGGATCGTTTACCGCGTCAACTCTCTGGTGGACAGGCACAGCGTGTTGCAGTTGGGCGCGCTATTGTAAAGAAACCTGACGTATTTCTGTTTGATGAGCCATTGTCAAACTTGGATGCCAAGTTACGTGCTTCAATGCGAATTCGTATTTCCGATCTTCACAAACAACTTAAGAAAAGTGGCAAACCGGCGACCACGGTTTATGTTACGCATGATCAGACAGAAGCGATGACGATGGGCGACCGTATCTGTGTGATGAAACTCGGTCATATCATGCAGGTTGACACACCTGATAATCTCTATCATTACCCTAAAAATATGTTCGTCGCTGGGTTTATTGGTGCACCAGAGATGAATATCAAACCTAGCAAACTGGTTGAGCACGACGGCAAGATTGGCTTAACGGTGGGTAATTACACCTTAACATTGAACCAACATCAGCAAAACAAAGTGGCAAGCTTTATTGATGAAGAGGTATTTTTCGGCGTTCGTCCAGAGTTTATCAGTATTTCAGAGTCGCCTTTTGAGGGTAACCACTCCCAAGGGGAATTAGTTCGGGTAGAAAACATGGGGCATGAGTTCTTTGTTTATCTAAAGGTTAACGATTTTGAGCTCACTTGTCGTATTCCGTCAGATGAAGCCAAACCTATCCTAAAAAATGGGTTGCATCGCCCTGTTTATTTTAAGTTTGACATGAACAAATGCCATATATTTGATGCAAAAACAGAAAAAAACATCTCTCTTTGACAGGAGTTTTTTCGATAATGAAAAAAACAGTATTACGCCCTTTAGTTGCTTTGTCTTTGCTCGTTTTGACACAGACATCATTTGCTGAGGAACAGGTTGATCTGCGTATGTCCTGGTGGGGCGGTAATGGCCGTCATCAGGTAACATTAAAAGCAATTGAGGAATTCCAAAAGCAATATCCGAATATCAAAGTTAAATCAGAATATACCGGTTGGGATGGTCATCTTTCACGTCTGACCACACAGATTGCTGGTGGCACTGAACCTGATGTGATGCAAACCAACTGGAACTGGTTACCTATTTTTTCAAAAAATGGTGACGGATTCTATGATTTGAATAAGGCCAGTCAATACCTGGACCTGTCCCAATTTGATCCGAAGGAACTACAAACCACGACAGTGAATAGCAAGCTGAATGGTATCCCTATTTCAGTGACCGCACGCGTTTTTTATTTTAACGATGTTACCTGGAAAAATGCTGGCGTTGAATATCCTAAAAACTGGGATGAGCTGCTAGCTGCAGGTAAAACGTTTAAAGAAAAACTGGGAGAAAAATACTACCCAGTCGTATTGGAACATCAAGATACGTTCGCTTTGATACGTTCTTATATGATCCAAAAATATAACGTTGATATTATCGATGAAAAGCAGAAAAAATTTGGTTATACCGAAGCGCAATGGTTAGATTTCTTCCAAATGTATCAAAAATTGGTAGAAAGCCATGTCATGCCTTCCTCTAAATATTACGCTTCCTTCGGTAAGAGTAATATGTATGAAATGAAGCCGTGGATTGCGGGTGAGTGGGCAGGAACTTACATGTGGAACTCTACCATTAACAAGTATGCAGATAACCTGAAACCCCCGGCCAAGCTTGAATTGGGCCAATATCCGATGTTGGAAGGTGCTACGGATTCTGGATTATTCTTCAAACCGGCACAGATGTTCTCGATCGGCAAAAGCAGTAAACACCCGCAGGAAGCCGCTATGCTCATCAATTTCCTACTCAATGGCAAAGAAGGGGTTGAAGCTCTCAAGCTGGAGCGCGGTGTGCCACTGAGTAAAGGTGCAGTGAGTCAATTGCGTGCAAGCAGTGTGATCCAAGATCACGATCCGGCGGTTTCAGGTTTAAACCTAGCATTATCCTTACCGCACAGCATTAATGCTTCACCTTACTTTGATGATCCTCAGATTGTCGTGTTGTTCCTAGATGCTATTCAATCCATCGATTATGGCAAGAAAACGGTGCAAGAGGTGGCATCTGATTTCCAACGTCAAGGCGATCGTATTTTGAAACGTGCAATGAGGTAATTAACCATTATGCCTAGGTTGATTCAGGTTACAGATAGACAATAACCGAGTGGCAAGTCGGTCAAGAACCTGCTTTGTTAAAAAGCAGGTAGCCTAAGGATGGGCCAAACAAGCAGCCAACACCGCTGCAGTTTGCAGGGGCTGTGTATAAAATATCAATGTATTAAGTGGGAATAATCAGTTAAAACGACGCTAATAAAAAGTTTTTATTTTTTAATGACAGGGGATGCCTTCAAAAATATCATTTTAACAAAAAATAGTTCTTATAGATAAATCTGTTTTATATATCCTGGCAATAAATGGTGATTTATTTTGTCTTTACCCTTCATATTTTTAGTTGCATTTTTTTGGTTTAGTTACTCAGCCCTTGCCAGGGCTTTTGTATCACTGTCTTCATGCAGCTCGAATTATTTAGAGTGTAACAAGTCTTTATATAAATATTGAATTGAGAATTACAGTTAAATGACAAGGATAGAAAGAATGAAATTTAAATCATTAATATTGGTGATGTCGTCTGTTGTCAACTTTAGCGCAATGGCAATGTCGGTTGATTTGCGACATGAGTGGATGGACACGAGTAAAGGTGACCATAAAAATCGCATGTTAATTTCTCACCGCTTTGATAACGGCTTTGGTTTCTCTCTAGAAGCAAAATGGAAGCAAGACTCTACAGATTCTACGCCTGATAAACCGTTTCATGAACAAGTGAGTGGTGGTACTGAGGCGGTTGTCAGCTATCAGTATAAAGTAAACGATGTTTTCAATTTACAACCAGGCTTTTCTATTGAATCAACCAGTAATAATAATGGCTATCGTCCTTTTTTACGTACGCAGTATAATTTAACTAAAGATGTTTATGTTGCGGCCAGATATCGCTATGAATATAAGCGAACTACGTCAAAAGGTTCAGAGGGTGATGAGAAAACTAATCGTGGTGACTTTTGGTTAGGATATAAATTCTTTAAAGACTGGCAGGTAGAGTATAACTATGTTTATAAGAACAGTAATAAAGTTATCTTTGATGATGGGAAAACAGATTACGAGCATAACGTTAAGCTGGCTTATAAATGGGATAAAAATTGGAAGCCTTATATTGAGGTAGGAAACGTGAAACAAGATAGTAAAAATGATAACCGCCAGACGCGTTTCCGTGTCGGGGTAAATTATAGCTGGTAGTGACTGTTAAGCTTATTGCGCTGACAGTGAAGTATATTGTCATATACTCGTCATACTTCAAGTTGCTTGGGTGTTGACTGCCTTCGTTCACCCCAGTCACTTACCTGAGTAAGCTCCTGGGGCTTCGCTCAGTTGCCGCCTACAAGCAACTCGAATTATTTTGGGTATATCAGGCGTTTTCCGCTTGGGCTGCTTGGATTGCTGTTAGTGCAACGGTGTAGACTATATCGTCAACCAAGGCCCCACGAGACAGGTCGTTCACCGGCTTGCGCATGCCTTGCAGCATTGGACCGATGGAGACCAGGTCGGCAGAGCGCTGGACCGCTTTATAAGTCGTGTTACCGGTATTCAGGTCTGGGAAGATAAATACTGTCGCTTTACCTGCCACCGGAGAATTAGGCGCTTTCGACTTGGCGACGTCAGCCATGATGGCGGCATCATATTGCAGTGGGCCATCGATGATCAGGTCTGGGCGTTTTTCTTGCGCCAGGCGCGTGGCTTCACGCACTTTTTCAACGTCACTACCCGCTCCAGAATTCCCGGTAGAGTAGGAGATCATTGCTACACGTGGTTCGATACCAAATGCAGCGGCAGAGTCGGCAGATTGAATAGCGATTTCAGACAGTTGCTCGGCCGTAGGGTCTGGGTTGATCGCGCAGTCACCATAGACCAAAACCTGGTCCGGTAACAGCATGAAGAACACAGAGGATACCAATGAGCTGCCCGGTGCGGTTTTTATCAGTTGTAACGGTGGACGAATGGTATTAGCTGTCGTATGAACGGCACCAGAAACCAAGCCGTCAACCTCACCTTTCTCTAGCATCAGAGTGCCTAGAACCACATTGTCTTCCAACTGCTCACGAGCGACGACTTCGGTCATGCCTTTGCTTTTACGCAGTTCGACAAGGCGTGGGACATAGTGTTCTCTCACGGCGACAGGATCAACAATCTCGATGCCTTTGCCCAGTTCAATACCTTGTGCAGCGGCAACGCGTCTGATTTCATCCGGATTACCCAGTAGCACACACTCGGCAATGCCGCGCTCTGCACAAATCGTGGCTGCTTTGACAGTGCGCGGTTCGTCACCTTCTGGCAGTACAATACGTTTGCCTGCCTTGCGTGCCAGTTCTGTCAATTCGTAACGGAAAGCAGGTGGAGACAGGCGGCGTGAACGCTCTGAAGTGGCAGTCAGAGAGTCGATCCATTCTGTGTTGATATGGCTTGCTACGTAGTTCTGTACTTTTTCGACACGCTGGCTATCGTCTGAAGGCACCTCAAGATTGAAGCTCTGTAGGCTAAGTGAAGTCTGCCAGGTATTGGTGTCGACCATGAAGACCGGCAGACCGGTTCCAAATGCACGTTCACACAGTTTCTTGATAGGTGCATCGATCTCATAGCCGCCTGTTAATAGAATGGCACCGATCTCTACGCCGTTCATCGCCGCTAAGCAGGCAGACACCAGCACGTCTGGGCGGTCTGCGGAGGTGACCAACAGAGAGCCGGGACGAAAATGCTCTAACATATGCGGGATGCTGCGTGCACAGAAGGTCACAGATTTTACACGGCGAGTCATGATGTCGCCTTCGTTGATCACTCGAGCTTTCAGGTGGCGCGCCATGTCAATAGCGCGAGTAGCGATCAGGTCAAAGCTCCACGGTACACAACCCAATACCGGCAATGGGCTGTTGGTGAACAACTGAGCGGGATCGATGTTGGAAACGTTGGCTTTGGTGGAATCGTCAAAAATCTCTGATAGATCCGGTCGAGTACGCCCTTGTTCATCCACCGGCGCGTTCAGTTTGTTGATAATCACGCCAGTAATATTTTTGTTCTTGCTGCCACCAAAACTGGAGCGGGCAAGTTCGATGCGCTCTTTCAACTGTGCGGGTGAATCGTTGCCTAGAGAGATGACAAAAACGATTTCTGCATTCAGTGTTTTAGCGATCTCATAGTTCAGCGCTGATGCAAACTGGTGTTTGCGCGTTGGCACCAAGCCTTCGATCAGGACAACTTCCGCATCTTTGGTATTCTCGTGGTAACGTGCCACGATCTCTTCCATCAGCACATCCTGCTGGTTGGAGCTTAGCAGACTTTCAACATAGCTCATACGCAGTGGTTCTGCTGCGGGAATGGTGGAGTTGCTACGGATGATTGCTGTAGTCTGGTCCAGAGAGTCTCCGCCGGTACGTGGCTGGGCAATCGGTTTGAATACGCTCAGGCGAACGCCTTTCTGCTCCATGGAGCGGATGACGCCCAGGCTGACGCTGGTCAGGCCAACGCTGGTACCTGTTGGGATCAACATAATTGTACGTGACACAGAATAGTCCTCTTCACGATTGATATGAGGTCATATACCTTCGTCTTTCAAGATGCAGCGGAGTTGAGCTACCTCCGTAGGCAGATTTCAAAAGCTGTACAAATCGATTGTTGACCGATTTGCCACTCAATTGCTGCCTATCTGCAATTTGATGTCGCTTGGGTATAGCCAAAAAATAATTGAAGTTATTACAAGGTGGTAAATGCACACGCGGCTTCAAGTATGAAGGCTAAAACAGTACCGCCAGCCTGCGCTGGCGGCATGTAACGTTTTTAAGCTGTCAGACGGCAAGCATCTTGTGCAATCACCAACTCTTCGTTGGTTGGGATCACCAGCGCCGGACGGCTGCCGTCTTTGCTGATGTTGCCTGATTTACCAAATCGGGCTGCCAAGTTACGTGCATGGTCGACTTCAAAACCGAGTAGGCCAAGTTTGTTCAGCGTCAACTCGCGTACCAGTGCTGCATTTTCACCAATGCCACCGGTAAAGATCACTGCATCCAAACGGCCTTCCATCAGGGCGCTATAGGCACCGATGTATTTTGCCAAACGATGGCAGAATACATCCATAGCGCGCTTGGCATCGTCTTTGGTCGCGTAGTTGTCTTCAACATAACGGCAGTCGCTGGTCACTTCGGTTAATCCTTGCAGACCAGATTCTTTGGTTAGCATTTTGTTGATCTGGTCAACGCTCATTCCCAGGGCATCGTGCAGGTGGAAGATGATTGCCGGATCGATATCACCGCTACGAGTACCCATCACCAGACCTTCCAGCGGTGTCAGCCCCATAGAGGTATCCACACTTTTACCGTTGCGAACAGCAGTAACAGATCCCCCGTTACCCAAGTGGCAGGTAATGATGTTAACGTCTTCAACCGGCTTGTTCAGCATCTTCGCTGCTTCTTGTGTGACATAGAAGTGGCTGGTGCCATGTGCGCCGTAGCGACGTACGCCATGGTCGCGATACAGGCTGTACGGCAGAGCGTACAGATAAGACTCTTCGGGCATAGTCTGATGGAATGCGGTGTCGAAGACAGCAACGTTTTTGTCCGCCAAATTCGGAAATGATTTCAATGCTTCAGCAATGCCGATCAGATGAGCTGGATTGTGTAATGGTGCAAAGGGAACAGAATCTTTGATACCTTGCAGCACTTCGTCGTTGATCAAGGCAGAAGCGGTGAACTTCTCGCCGCCGTGAACGATACGGTGGCCGATAGCGGTCAACTGTGCGGAAAGCTCAGGTTTTTGTGCCAGAATAGTATTAACAATGAAGTTCAGCGCTTCGCTGTGCGCTGCGCCAGCACCCAGCGCGGCCTCTTGTTTACCGCCATCTATTTTCCATTTGATGCGGGCTTCAGGAAGGTGGAAACATTCTGCCAAACCAGAGATATGTTCTTCACCGTTGATCGCATCAATGATAGCAAATTTCAGGGAAGAACTGCCGCAGTTAAGAACCAGTACTAGCTTACTCGACATGGAAGTACCTATTTGATAGTTCGTGTTGTTATATGGAAGACCAAAAACACGTGGTGAATAAATCGTCAATTACACAACAAGCGTAGCGCATAATGCCGTTGACATTTATGATTAACATCATGTCAGTTTAAAGAAAGGTCATGATGATGAAAAAACCGATGATTTCTTATGCGGTTTAACTAATTTCATTTTCTCTACCCGTTTTGAGATCGTAGCTGAGAAGTCAAAACGGGTAGTTAATGGGCTGAAAAAAGTTGACAGATTTTATATTATCTTCTAGCGGCCAAAAGGCCAACTTAGGATACCGACAGCCCATCGTAAACACAAAATAAATTTAAAAAATCAACTTTTTTGTTGGTGTGTTTGCAAGGATATTTTATTTTTCACACGTCGAGTTGAGGTAAGCGATGACGAGCAGACCATCCGGTTCTGTAAGCTGGTTTCAAATCTTCCAGCGCGGGCAACACTACATGAAAACTTGGCCAGCAGATAAACGACTGGCATCGGTTTTCCCTGAAAATCGCGTTGTACGTGCGACCCGTTTTGCCGTTCGCTTTATGCCTCCGTTGGCGGTATTTACCCTTACTTGGCAAATCGCGTTGGGCGGTCAACTTGGCCCAGCGATTGCTACAGCGCTGTTTGCCTGCAGTCTGCCAATGCAGGGGCTGTGGTGGTTGGGGCGTCGTTCGCTCACTCCGCTACCGCCTACGTTGCTGCAATGGTTCCATGAGGTACGTAATAAGCTTGCTGAGGCGGGGCAGGCGATGGCACCGATAGAGGGGACGCCTACCTATCAGGCGCTGGCGGATGTGCTGAAACGTGCGTTCAAGCAATTGGATAAGACCTTCCTGGACGATCTCTGAATCTTTAATGGCTGAGTTTTATACTCGTTTTAACTTTAATTTGTCTGCATGTTGGCTGATTTCAGTAACTCGGCCTATCAATGGGCCTAGCCCGTTCGGGCTACTGAGCTGCTGCATCCAAATTCGATTTATTTCTCAGTGACTGAGCGAGCCCTATGCTTGAGCCTCACTTTATGGATCTGCGCTCGCCCCCTTCATGGTACAAGAAATTATTTAGTGCTTAGTGAACCGTGGTGTGGCTGATCGCGTCATTACCCCTGTCAAATCAATAAAAGGCTGAGTTGTGATTCCGCTACATAATGAAGTCATGCGATGCTTTGGGCAATTTGCAGAACTGAGGAAGATGAAATGGAAATGACTAATGTCCAAAGGTTGATCCTGTCGAATCAATACAAAATGATGACAATGCTCGACCCAGACAACGCCGAACGTTATCGCCGTCTACAGACCATCATTGAACGCGGTTTTGGTTTACAAATGCGTGAACTGGATCGTGATTTTGGTGATATGAGTGAAGAGGTGTGTCGCACCATTATCAATATTATGGAGATGCACCATGCCCTGCAGGTATCTTGGGAAAATCTCAAGGGTCGTCAAGAATTGGATGTACGTCGTATTGCGTTTCTGGGATTTGATGCGGCGACTGAAGCGCGTTACCTGAGCTATGTTCGTTTCTTGGTCAATACGGAAGGACGCTATACACATTTCGATTCTGGCAGTCACGGTTTTAATGCTCAAACTAAAATGTGGGATAAGTACCAGCGCATGTTAGCAACCTGGCAATCCTGTCCGCGTCAATATCATTTGAGCGCCGTTGAAATTACACAAATTATTAATGCTTGATTGAACTCCTGCGCATGATTATCAACATTGAGCAGGGTATGTGCATCGAACCCGTTGCTTAACCGATGTTTTCTCGCCCCAAATTGATTAGGCCCCGCATGTGCGGGGTTTTTTGTGCTAGCTTTTAAGGCCTAGATCACTACCGGATGAACGCGTTTGAACAGCGAATTGCTTTGGGTCTTACTTTTATTGTTGATAGCCATCGTGCTGTTTACTACCAACAAGTTACGCATGGACGTGGTGGCTCTGTTGGTGATCATCGCATTTGTGTTGAGCGGCACTTTGAGCCTGCAAGAAGCAACCGTGGGGTTCAGCGACCCTAATGTCATTCTGATTGCTGCTTTGTTTGTGATAGGAGAAGGATTGGTAAGAACGGGGGTAGCCTATCAGGTGGGGGATTGGCTGGTGAAAGTAGCGGGTAGTAGTGAAACCAAAATGCTGGCGCTACTGATGTTCACCGTTGCCGGATTGGGTGCTTTTATGAGCTCTACTGGGGTAGTCGCTATTTTTATTCCTGTCGTGTTGAGCGTTGCCATACGAATGAAGATTTCACCAGGACGTTTGATGATGCCGCTGAGCTTTGCGGGGTTGATCAGTGGCATGATGACGTTGGTGGCAACGCCTCCGAATATGGTGGTGAACAGTGAACTGGTGCGTGAGGGGATTACCGGTTTCGGTTTCTTTGGTGTTACGCCAATTGGTTTGGTGGTTTTATTGCTGGGGGTTGGCTACATGTTGGTTGCACGCCGCTGGATGGGCGACAGCGGTAGTGCGAAGACTAAAGTCAGTTGGCAGCGCAGGACATTCCGCGATTTAATCCGTGATTATAGGTTAACTGGGCGGGCGCGCCGTTTAGCTATTCGCCGTGGTTCACCTTTAATAGGACGCTCACTGGATGAATTGCATCTGCGAGCCCGCTATAGCGCTAATGTTATCGGTATTGAGCGTTGGAAACGCTTTCGTCGTGTCATGGTCAGTGCCTTCGGTAGTACTGAACTTCGTGAAGGGGACGTACTGCTGATTGATATGTCGGATTGCGATATCGATCTGCGTGAGTTCTGTAGTGACCAACAGTTGGAGCCAATGGTGTTGAGAGGTGAGTATTTCTCTGAACAGTCGCGAAATGTGGGAATGGCTGAAGTTTCGCTCATTCCTGACTCTGGATTGTTAGGCCTAAGTGTGCGAGATGCCAGTTTCCGCAGCCGTTATGATCTTAATGTGGTAGGTATTCGTCGCGATGGTGAAGCCTTGGTAGGCAAGTTGGTCGATGAACCGATGGAACTTGGTGATATTCTATTAGTGGTTGGCGACTGGAAAGCCATTCGTCAATTGCAGGGCAAAACGCATGATTTCATCGTATTGAATCTGCCCGCCGAGGTGGACGAAGTTGCGCCAGCTATCAATCAGGCACCGCATGCGCTGTTTTGTCTGGCGCTGATGGTCGCAATGATGTTGACTGACGAGGTGCCCAATCCCATTGCTGCATTGATTGCCTGTCTCTTGATGGGGTACTTCCGCTGCATCGATATGGAAAGCGCTTATAAGGCTATTCACTGGCCAAGCATTATTTTGATTGTTGGTATGATGCCATTTGCGCAAGCACTACAGAAAACCGGTGGGGTAGACTTGATTGTTCGGGGGCTGATGGATGTTGCTGGCGATGCAGGGCCGCGTGTCATGCTGGTTTGCCTGTTTGTACTCTGTGCCAGCATTGGGTTGTTTATCTCCAATACTGCCACTGCGGTCTTAATGGCACCGATCGCTATTGCCACCGCTCGGGAAATGGGGGTATCACCTTACCCGTTTGCGATGATTATCGCGATTGCTGCCTCGGCTGCCTTTATGACACCGGTGTCATCGCCGGTAAATACGCTGGTATTGGGGCCGGGTAATTACAAGTTTGCTGATTTTGTCAGGATTGGTGTGCCTTTTACCGTGTTGGTTATGATTGTCAGTGTGATAGTCGTGCCGTGGTTATATACATTTTAGGCCCGGATCTACGCGAAATCATTCGAGTTGTATGGAAGCAACAAGTTGGCGATAAGTCTGATTGGAACAGCAGAAATAATGTTTACAACGGCCCTAAAGGACTACAGTAAACGCTTATGCAACTTGAAATATGACGAGTAACCGGGTCATCAATGATCAAAGTGGGGAATCGATACTGATCTCATCCAGCGACAGGCTAAAGCTTGGAACAAACACGTCCATAAAATAGTCCATTTCCGGGCTATGACGCAGTTTGAGGGTCTTCTCGAGACGTGCTTTTGCCAGCTTGAATTCATTATTGCCAGCCGACAATTCCTCGAGACATTTCAGATAGGCGCAAAGAGCATCTGCTTGTTTCACAATCAGTTTTTCATCCTCGCTGTAATAGTGCTCGTCGAGGATCGGGCGGAAATCGTTTTGTAACTCTTTCGGGATCATCTCCAACAATTTTTGTTGGGCAATTTTTTCTATTTTCTTGTATTCGTGGGCAATCTGCGGATTGTAATACTTGATGGGCGTTGGCATATCTCCCGTAAGTACTTCGCTGGCATCATGGTACATTGCCAGCAGTGCAACGCGCTCAACGTTCAGATTCCCGTTAAACTTGCGGTTCTTGATCACCGCTAACGCATGGGCAACAAATGCAACTTGCAGACTGTGCTCAGAAACATTTTCGGTTCGCACGTTGCGCATCAGTGGCCAGCGACTGATCAGCTTTAAACGTGACAAATGGGCAAAAAAGTGGCTTTGGCTCATAGTGTTCCCTTTAGATAACGGCTAGTGGAGACGGTTATTGTGAGCAGTGTAGGCGGGTTATGCAAAGCGATTTGTGCGCGATGCAGGCGCAGCGAACTGCGCCTTTAAACATTATTGGCAGTAGGTTTCGAGGAAGCGGCCCAGTTTCCCCACCGCCATTTCAAGTTCATCCACACGTGGCAGAGTCACAATGCGCACGTGATCAGGATGCGGCCAGTTGAATGCACTGCCTTGTACCAGAAGAACTTTTTCCTGCAACAGCAAATCCAGTACCATTTTCTGGTCGTCACGGATGTTAAAACGTTTGGCGTCGATGCGCGGGAACATATAGAGCGCCCCCATCGGTTTCACACAAGAAACGCCAGGAATATCGTTCAGCAGCTGCCAAGTACGCTCGCGCTGTTCATACAGACGACCACCCGGCTGGATAAATTCGCTGATGCTTTGATATCCCCCGAGTGCCGTTTGGATTGCATGCTGCATGGGTACGTTGGCGCACAGACGCATCGAAGCCAGCATTTCCAGCCCTTCAATGTAGCCTTTAGCATGTTTCTTTGGTCCATTGAGCACCATCCAACCCTGGCGGAAACCGGCGACGCGATAGGTTTTTGACAAACCATTGAACGTGACAGTTAGCAAGTCGGGTGCCAGTGTAGCGATGGAGTGGTGTTCGGCGTCGTCGTAAAGGATCTTATCGTAGATTTCATCAGCAAAAATGATCAGGTCATGTTGACGAGCAATCTCAACGATCTGTTCCAGTAATGCTTTGCTGTAGACCGCACCGGTCGGGTTATTCGGATTGATAATCACAATACCACGGGTACGTGGAGTGATTTTACTACGAATATCATCCAGGTCAGGGAACCAGCCCGCTTCTTCGTCACAGATATAGTGCACAGCCTTACCGCTGGAAAGAGAAACCGCTGCTGTCCACAAGGGATAGTCTGGAGCAGGGACTAACATCTCATCACCCGCGTTAAGCAGTGCCTGCATGGATTGCACAATCAATTCAGATACGCCGTTGCCAATGTAGATATCCTCAACCGTAACGTCGCGCATGTTGCGTGCCTGATAGTGCTGCATGATCGCTTTGCGAGCAGAATAAAGCCCTTTGGAGTCGCAGTAACCTTGTGCGGTTGGAAGATTACGAATCACATCAACCAGGATTTCGTCTGGGGCTTCGAAACCGAAAGGAGCGGGGTTACCAATGTTCAATTTCAGGACTTTATTGCCTTCTTCTTCAAGGCGTTTCGCTTCTTTGAGCACTGGGCCGCGAATATCGTAGCAGACGTTGTCCAGCTTGCTGGATTTCTCAATGGGGGACATAGAAAGTTGAGCCTTTTGCTTAGTAGGTAGGTGGGTGTCCCTACCGTGGAACACCTCAATCCGTTCAATGTACTCCTGGATGCACTGATTTTGAAGGGGTAGGAAAAGCTTTGGTGAAAACGAGCAGGCAATACGTATTTAAAGATATTTAAATCAAATTAAAATCAATTAAATGGCATTTAATTTTAGTTAAATTCTAAATTTTAGTTTTTAAAACTAAATCTCAGGTTGAGAAAAAGCAGTAGAGCTGTGCGGCAACAAGCAGAGCCTCCCTGACATTGGATGGAGAGTCAGATGGCAATAAAATTGTAACAAAATAATAATATGAACGTTATCGGGTGGATGTGTGCCGCAGACAATACCACACTTTAGTTAAACAAAAATTGCATTAAAGAATTTTGAGTATACGACTTAAGTTCTTTTTCAAGCGAGAGTGAACTATTAGGATAGTGAAAGTTCTTACTGTTAAAAGTTATTAATTTGGCTAATGAATATACTATGCTTAAGTGATTCAGACAGATCGGTAAATTAATACTGAATGCTAATCGACAAATCGGTTTTTTTAATCGAAATGAACGTTTTTTCGGCATGTTGTGTTGAAGTTATGGCGAGGTTGGTCACACGTAGCTGGTGACACGTAATCGACGAGTCAATTAAAGCAGTGAATGGGATAATGCAAGGTAATCGCCCTGAAGGAAGGCAGACAAATGGCGTTCTGCATTAGGGTTGATGTTATGAGAAGCAACAGCATTGAAGCATAGGAAATGTCACATATTGTGAAGTACGATGCGTGAAGAAAGTACTGGGTGTTAACACTTGACATCACACATTATTCTTAAGCGTAGTCGTTTTTTATTGCAATTTTCATCCATATTAACCAACCGTTAAGATAGTAGTGGATAAAAAGCGATATAGAAGAGATGACAATTATAAGTAATATTTTTGCCCTCCTCTGATGAGTGGGGTAATGTCGTGCCTGACGCTTGGCTCTCTAGCTGCGTCTTAGAAATACACCAGGGTAGTTTGTAAATTAGAATTTAAAAAGTGAAGAAAACACTATGACAACTGCAAATCGTCCGATAATTAATCTCGACCTCGATCTGCTTAGAACTTTTGTTGCTGTTGCTGATTTGAATACCTTCGCGGCGGCAGCGGCTGCCGTGTGTCGCACGCAGTCGGCGGTCAGTCAACAAATGCAGCGGTTAGAGCAATTGGTTGGCAAAGAGTTGTTTGCACGCCATGGGCGCAATAAGTTATTAACCGAACACGGAATACAGTTTCTCGGCTACGCTAGGAAAATCCTTCGTTTCAATGATGAAGCCTGTACGTCACTGATGTTCAATAATATCAATGGTGTTCTGTCGATCGGGGCTTCTGATGATAGTGCCGATACTATACTTCCTTATCTGCTAAACCGCGTCACGTCGGTTTATCCCAAGCTGGCGATTGATGTCCGGGTAAAGCGTAGTCCATTTATGGCAGATATGCTGAAGAATGGAGAAGTGGATTTGGCTATTACTACAGTGGATACCGGAGGGCATCCCCATATTGTTTTGCGCACATCACCAACGTTGTGGTACTGCGCTGCCGATTATAATTTCCAATCAGGGGTACCTATCCCACTGGTTGTGCTGGATGAACCAAGCCCGTTTCGAACTATGGCAATCAAACATCTTGATGCGGCTGGCGTTGCCTGGCGTATTGCCTACTCGGCTTCAACGTTATCCGCAGTACGGGCAGCGTGTAGGGCCGGTTTAGGGGTTACAGCCAGGCCAGTAGAGATGATGAGTCCAGACTTGAGGGTTCTGGGGGCCGCTGAGGGTTTACCACCGCTTCCCGATACGCAATATGCGTTATGCAAAGATATGGCGTGTGAAAATGAACTAGCTAGGGCAATCTTTAATGCAGTACAGAATGGAGGTGCAACGTACCATTTCGACGAAATATCACCAGTGATTGAAGAGAGTTCTTGCTTGTTTGAAGAAGAAGAATAACGTTCAAACAGATTTTTGTATAAACCTCTGCTATTGCAGGGGTTTTTTTATGCCTACTCTACGTAGGTTACTTCCCATTGTCAGTTCGTAGATCGTACTATTTGCCTTTTATTGCTCACCAAAGGCTAACCTAACTCGTGAAATGCTGCCCCTGATCTCACTAACATAGAGTAGAGACGAAATTAATTGTTCGAAAGTGTTATTTACTTCTTTTTTGCGAATAAACACTGCGGTGGTTTGAACAAATCTAGTCTGTATTTCTTTACGCAGTAAAAACAACAGAGAGTAAAGGACTTGAAAAGAGTGGGTCTATTAGGTGATTTGCTGTCTTATTTTTACTCACAATTGAAAAAAATTGTTAAACTACTGTAGTTTATTTGAAGCTTTCTGCATGAAACGTGTTCTGGATCAAAAAAATACCCCTAGGTAGTGAGTGGAACAACAGGGAAATCCTGAGACAATGATATAGTAAAACTGAAATATACACATTGGTTTATATTTTTCCGTTTTTGCACAACAACGGACTGACACGATTTAGCCGCTGCTGGCGCATCATATGTTAATCAAATAATACATATGTAAACTAATGTGTGGATACTTTTGTCAAAGTTGACAAAAGGTTATAGATAGGAGTAAAAAGCCCACAGAAAAATGCTGCCTAACTCTCTGTAAAAGCAGTATGTTTGTGTGGATATTTATCCTTCCCTTAAATCGATGTGGTGCACTAACTGCCAGAAACAAGAGCAGAGCGTTCGACGCCACTTTTGATGAGTAAGCATAGAGTATGTCTACAACCACTGAAGTTATCGCTCATCACTGGGCATTCGCTGTATTTCTCGTTTTGGCTCTTGGGCTTTGCGGGTTCATGCTGCTAGGTGCGTTCTTTCTGGGTGGGAGAGCCCGGGCTCGTGCTAAAAATACCCCTTATGAATCAGGGATAGACTCGGTCGGTTCGGCGCGTATGCGTCTTTCCGCCAAGTTTTACTTGGTTGCTATGTTTTTCGTTATTTTCGATGTTGAAGCCTTATACCTGTATGCTTGGTCGATCTCTATTCGTGAGAGCGGTTGGGTAGGCTTTATCGAAGCCGCCATTTTCATTTTGGTGTTATTGGTTGGGCTGGTTTATCTGGTGCGTATTGGCGCATTGGATTGGACTCCGGTGCGCTCCAGGCGCCTGAGCAAACCAGGCACAATCAAGAACGCCAGCAACAGTCATCCGCAGTAACAGCGAGGCATTAAGATGGACTATACGCTCACCCGCATAGACCCGAACGGTGAGAATGACCGTTATCCCCTGCAAAAACAGGAGGTCGTTGGCGATCCCCTGGAGCAGCAGGTTCACCGCACAGTTTACATGGGTAAACTCGAACATGCTTTGCATGACATGGTGAACTGGGGGCGTAAAAACTCTCTTTGGCCGTACAACTTCGGCCTTTCGTGCTGTTATGTGGAAATGGTGACCTCTTTTACCGCTGTTCACGACGTAGCGCGTTTTGGTGCAGAAGTATTGCGTGCTTCTCCTCGTCAGGCAGACTTCATGGTAGTTGCAGGCACCTGTTTTACCAAGATGGCACCGGTCATTCAGCGCCTCTATGAGCAAATGTTGGAACCTAAGTGGGTAATCTCTATGGGAGCCTGTGCCAACTCAGGCGGCATGTATGATATCTACTCTGTCGTACAAGGCGTGGATAAATTCTTGCCGGTTGATGTATATATTCCAGGTTGTCCGCCGCGGCCAGAAGCTTACATGCAGGCTTTGTTGCTGTTGCAGGAGTCGATTGGTAAAGAACGCCGCCCACTATCTTGGGTTGTAGGCGATCAAGGGGTTTACCGTGCCAATATGCAGTCTGAAAAAGAACGTAAGCATGCCGAGCGTATTGCGGTAACCAACCTTCGGACGCCTGACGAGATTTAAGACGTTCATTCAACGTCCATCTTAGTGCGCTATTGGTTAACACAGCGAAAGTCGAACTTGCGGCGAAATGACCCTTTAGTGTGGTGAAAAAATTATGACAGATTTAACGACGCACGAAGCCCTGCCTGCCTGGCAGACCCGCGATCATCTAGATGATCCGGTGATTGGTGAACTGCGTAACCGTTTTGGGCCGGAAGCCTTTACTGTTCAGCCTACCCGTACCGGAATGCCTGTGGTATGGGTAAAGCCCGACCAGTTGCTGGAAGTCATGACATTCCTGAGAAAACAGCCTAAGCCTTACGTCATGCTGTTTGATTTGCATGGCGTTGACGAGCGTCTTCGTACTCATCGACAGGGCTTGCCTGCTGCTGATTTCTCTGTTTTCTATCATCTTATCTCCATTGAACGTAACCGTGACATCATGCTGAAAGTGGCGCTGTCTGAAAAAGACTTGCATGTGCCCACAGCAACCAAAGTGTTTCCCAATGCCAACTGGTATGAGCGCGAAACCTGGGAAATGTTTGGTATTACCTTTGATGGTCATCCCCACCTAACGCGCATCATGATGCCTCAAAGTTGGGAAGGTCACCCGTTACGTAAAGATTACCCGGCGCGTGCCACAGAATTCGATCCCTTCGTGTTGACCAAACAGAAAGAAGATCTCGAAATGGAGTCGTTGAAATTCAAGCCGGAAGAGTGGGGCATGAAGCGTGGCACCGAAAATGAGGACTTCATGTTCCTGAACCTCGGTCCAAACCACCCTTCTTCGCACGGTGCGTTTCGTATCATTCTTCAGTTGGACGGCGAAGAGATTGTCGACTGTGTGCCGGATGTGGGATATCACCACCGGGGTGCCGAGAAGATGGGCGAACGCCAATCTTGGCATAGCTACATTCCTTATACCGACCGTATTGAGTATCTTGGCGGCTGTGTAAACGAAATGCCTTACGTTCTGGCGGTTGAAAAACTGGCTGGGATCGTGGTGCCAGATCGTGTTAATACCATCCGTGTGATGCTCTCTGAACTGTTCCGTATCAATAGCCACTTACTTTACATCAGTACCTTCATCCAGGACGTCGGGGCGATGACTCCGGTGTTCTTCGCCTTTACCGATCGTCAAAAAGTATATGATGTGGTAGAGGCGATTACTGGCTTCCGTATGCACCCGGCCTGGTTCCGTATTGGTGGTGTAGCACACGACTTGCCACGTGGTTGGGACCGTCTACTGCGCGATTTCCTCGACTGGATGCCAAAACGTATCGATTCTTATGTTAAGGCAGCATTGAAAAACACCATTCTGAAAGGGCGTTCCGTAGGAGTAGCTTCTTACAATGCAAAAGAAGCATTGGAGTGGGGGGTGACAGGTGCAGGCCTTCGCGCTACCGGTATCGAATTTGATGTGCGTAAATGGCGTCCATATTCCGGTTACGAAAACTTCGATTTTGAAGTGCCAGTCGGTGATGGTAACAGTGACTGTTACACCCGCGTGATGCTGAAGGTAGAAGAGCTGCGTCAGAGCCTGCGTATTCTGGAACAGTGCCTGAACAACATGCCCGAAGGGCCGTTCAAGGCCGATCATCCTTTGACCACTCCACCGCCTAAAGAGCGTACGCTGCAGCATATTGAGACGCTGATCACCCACTTCCTCCAGGTTTCGTGGGGGCCGGTGATGCCAGCCAACGAATCATTTCAGATGATTGAGGCGACAAAAGGGATTAACAGCTACTACTTGACCAGCGACGGCAGCACCATGAGCTATCGCACCAGGATACGAACCCCAAGCTATGCGCACCTGCAGCAAATCCCGGCAGTTATTCGTGGCAGCCTGGTTTCGGACCTGATCGTCTATCTGGGTAGTATCGATTTTGTAATGTCAGATGTGGACCGCTAACTATGCATGATCTCAAAGATAATCACGCGACTGATGCCTCCGTACCGCAGAGCGGCGCGGAGGCATTTGTGCTGAGCGTGGAGGAACGTGATGCGATCGAGCATGAAAAGCATCATTACGAGGATCCGCGAGCTGCTTCCATTGAAGCACTGAAAATTGTGCAGAAGCAGCGTGGTTGGGTTCCGGATGGAGCAATTTATGCCATCGCAGAAGTGCTGGGCATACCTGCCAGCGACGTAGAAGGCGTGGCCACGTTCTACAGCCAGATTTTCCGTCAGCCCGTGGGGCGTCACGTAATACGTTATTGCGATAGCGTTGTTTGTCATATCAATGGCTATCAGGGCATTCAGGCCGCATTGGAAAAAAAGCTCGACATCAAGCCGGGTCAAACTACCTTTGATGGCCGTTTTACACTGTTGCCGACCTGCTGCCTGGGTAACTGTGACAAAGGCCCAAGCATGATGATCGATGACGATACGCATGAACGGTTGACGCCCGAAAACGCAGTTAAACTGTTGGAGCAGTATAAATGATGATAGATATCAAACGTACTGCCGAAATGCATCCGCTGACCTGGCGCCTGCGTGATGACAACCAGCCTGTGTGGCTGGATGAGTATCGCAGCAAAAATGGTTATCAAGGGGCAGAAAAAGCCCTCAAAGGAATGGCTCCCGATGAGATTGTCAATCTGGTAAAAGACGCCGGGCTGAAAGGCCGTGGCGGCGCAGGCTTCTCTACCGGTTTGAAGTGGAGTTTGATGCCAAAAGATGAATCTATGAACATCCGTTATCTACTGTGTAACGCTGATGAGATGGAGCCTGGCACCTATAAAGATCGCTTGCTGATGGAGCAACTGCCGCACTTGTTGGTCGAGGGGATGTTGATCTCTGCATTCGCTTTGAAAGCTTATCGTGGTTACATTTTCTTGCGTGGTGAATACGTTGAGGCTGCCGTGCATTTGCGTCGTGCAATTGCCGAAGCAACTGAAGCGGGCTTGCTGGGTAAAAATATTCTGGGCAGCGGTTTCGATTTTGAACTGTTCGTGCACACCGGTGCAGGTCGCTATATCTGCGGTGAAGAAACGGCACTGATCAACTCGCTAGAAGGGCGCCGAGCCAACCCACGTTCAAAACCGCCATTCCCTGCCTCCGCAGGCGTATGGGGCAAACCTACGTGCGTGAACAACGTTGAAACCCTGTGCAACGTACCCGCGATTCTTGAACATGGTGTTGAGTGGTACAAAGGGATTTCTGCCGGTAAGAGTAACGATGCTGGAACCAAGCTCATGGGCTTCTCTGGTCGGGTGAAAAACCCTGGCGTTTGGGAATTGCCATTTGGTACTACCGCACGTGAAATATTGGAGGATTATGCGGGTGGTATGCGTGACGGCCTGAGGTTCAAAGCTTGGCAGCCGGGGGGGCTGGTACAGACTTCTTGACCGCCGACCATCTTGATCTGCCGATGGATTTCGAGAATATAGGCAAGGCGGGTAGCCGTTTGGGTACGGCGCTGGCGATGGCAGTAGACCACGAAATCGGCATGGTTCCTTTGGTGCGTAATCTGGAGGAGTTTTTTGCCCGTGAGTCCTGCGGCTGGTGCACGCCGTGCCGCGATGGTTTGCCTTGGAGTGTGAAGATCCTACGTGCGTTGGAGAAGGGGGAAGGTCAACCGGGGGATATTGAAACCCTTGAGCATCTATGCCGCTCCCTTGGGCCAGGCAAGACATTTTGCGCCCATGCGCCAGGTGCCGTAGAGCCACTGCAAAGCGCGATTAAATATTTCCGTGACGAGTTTGAAGCCGGTATTGCTCCCCAGTATTTGGGCAACGTCCAGGCGATTGGCGGCATTCAGCCAAACAACTTGCTGAAGCAGCGCTGGTAATCCCAGGTTGCCTGGGTGCGGTGAGCGCGCCCCGAAACACGGCCAGAATTTTTGATTAATGCCTGCCATATGGCAGGTCACTTGGAAGCATGCTGACTATGGCTACGATTCATGTAGACGGCAAAGAATACGACGTGGAAGGAGCCGACAACCTGTTGCAGGCGTGTCTCTCTCTCGGACTCGATATTCCTTACTTTTGCTGGCATCCGGCGCTTGGAAGCGTCGGCGCTTGCCGCCAATGTGCGGTAAAGCAATACCAAAACGCGGACGATACGCGTGGCCGTTTGGTGATGTCCTGTATGACACCAGCATCAGATGGAACCTTTATCTCCATCGACGATGCAGAAGCCAAACAGTTCCGTGAGAGTGTTGTTGAGTGGTTGATGACTAATCACCCACATGACTGTCCGGTATGTGAAGAGGGCGGTAACTGTCACCTGCAAGATATGACAGTCATGACCGGCCACAGCTTCCGTAAATACCGTTTCAGTAAACGCACTCATCAAAATCAGGAGTTGGGGCCTTTTATCTCTCATGAGATGAACCGCTGTATTGCCTGCTATCGCTGTGTGCGTTATTACAAAGACTATGCTGACGGCACTGATTTTGGTGTATACGGCGCACATGACAACGTCTATTTTGGTCGCCCCGAAAGTGGCACACTGGAGAGCGAGTTTTCTGGCAACCTGGTAGAGGTTTGCCCGACAGGCGTGTTCACCGACAAGACCCATTCAGAGCGCTATAACCGCAAGTGGGACATGCAATTTGCCCCGAGCATTTGCCAACAGTGCAGTATTGGCTGTAATACCAGTCCTGGTGAGCGTTATGGTGAGCTGCGCCGTATCGAAAACCGCTACAACGGTAGTGTAAACCACTACTTCCTTTGTGACCGTGGTCGGTTTGGTTACGGGTATGTGAATCTGAAAGATCGCCCTCGCCAGCCACAACAGCTGCGTGGTAAAGATTGGGTCACTCTTAACGCCGAGCAGGCGATGCAAGGCGCTGCCGACATTCTGCGTCAGGCTAAGAAAACCATTGGTATCGGTTCACCGCGAGCCAGCTTGGAAAGCAACTTTGCGTTGCGTGAGCTGGTAGGTGCAGAGAACTTCTATACCGGCATAGCTCAGGCAGAACAGCAACGCTTAAGCCTGATGCTCAACGTATTGAAAAATAGCGGTGTTCACACCCCTAATCTGCGTGAAATCGAAAGTTATGATGCGGTGCTGGTGTTGGGTGAAGATCTCACCCAGACCGGAGCTCGTATCGCGCTCTCTGTCCGTCAGGCCGTGAAGGGTAAAGCACGTGCAATGGCCGCTGCACAACGTGTTGCCGACTGGCAGATCGCGGCAGTGCAGAACATTGGTCAGCACGCCAAGCACCCGTTGTTTATCACCAATGTTGACAGTACCCGCCTTGATGATATTGCAGCCTGGAACTATCGTGCACCGGTTGATGAGCAGGCCCGTTTAGGTTTTGCCATTGCCCATGCGCTTGACGATTCGGCTCCTGCTGTCACCGATCTTGCCGAAGGTCTGAATAAGAAAATTGACGTGATTGTGCAGGCTTTAGCAGGTGCACAGAAACCCCTGATCGTTACCGGCAGTAATGCGGGCAGCGAGGCAATTATTGAAGCTGCCGCCAATATCGCTAGGGCGCTTAAAGGGCGTGGTTCCAACGTCGGTATCACCTTTGTTGCCTCTGCGGCTAACAGCCTCGGCCTGGCGATGATTGGTGGCGGTTCCCTTGATGATGCATTGATGCAGTTGGAAAGTGGTGCAGCCGATACCGCCATCGTGATGGAGAACGATCTCTATCGCCATGCTCCTGCGTCGAAAGTAGATGCCGCGTTAGCTAAGGCTAGTAACCTGATCGTTGCTGATCATCAGCGCACAGCCATCATGGATAAAGCCAATTTAATCCTTTCCGCAGCCAGTTTTGCCGAGAGTGATGGTACGTTGGTTAATCAGGAAGGTCGTGCTCAGCGTTTCTTCCAGGTGTATGACCCGGCTTATTACGATGATGCCAAGAAAAATGTCCACAGTGTGATGTTGGAAAGCTGGCGTTGGATGCACGCGTTGCACTCAACCTATATTAGCCGGCAGGTTGACTGGACTCAGCTTGATGATGTTATTGCGGCATGTGTGGCTGCGTTACCGCAGTTGGAAGGGATCGTTGAGGCTGCTCCAGATGCTAATTTCCGTATCCGTGGCCAGAAGTTGGCTCGTTCTCCACACCGCTCCAGCGGGCGTACTGCGATGCGTGCCAACATCAGCGTGCATGAACCACGTCAGCCACAGGACAAAGACACTATGTTTGCCTTCTCTATGGAAGGTAATAACAGTCCACTAGCGGATCGTCAGCAGATCCCATTTGCCTGGGCACCAGGTTGGAACTCACCACAGGCATGGAACAAGTTCCAGGCTGAGGTCGGAGGTAGCCTGCGTCATGGCGATCCAGGCATTCGCCTGATTGAAGCAGGGGAGGCTAATCTTGGCTATTTCACTAACATCCCGGCTGCTTTTAAGGTTGATGGCTGGCGTGTTGCGCCTTACTACCATCTGTTCGGCAGTGATGAAATGTCTCAGCGTTCAGCTGTGATCCAACAGCGTATGCCGCAAGCCTATGTGATGGTTAACCCTTCAGATGCTGTCCTGTTAGGTGTAAAAACGGGAGCATGGCTGGAATTTAGCTGTGCGGGGCAGTTGCTACGCTTGCCGGTTCGTTTGAGTGAAACACTGGGACAAGGCCAGGTTGGTTTACCGCTCGGCTTGCCAGGGATACCGCCAGTGCTGGTGGGTGCAACGGTTGAAAATCTGCGGGAGGCGGCACAATGAGCTGGTTTACGCCTGAGGTGATCGACATCCTGATCGCCATTCTGAAAGCGGTAGTGATCCTGCTGGTCGTTGTAAGCTGTGGCGCTTTCATGAGTTTTGGTGAGCGCCGTCTGCTGGGGTTGTTCCAGAACCGTTACGGGCCTAACCGTGTCGGCTGGGGCGGGTCACTGCAATTAGTCGCTGACATGATCAAAATGTTCTTCAAGGAAGACTGGGTTCCGACCTTCTCCGACAGGATGATCTTTACCCTGGCACCGATGATCGCCTTCACTTCCTTATTACTGGCATTTGCCATTGTACCTGTCAGTCCTAGCTGGGCGGTGTCCGATCTCAACATCGGTATTCTGTTCTTCTTGATGATGGCGGGCTTGGCAGTGTATGCGGTGCTGTTCGCCGGGTGGTCAAGTAATAACAAATACTCCCTGTTAGGTGCGATGCGTGCTTCTGCGCAGACTCTGAGCTATGAAGTGTTTCTCGGCCTGTCATTGATGGGGGTAGTCGCGCAAGCTGGTTCGTTTAACATGCAGGCGATTGTGGAGTCACAGGCCCACGTCTGGAACATTATTCCACAATTCTTTGGTTTTATTACCTTTGCAATTGCTGGGGTGGCAGTATGCCATCGCCATCCGTTTGACCAGCCTGAAGCTGAGCAGGAATTGGCCGATGGTTACCATATTGAATATTCCGGTATGAAGTTTGGTCTGTTCTTTGTCGGGGAATACATCGGTATTGTTACCGTTTCAGCACTGATTGTGACGTTGTTTTTTGGCGGTTGGCAGGGGCCATTCTTGCCTCCATTTATCTGGTTCGCGCTGAAAACGGCTTTTTTCATGGTGATGTTTATTCTGATCCGTGCCTCTTTGCCGCGCCCACGCTATGACCAGGTAATGGCCTTTGGCTGGAAAGTGTGCTTGCCGCTGACATTGCTTAATCTGCTGGCAACTGCCGCGGTTATTTTGTACAACGCTCAATAAGGGGTGAATAAACCATGACATTGAAAGAGTTAGTGGTTGGTTTCGGCACCCAGGTGCGCAGCCTTTGGATGATTGGCTTGCATGCCTTCGCCAAACGCGAAACCCAAATGTATCCAGAGGAACCGGTATATCTGCCGCCTCGCTACCGTGGTCGCATCGTGCTGACGCGCGATCCTGATGGCGAAGAGCGTTGTGTGGCATGCAACTTGTGTGCGGTTGCTTGCCCGGTAGGCTGTATTTCTCTGCAAAAGGCGGAGCAAAAAGACGGGCGCTGGTATCCAGAGTTTTTCCGTATTAACTTTTCGCGTTGCATTTTTTGTGGCCTGTGCGAAGAAGCATGTCCAACCACAGCGATCCAGTTGACGCCGGATTTTGAAATGGGTGAATTCAAACGCCAAGATCTGGTGTATGAAAAAGAAGATCTGTTGATCTCGGGGCCGGGTAAATATCCGGAATATAACTTCTACCGGATGGCCGGTATGGCAATTGACGGCAAAGCCAAAGGCGAAGCCGAAAATGAAGCCAAACCGATCGATGTCAAAGGTCTGTTGCCGTAGGAGCAAGCAAAGCATGGAAATTGCCTTTTATCTGGCAGGTTTGATTGCGATTGTCGCGACGATTCGTGTTATTTCGCACACCAATCCTGTGCATGCGCTGCTGTATCTGATCGTTTCTCTATTGGCGATCTCGGCAGTCTTTTTCTCTCTAGGTGCCTATTTTGCAGGTGCGCTCGAAATCATCGTTTATGCCGGTGCGATTATGGTGCTGTTCGTATTTGTGGTGATGATGCTGAATCTTGGCAGCGCGGTGCAACAGCAGGAACGTGACTGGCTGAAGCCATCTGTCTGGGTTGGCCCTGGTTTATTATCACTGGTTTTGTTGGTAGTACTGATTGTCGCTATCCGCAGTGTGTCCGATGAGGGGATCAGCGGCGATATGGTTGATGCCAAAGCGGTTGGGATAAGCCTTTTCGGCCCTTACGTTCTGGCAGTTGAACTGGCTTCAATGCTGTTGTTGGCAGGGCTGGTTGTTGCCTTCCACATTGGTCGTGAGCACAAGCCGGGGGAAGTTCTGAGTAAAACCTCAGCGAGTGCTGAAATGGCGAAAAGAAAATCGGAGGAGCAAGCATGATCCCTCTTCAACATGGGCTAATCTTGGCGGCCATACTGTTCGTTCTTGGGCTAACAGGGTTACTGATACGCCGTAACCTGCTGTTTATGCTGATTAGCCTGGAAGTGATGATAAACGCTGCTGCGTTGGCGTTTATTGTGGCGGGAAGCTATTGGACTCAGGCAGATGGGCAGATTATGTATATTCTGGCGATCAGCTTGGCTGCAGCAGAGGCCAGTATCGGTCTGGCACTGTTACTCCAGCTCTACCGTCGTCGTCATACCCTGAATATTGATACTGTCAGTGAGATGCGCGGATGAACCTATTATATTTAACAATTCTGCTACCGCTGATCGGGTTCCTGCTACTGGCATTTTCCCGTGGTCGTTGGTCTGAGAACACAGCGGCTACCGTCGGTGTGGGCTCTATTGGTTTGGCGGCACTCGTTACAGTATATGCAGCGATTGATTTCCTTGGTCAAAAAGCCGCTGGCGTTGAACTGTTTGAGCAAAATCTATGGAACTGGATGACCGTTGGTAACTTCAATATTGGGGTGACCCTAGTACTGGACGGCCTGTCACTGACTATGCTTTCGGTGGTTACTGGCGTCGGTTTCTTCATTCACATGTTTGCTTCCTGGTATATGCGTGGAGAAGAGGGTTATTCACGTTTCTTTGCCTATACCAACCTGTTCATCGCTAGCATGGTGGTACTGGTATTGGCAGACAATCTGCTGCTGATGTACCTTGGCTGGGAAGGCGTTGGCCTGTGCAGTTATCTGTTAATCGGTTTCTACTACAAAGATCCGGCTAATGGTGCTGCGGCGATGAAAGCTTTCATCGTTACTCGCGTTGGTGACGTATTCCTGGCTTTTGCACTGTTTATCCTCTATCACGAACTGGGTACCTTGAACATTCGTGAACTGATGGTGCTGGCACCGCAGAAACTGGCAGTAGGAAACACTGCAATTACCTGGGCAACGCTGATGCTATTGGGCGGCGCCGTTGGTAAATCAGCACAGCTTCCACTACAAACCTGGTTAGCAGATGCGATGGCTGGTCCAACGCCGGTATCAGCATTGATCCACGCAGCTACCATGGTGACTGCGGGTGTCTACCTTATCGCCCGTATGAATGGTCTGTTCCTGATGGCACCGGAAGTACTGAACTTGGTGGGTGTTGTTGGCGGGGTAACGTTGCTGTTGGCGGGTTTTGCCGCGTTGGTACAAACCGATATCAAACGGGTGCTTGCCTATTCAACGATGAGCCAGATTGGATATATGTTCTTGGCTCTGGGAGTACAGGCCTGGGATGCAGCGATTTTCCACTTGATGACTCATGCTTTCTTCAAGGCGTTGCTGTTCCTCTCTTCTGGCTCCGTGATCCTGGCTTGTCATCATGAGCAGAACATCTTCAAAATGGGTGGGCTGCGTAAGAGTATTCCGCTGGTTTATGTCTGTTTCTTGGTTGGTGGCGCGGCATTGTCTGCTCTGCCTATGGTTACTGCGGGTTTCTTCAGTAAAGATGAGATCTTGGCGGGTGCAATGGCGAACGGCCACGTCAACCTGATGATTGCTGGCTTGGTTGGCGCATTCTTGACCTCTCTGTATACCTTCCGCATGATTTTCATCGTGTTTCACGGCGAAGAGAAAATCAAAGCTCATGCAGGTAAAGGCATCACCCACCACTTGCCGCTGCTGGTTTTGCTGGTACTCTCAACCTTTGTTGGTGCGATGATCGTTCCACCGTTGCAGGGTGTTTTGCCTGATACCACGGAACTTGCTCATGGCAATGTACTGATGCTAGAGATGGCTTCTGGTGCCGTAGCTATCGTAGGCATCTTGCTGGCGGCAGCCCTCTGGTTGGGGAAACGCAGTCTGGTGAACAGCATAGCGAAAAGTGCTCCTGGGCGTTTCTTCTCAACCTGGTGGTTCTATGCTTGGGGTTTCGACTGGCTGTATAACAAGGTGTTCGTCAGGCCATACCTGCTTGTTGCCAAGCTGCTGCAAAGCGATCCGCTTAACTCTATGATGAATCTGCCAGCGCAGTTTTCCCGTTGGGGGAACCGTGGTCTGACGTTGAGCGAGAACGGCCAGATACGCTGGTATATCGCGTCTATGGGTGTAGGGGCAGTGGTCGTATTAGCTCTGTTGATGTTGGTTTAACAGAACAATTCGAATACAGTTATCGGGCGTAGCGCTTGTAAATTCAGCGCTATGTACAATGTTTTATACCTAAGAATTTCAAGTTGTGGCTAGGTGGCAACTGTGCAGCTCCTCGGTAGCTTACTGAAGTAAGTGACTGAGGAGGGCAAACGTAGTCAGCAACGTCGCAACTCGAAAGGCGAAGGGTAGAATAAGGGACACAAAACGCCATGCTATTACCTTGGCTAATTCTTCTCCCCTTTATCGGCGGTCTGCTGTGTTGGCAGTTCGAGCGTTTCGGTACTAAGTTACCGCGCTGGATAGCGTTGATCGCAATGGGGTTGACACTGGTGCTCTCTTTGCAACTGTGGTTGCAGGGCGGCTATTCGTTAACAAAACCGCTAGGTATTCCACAGTGGCAATCTGAATTCGTGTTGCCGTGGATCCCGCGCTTTGGTATCAGTATCCATCTGGCGCTGGATGGTCTATCACTGCTTATGGTTGTGTTGACTGGCCTGTTAGGCGTTCTGGCAATCCTCTGTTCCTGGCGTGAAATCCAGAAATATCAGGGTTTTTTCCACCTGAACCTACTGTGGATCTTGGGTGGTGTTATCGGTGTGTTCCTTGCCATCGACATGTTCCTGTTTTTCTTCTTCTGGGAAATGATGTTGGTGCCGATGTATTTCTTGATTGCTCTATGGGGGCACAAGGCATCGGACGGTAAAACCCGTATTACTGCTGCAACCAAATTCTTCATCTACACCCAGGCCAGCGGTCTGGTGATGTTGATTGCAATTTTGGGTTTGGTGTTCGTGCACTACAATGCCACTGGCGTGTGGACCTTCAATTATGAAGATTTGCTGAAAACGCCAATGCCGTATCACGTTGAGTATCTGCTGATGCTGGGCTTCTTCATCGCCTTTGCGGTGAAAATGCCCGTGGTGCCTTTACATGGCTGGTTGCCAGATGCGCATAGCCAGGCACCAACGGCGGGCTCTGTCGACCTGGCGGGGATTTTGCTGAAAACCGCGGCCTACGGTCTGTTGCGTTTCAGTCTGCCACTTTTCCCTAGCGCTTCGGCCGAATTTGCACCTATCGCTATGTGGCTGGGGGTGGTAGGTATCTTCTATGGTGCCTGGATGGCGTTTGCGCAAACCGACATTAAACGTCTGATCGCTTATACCTCTGTTTCGCATATGGGCTTTGTGCTGATCGCTATCTACACCGGCAGCCAACTGGCCTACCAGGGTGCAGTGATACAGATGATCGCGCATGGCCTATCTGCTGCCGGTATGTTCATCATTTGTGGTCAGTTGTATGAACGCTTGCATACTCGTGATATGCGGCAAATGGGTGGCCTGTGGGGGCGGATCAAGTTCATCCCAGCGCTGTCCCTGTTCTTCGCTGTGGCAACGTTGGGGATGCCGGGTACCGGTAACTTTGTCGGTGAGTTCATGATACTGTTCGGCAGCTTCCAAGTTGTGCCAGTGATCACCGTAATTTCTACTTTCGGCCTGGTGTTTGCTTCGGTTTACTCGTTGATTATGATGCAGCGTGCCTACTACGGCGCACCCAAATCCGATCAACCGTTGCCAGGCATGACCGCGCGTGAATTGTTCATTATCTTGTTGCTCGTGGTTCTATTGGTTCTGTTGGGTGTTTACCCTCAACCGATCCTGGATACCTCAAGTGCGGCGATGAGCAACGTGCAACACTGGTTTGGTCCGTCAGTTTCAGCAATTTTAACAACAAGGCCGTAATTCGCCATGACAATAACTCCTCAACAACTGATCGCACTGTTACCGCTGTTGATCGTCGGATTGACGGTGGTGGTTGTGATGCTGTGCATTGCGTGGCGACGCGACCACTTTATCAACGCTACTCTGACCGTGATCGGTCTTAACCTGGCGCTGCTTTCGCTTTACTTTGTTGGACAGGTAGGTCCAATGGACGTCACTCCACTAATGCGGATTGACGGTTACGCGATGTTCTATACCGGTTTGGTGCTGCTGGCGAGTCTGGCAACCTGTACCTTTGCCTATCCATGGTTGGTAGGTTACCCGGATAACCGCGAAGAGTTTTACCTGCTGGTATTGATCGCTGCCATGGGTGGTATTCTGCTGGCGAGCGCCAATCATCTTGCTTCGCTTTTTCTCGGTATTGAATTGATCTCGTTACCGCTGTTTGGTCTGATTGGTTATGCCTATCGCCAGAAGCGTTCACTGGAAGCGGCGATCAAGTACATGGTACTATCAGCAGCAGCATCCAGCTTCCTGCTGTTCGGTATGGCGTTGCTTTATGCCGAGTCTGGTGACTTGTCACTGGCGGGTCTTGGCAAGAGCCTACAGGATAGTATGTTGCATCAACCGCTGATCTTGGCGGGGATAGGCATGATGGTGGTTGGACTGGGCTTTAAACTGTCATTGGTGCCATTCCAGCTATGGACCCCAGATGTGTACCAAGGTGCTCCGGCACCGGTGTCCACCTTCTTGGCAACTGCCAGCAAGATTGCCATATTTGCGGTGGTGATGCGCTTATTCCTCTATGCGCCGGCTGTCGACAGCGAAGCATTGCGCATGGTGCTGTCGATTATCGCCTTCTGTTCTATCCTGTTTGGTAACCTAATGGCGATCAGCCAGAGCAACATCAAACGGCTGCTGGGGTACTCTTCAATCGCTCACCTTGGTTACCTGCTGGTTGCTCTAATAGCAGTGCAAACGCATCAGCTTTCTCTGGAGACTGCGGGTGTCTATCTGGCAGGTTATCTGTTCAGCAGCCTAGGTGCTTTTGGTGTGGTTAGTCTGATGTCCAGCCCTTACCGGGGCCCTGATGCAGATTCACTGTTCTCTTACCGTGGGCTGTTCTGGCACAAGCCAATTCTTTCTGCGGTGATGACGGTAATGATGCTGTCGTTGGCTGGTATTCCGATGACGCTGGGCTTTATTGGTAAGTTTTTCGTCATTGCAATGGGCGTTAGTGCGCATTTATGGTGGCTGACCGGTGCGGTGGTGGTAGGAAGTGCAATTGGTTTGTACTACTACTTGCGTGTGACCGTCAGTCTGTTCCTGAGCGCACCTGAGACTCTGGTGCGTGATACGCCGAACAACTGGGCATTGACTGCTGGCGGTGTGGTGGTCTTGATCTCAGCTGCGTTGGTGCTGTTGTTGGGCCTCTATCCGCAACCGCTGATTACGCTGGTGCAGATGGCACAACCGATGTTCTGATTAGCATACAGCTAACACCAAAGGCCGCCTTGGCGGTTCTATTTATAAACCCCTCCATTTTTCGGCAGGGGTTTATTTTTTCTGGGTGGTTATTCCAGTGCGCGATTGCGCGATTATTTGTAAAAAAGTTGTTTGCTTTTCCATCTAACCTGAATTCGCGTCCAACGTAGGTCTCTACCTGCTTCAGATGGCTAAAGCGTCACTTGTCACTTCTGCCTATCTATAAATAACGGGTTGTCATCCTCATAGCCAGAGGCAGCGGGGATTATTGATGATGCTGAGTTTACCGTTACTGTGCAGTGATCCAAGTATAAAGAGGCCATGCCGTTTGCTATCCCATCCTATTAAAGTCGCTTTCCTGAGGAAACTTTAGTGTTTTTAACGGTGCAGTTTAAGGTTTTTTCTATGAGTCATTCTGTCAGCTCACAGCTTCGATTGACTAAATAATTGTGCCAACCAGACGTTGCCCAGTCAGGTTCTTACGGGATTAGCATTGGCGTTAATGCACTACAAAAAATAAATTTTATTAACATTAATAATCAAAAAAAATACAACTATCACTCAAATGGTTTACATTCACCCATTGAAAATCCATTGCACATTAGGGAAATAACAAAAAGGAGTTGATATGAATAAAGTGATACAAAGTTCGTCATGGGTAACCAAAATAAAGCAGAATCTGACCTGCAATTCCAGGATGTTGGGAGCAGCGTTGATAGCTACAATCTGGAGTGGTCCTATTTTGGCGGATGGTACGGAACGTACGCGTAGCAATATTTCATGCCCGTTCGAAAACCAAGAAACCTTTACCATTGAACCGCAAAAACCATGGGCTGTAACTGCTATTGAAACGGTTGCCGATCAATCTGGTAAACAAGCTAAAATGTGGGCTGGATATGCAACCAACCCATCGATAGTTGAACACGGCGATACCAAATATATCGGTTATTTCGACGTAAATAAGGAGTTTACCGTCGCTAAACGTGCTGCTCATGAGGCGAGTTGGACCATCATTACTATAGGGGAAAAACTTGAACATGATTCACACTCCAACGTTGCGATGGCTATTGATACCAATGGCAACCTGCACGTCGTAGCTCGCTTACGTTTTGCCGACAAGCTTAATTATTGGATGACAACTACGCCTGGTGAACTCTCGACACTTACTCGTACGGGTATGATCCCTCAGTGGAAAGATAACGGTAACTCTTTTGAAGCATGGGTGAGTTACCCGACGTTTTATACCGGTGTGAACGGTCAGTTGTTCTTCCGTTACCAGCATGGCCTGCCTGGCGCTGCCTATTCCAATATCTATCAGTTCAACGCAATGAAACGTGCTTGGGAGTTATGGGATCCGAAGACGGAATACCAGGGGTTGGCAAAGGTTTTTGGTGGGTGGTACACAAACCCCTCAAAAAGTGCCTATCCTAGCGTGCCTAAAAAAGGGCCGGATGGTCGTTATCATATGATTTGGACTTGGCGCGGTGGTGAAGGGGCTGATTCAAACTCTGAAGTACACTATGTTGTGAGCGACGATATGCACGTTTGGAAGAACGTTAAAGGTGATATCGTATCAAACATCGCCTTTATGTACGGGGATCCACGCACAGTTGTCGATCCTGTACCAATGGGTGGGGGTCTACTGAACAACAGCGGCATGGCCCTTGGTTTCGATACTGAAGGCAAACCTATCGTCTCTTATTTTAAATACGCTGTTGAAAATAATGAAAAAACCACACAGTTATTCACGGCTCGCCCCGGCGGTTCAGCAACAGGAAACGGCTGGGTATTGAAACAAGTCTCAGCGTGGACTGGTCTGTACGATCTATCAAACAACATCGTTGATTCTGGCTTTCTTGATACACATGAAGGGGTCAAACCGATTGGAAATTATCTCGGTATCCAATATTTGTGTCAGTCAAAAATACATAGGCTTTATTTGGATCCAATCACGGGTGAACGCGTTGCCGATGTCCTGGTACCGGTAAATGACATAATGCCTATCGAAATTGAAAGATCGGCTTTCGCACCCGGCAACTTTATTTGGGGGCAATATACTTTTACTGAGGATTCAACAGACTCCAAAGCTGTATTGCTCAAATGGGAAGCCGGCCCTTATATCGTCAATGGCGATACCCGTGTTAATTGGACATACCCAATTGAAGGGTCCCCTCTCACCGTTTCTTCTATAGAGCGTAAATAACTCGTCACTGACCAAGTTAGCTTAAGCGTGATGATCTGACAGCTACCGGCCATTTATGCAGGCGGCTGTCAGATTAAGTTCGGCTTAAATGCTTCTCAGCCTAGAGGCATTTCATCAACTCATGTTTCAACTTGCGCTCGTACACAGCAAATTTACGGAACCAGCCGCGACAGAGTCTCAGCGGCCCAGTATCACCTGGACCCTATGATCCTTCCCCTCATCGACCAAGGGAATCACTGGGTTAGACTGTTGCTCTCCATCAATAATCACCTCAGTTTTACCCTCTCCCTGGCGCAGGGTTAAGTGATATAGGCTACTTCCTTCTTGATAAGTGATGGCGATCGGTGGCCAATTCTCGGGTAAGCGCGTGTGGATTGAGAGTGTGTTACCTTGGCGCTTAAGTCCAAGCAGCGACTCTATAATCAACCGATACATCCAGGCTGCTGAGCCGGTATACCAACTCCATCCTCCACGCCCAACATGGGGAGCCACTGCGTAAATGTCCGCAGTGGCAACATAAGGTTCGACCTTGTAGCGCTCTGCAGAATTGCTGTCCAGGCTGTGATTTATCGGGTTAATCAGGGCCATTAATTCCCAGGCGTGTTCAATATTATCCATTTCTGCAAATGCCATTACTGCCCATACCGCTGCGTGAGTGTATTGGCCACCGTTCTCACGTACTCCGGGCAGGTAACCACGGATATAACCGGGATTTGGGCCGTTGCCATCAAATGGCGGGGTTAGCAGCTTGATAATACCTGCCTGATTATCGATCAGATGTCGATCCAGAGATTGCATCGCCTGCGCGCTATAAGTTTTGTCACCAGCACCTGAAATAACCGACCAGCTCTGAGCAATGGCATCAATGCGGCACTCAGCCGCGTTGTTTGAGCCAAGGGGTTCTCCATTATCGAAATATCCACGACGATACCATTCACCGTCCCATGCGTGGTCGTGTAGATTAATGCGAAGCTTTTCCGCTTCTATACGGCATAACTCAGCCAGTTCCTGATCATCGCGGTAAGTCGCCAGTTTCCCAAAACGTTGCAGAATGTAGAACAGGAAGAAACCGAGCCAAACACTTTCACCACGGCCTTCAATGCCAACCCTATTCATGCCATCGTTCCAATCACCAGCCCCGATCAATGGCAGGCCGTGTTCACCGAACCTCAGACCCTGTTTCAATGCCCGGACACCATGCAGATATAAACTTTCCTTTTCTGGACTGACGACGGGTAGTTCATAGGTCGATTCCTCACCGAGTAAGAGCCTACGCGCTTCCAGATACCCCACCTGTTCTTCGAGGATCGTTTGATCGTCAGTTCCGTCAAGGTAATGGCAGATTGCCAGTGGCAACCACAGGTAATCATCGGAACAACGGGTACGAACGCCATTCCCTTGTGGCGGATGCCACCAGTGTTGAACATCCCCCTCGACAAACTGCCGTGAAGCACAGAGCAGGATTTGTTCGCGCATGCGTTCAGGCATGGCGTGCGTTAACGCCAAGGTATCCTGAAGTTGATCGCGAAAGCCAAATGCACCACCGGACTGGTAATAACCGCTGCGTGCATGAATACGACAGGAAATGGTTTGATACAGCAACCAGCCGTTTGCCAGTAAGTTGACTGCAGGAAACGGTGTTGTGATTTGTATTTTGTTAAGCAGGCTATTCCAGTATTCCTCCACCTGTTGTCGTTCATCGTGCAAAGTATCTTCCTGCAGGTAGTGTTGCATGAGGGTTTCGGCTTGTTCTGCGTCCTGCCCTAGACCCAGAACGAATACAAAGCTGCGCTGATCGCCATCAATGATGCTGATAGCCGATTGCACTGCACCACAGGGGTCTAGCCCTGCACCTGTTTTGCCGGACAACCTGCGCAACTTCAGAACAGCAGGGTCGGCCAGCGTACCGTTGCGGCCGATAAACTCCCGCCGATCGCCGCTGACTGAGCAATGTACACCTGTGACACCAAAGAAAGCGGTGCGTGTTGAACCGTTGCCAATATAGTGGTTGGTGGCTAGGACTCCACTGCCCCCTGGCAAAGATGCTGTTCTTGTCACCACATGCATCGCCGATTTTTGACGCAAATCACCGAGAACAAACTCGACATAACCGGTAGTAGAGAGTTTCCGCGTACGGCCAGAATTATTGGTGAGCGTCAGCAGGAACAATTTTACCGGTGCCTCTTTGGCAACCAGCATGGTTAACTGGCTGTCGATGCCACTTTCACGGTGCTCAAACACGCTATAGCCAAAACCATGCCGTGTCAGATAGTGACCACGTCCCCGTGCTGGTAATGGGGTGGGTGACCAAACGTGTCCACTCTCTTCATCACGTAAATAGAACGCTTCGCCACTGCGATCGCTTACCGGATCGTTTTCCCAGGGTGTCAGGCGATATTCGTGTGCGTTTTCATACCAGGTATAGGCTTGACCACTTTCCGAAATAACCGAACCGAACATCGAATTAGCAATCACGTTTGACCATGGTGCAGGCGTGACTTTGCTTTCGTTTATGGTAATCACGTATTCACGCCCATTTTCCGAGAAACCACCAAAGCCGTTGTAGAACTGGAGGTTATCGAGGTCCGGTAATTGAGGTGAATGCAGATTGTGCGGCAGGTTGGCCACGGTTACCAGCTTGGATGATGCCGTTGGTAGTCCTAATTTTTGCTGCATTCGTTGAGACGTTTGCAGCCGCTGGTTGAGCTGTTCAGCCAGCCCTCCGCGCTGATCGTTAAGATAAATACGCGCTACGCTTATCAGCAGGGTATGATCCTCTGGCGACATACGTTCACTGGAACGCACGAAAATCCCGCCGGGTTTGTCTGTTTGGGATGATGCCATTCCAGCAGCAATCATTCCCATGATCTGATTTTGCAGTTCTTGTCGATAACCGCCAGCATCCTCATTGAGGATCACCAGGTCTACTTTCAGCCCTTTCAATCGCCAATAGTTATGCGCCTGGATCAACTGGCGTACCAGCGCGATATGCTCGTGGCTGGTTACGGAAAGCAGAACGATCGGTAGATCGCCAGAGATAGAGTATCCCCATAATCCTGATTGTCCCCGGCGATTTTTAACGATCTCGCTCGCCGCGCGCATTTCCTGCGCAGGGAAAACGATTGCGCTGGCCAGCCGATTAAACAGATTAGCATCCTCTTCGCTGGCGTTAAGCTGGCGTAACACCACCTGGCTGTGTGACCAGGCGAGTTCGAAAATGCGATCTGCCATGAAGCGATCGCGATATTTCTCCAGCATGGTCAGGCTGCTGGCGCGGTTTTCACAGACCCCGTAGAAGATATCCACCGTCAGCGGGATATTTGGCTCAAGCTGAACTCGTTGACGTATGGCGATAATTGGATCGATCACCGGGCCGGCAGTGTTGCTTAATGGTTTATTTTGTTGCATTGCCTGTGGATTAGCCGGGGTATGACCACGGCCGATAAATTTGGCACGATCGGTTTCAAAGGATGTTTGGCTACTTTTACCCCTTACGGTCATGGCATGTAGTAACCATGGTGAAACATCTTTGGGCTCTCGTGGGCGGCGGTGGCACAGAATGGCATCTTGCTCGGTCAACAACTCAGTTTGTACAAATAGGTTGCTGAAAGCAGGGTGCGCTAAATCGTTGCTGGCAGGAGCCAAGACGACCTCAGCGTAGCTGGTGATTTCAATAATGCGTGGCTGCTTACTGTGGTTGACCAAGGTTAAACGCCGCAGTTCGATGTCATCTTCTGGTGAAATAACCACTTGAGTCTTTACTGACAGCGTTCCCTGCTTACGTTGGAACTCTGCTCCGGCATCGCTAAGCACAGCATGATAAGCTTTTTCTGTCCCGCCACTGGGTTGCCAGGTATTGCTCCAAACTTCACCGGTCTGCGGATCACGCAGATAGCAGAACGCCCCCCAGTTATCGCAGGTGGCATCTTCACGCCAACGTGTCAGCGCCAGATTTTGCCAATGGCTGTAACTACCGCCACTGTGGGTGATCATCAGATGGTAATTGGTATTAGACAGTAACTGCACTTCTGGAACGGGTGAGTCAACACGAGTGAATTCGCGTGCGGGGACGCTGGCTGGCTTGATCGTCTCTTCGTGAGCTTCAAAGTGGCGTCGGGTGCTATAAACCTCAACGGCATCTGGAACCCGCTCTTGTAGTAACAGACGTGATGATTGAAAAACGGGATAATTGGTAAAACGTTTTACCATCGGTGCATCCAGCAACAGGTGTGACAATGCCAGGAAACTCATCCCCTGGTGGTGCGCCATATAGGAGCGGACAATGGCATACAGCTGTCCACGGTTAAGGCGTGACGTGGTGTAGTCCAGCGCTTCGTAGAAGCCATAATTACCTTTGGCTCCCCTTTTTTCTAGTTCAATCAGATTGTTGCAGGCCCTGCCAGGGGCGATAATCAACGCCATGATGGTGGCGTAAGGCGCGATCACCATATCCTCCCCCAATCCACGTCTCAGCCCCAGGCCAGGAACGCCAAAGGCGTGATATTGGTAGTTTTGTAACGTATCAAAACCAAAATAACCAGATTCAGAGATCCCCCACGGGACGCCTCGTTCCTTACCCCAGGCAATTTGCCTATCCACGGCGGCGCGGCACATTTGCACCAATAGGGTATCGGGATAGGCAGGCATCACCAACTGTGGCATCAAGTATTCAAACATTGAGCCACTCCAGGACATCAGGGCAGGTTCTTTGTCGATAACCGTAAACAGACGTCCCAACGCAAACCAGCTGCGTTGGGGGATCTGATTAGTCGCAATCGCAACATAATGGGTCAGGCGAATTTCTGATGCCAATAGATCATATTTACCACTATCAGCTCGATTCTGGTCACAGTTGAACCCTACTGTCAGCATATGTGTGGCTTCGTCGTACAGGAAACGGAAGTCCATCTGCGCCAGGTTTTCTAGCCGTTGCTGTAATTGTGCCAACTGGGATAGGCGTTCGGTAGCAAGTTGCGATACGTTGTCGAGCTGTGTTTGTTGCTCTTTTGATAGGATCAGCCGTTGCGGTGGATTAGCCAGCCATTGCAAACTAGGAATTTGTCCCAGTTCAGCCATGCTTATGCTTAGCCAGCCAAACCATTGCCACCATTCATTACAAAGCGTATTAATTTGGTGATGCAACGCGTCTGCCCAGCGTTTAGTCTCTTCGCTGTGTTGCAGCGCCGCTTCTTGCAGGTTGTTACTGTGATGACGCATTGCATCAAACTCAGTTTGCAGCATTGCTGGTTGAACATATTGCGCTTGTTCCCAATGCTGATGCAGCCTGTGTAATCCCTTTGGTGCGGCGTCACCCCAGTGCATTTCCACTAGCAATAACGTATCTTCCAGACCTGCCAGCACAAGTGCTGGGGTGATGACGGGTTGCATGGCTAATGCGGGTAATCCGGCGCGCAGCGTCAGCAAGTGGCCTGCAAAATTGCCGCTATCTACGCTGGAAACGTAGCGTGGGGGAAGGGGCTCTAGCGTCCGCGTATCGTACCAATTATAAAAATGACCACGGTAACGCTCCATCTGATCAAGTGTGTTCAGCGTAAGCGTGATGCGATGCAAAGCTTCGCTAAGTGTTATATAGCCAAAATCATAAGCGGTCAGATCTGCCAGCAGGGCCAAACCAATGTTGGTCGGAGAAGTGCGATGCGCAATGATGGGTTGCGGGATCTCTTGAAAATTATCGGGCGGCAACCAGTTTTCTTGTTGATTGACAAAGCGGGTGAAAAATGACCAGGTTTCACGGCTGGTCTGGCGTAGGAAGCGGTGTTGCTGAGTATTGAGAGCCGTTGCGTGGCGTACTGGCTGATGGCTGAGAGTACATAGCAGCAATGGAGACAGGATCCACAGAGTAGCAAAGGGGAGTGTCACCATCAGGGCCACTGGGCCAGAAAGTATCGCCAGCAGTAGTAAGAGCACACCAGCAAACGGGTTGACCCAGAGGCTGCGGTAGAAATTCTCTACTGTCACAGTGTGAGAACGTTTGGTTTGATCGAAGCTGGCCCATTCCTGCAGATTACGTTTGCTCACCAATAATCGCCACAGCGTAATGCTAATGGCTTTCAGGCTGTATAAGGCCCCATGAGGTAATACGGCTAAATATAGGCCCACTTGTGCCAGTCGGTGCAATGAACCCTTTAATACAATCTGCATGTGCTGAATAAACGGTCGACGGGATGGTTTGCAGACCAGATCTTGCATCAATGCCAGTAACGTAGGCAGGAGCAGAATAATGGTAAACACCGTCAGCCAATAAGAGGGGGCTGATAACCAGGTAAAACCTGAGAACAGCAGCAGCAGGAAACATGGGGCCACCAAGCTGCGGCGCAGGTTATCGAACAGCTTCCAGCGAGACAGGTGGCTCAGCGGATTGGCAGTGCGCGTGCCATCTTCGGTTGCTACTCGTGGTAAAAGCCAGTTGAATAATTGCCAATCTCCCCTGATCCAGCGAGAACGGCGCGCCACGTCGACCAGATAATTACTGGGGTATTGCTCATAAAGTAGAACATCACTCAATAAACCCGAGCGGGCGTAGCATCCTTCCAACAGGTCGTGGCTCAGCACCAGATTTTCCGGGCAGATGTTTTTCAGGCTGGAAGAGAATATGTCGACGTCATAAATCCCTTTACCAATGAATGAGCCCTCACCAAACAGATCCTGATAGATATCGGAAGCCATCATGGTGTAAGGATCGTTACCGGGCGTACTGCTACAGAGTGCTGCATAGCGGCTTTGGCCGCAGGGCGGTATCTCCTCTGCCATTCGGGGTTGCAGGATGGCATAACCGGCTACAACGCGCTGTAATTTAACGTCATATTGTGGCTGATTCAAAGGGTGAGCCATGGCGGCGATCAATTGATGGGCTGTCTCGCGCGGCAAAACGGTATCACTGTCCAGTGTGATCACATATTTGACGTTTTTCAGCACCTCCAGATCTTGGCCAATCTGAGTAGTGAATGTGTTATCGCGGTTACGCAACCAGTCATTCAGTGCGCTCAGCTTACCGCGTTTACGCTCCAACCCCATCCATGTCTGTTGTTGTTCATTCCATTGACGTTCTCGGTGAAAAAGAAAGAAATAACTGGGCCCTGCACAGATATAACGCGCATTCAGCTCAGTGACCTTCTGGATTGCGTAAGTCAACAGGCTCGCATCCTCAGGGCACCGCTGCTGTTGTGCATCATTAAAGTCGGTGAGCAGGGCAAAATGCAGGTGTTCCATTTTGTTACCCAGATAACAGACTTCTAACGAATTGAGCAATTGATCAATGCTGTCCTTACTGTTAAGTAAGGTTGGCATCACCACTAGCGTTCGGAATTCCGCTGGAATAGCATGGGAAAAATCGAGTTTTGGTAACGGCAGTGGTGAGCGGCTACGCGTGGTGACCTCACTCAGCATGCTGAGAATAAACTGGCTAATCACGATCGCCAGTGGGGGTAACAGTATCAGTAATGCCCAGGTAATACCGGTGTTATAGGTATCACGCAGCAGCACTGCACAACCGGCAGTGGTAAGCAGGCCTAGACTACCGATCCAGGAAAGCAGTGGGGCGTGACTCAATGCATAACGAATGTGAGTGATTCGTCCAAATCGCACATCGAGTTGTTGTTCCAATGGTAGACGACCAGCGTCGATCAGGTAATAGCCGATATGGTGGGTACGCGGATCGCTGTCCGGGGTTTCTGCCGCGACACGTGCCATATTTAAGACGTACTTAGCTACCTCAACCTCATTATGTGGGCAAGAGCGAGCGAGCAGTTCAATCATGTGGCGATAGTTGTCACGGGTATCGAAATGCATTAACGGATAAACCCCAGCGGGGTCTTTGCACAACGTGTGTTCAACCTGGCTCATGGTTTCGACAAATTCAGCCCAGTCCATTTCAGTCAATTGGCGCAGGCCTGAAATGCTGTTGCTAACGGAAAGTTGGCTGGCGGCCAGTTGCTGATTGAAAAGGTGGATCAGTTCTTCGGATGTCATGTTGACTTCGGCGAGGCGCTGTTCCACCCAAGTGAGCGGCAGGGCCAGCATTGAGCCGTGGCCTTGCAGACGTCGTACCAACTCTGCAACAAAGGCGCTGGTTCGAGGAGGATTAGAACGCGCCATGTCGGCGATCACGATAATCAGGTTAGCCGGATCGTTTTCCGCCGACTCCAGCATTTTAGTGACCCAGCTATCGGCTAGGTTGCGTTCTTGTTCTGCCTCTGCGACTTCTACTGCTACCCGGCGTAGATTTTCAATTAGCGCCAGTCTTAGCATACCCGGTAATGCCCAAAGTTCGCCTAGAGTCAGAGTCGCTTGTTTTTGATAAGCGGCAATGTAACGCGTCAGGCTTTCTGTGTCCCACCGTCCGTGCCCATGGGCGATGGCCTCGGTGGCGATATCGTAGATACGTGGGCAGCTGTACGGTGCGGTTAATTGCGGCAATCCACGGCCAAATGTTTTTGGAAGATGATGCCTGACAACACGAATTTGTTCCTCAATAAGGTAAAAGTTATCAAGCAACCAATCTCCCGCAGGGGTCATGATGCTTTTCTTACCCTTACTCAACAGTAGACAACATTCAGCCAAAACCTTTTCGTTGTTATCTAACCGTTTAAGTAAAAAGTAGGGTGTTTTACGCGTAGCCAGTTTATGCGAGCGCGCTAGACGCTCGCCGTAACGTTCCATTTGATCAACAGAGAACAGCTCCGCTTTGATGTTGTTGGCGGGAGGTATTTCGACGGTGGTATGCTTATGCGCTATTGGCTGCGGGGAGGCGTTAGCGCCTGCATTGCTTTTTCTTAACCAGCGGATGAGTTTTTTTTTCACGGAAGATTTCCTTGTACCCGGCCAAAAGAAGAGTCGGTCATTACCATAGTGAGGCGGCTAGTCCCCTTGATTAATCCGCTATTGATACGAGTTCATTCTCGGTTGAAACAAAATCTCCAGCAGGATTTCGCTACAGGGGCAGTGGTGACTTGCAAAATTTAATGCCCTGTCTTAATAAATCATTTTCTGTGTTGCCTCATTGACGGTATTTTTCCGCCCGCAGAGGTTGATTTACCGTATAATTCCCTATTCAGAGCTTGATGAATGAGGTGGTAGTGGAACAACTTTCGGGATTGCTGCTACAGCTAAACCAGCAACTTGGGCAAGACTTTCCCTCAGAAGCCGGGTTTCGGCAGATAACATTAACGATACGCCATCGTCTGACGGTGATGCTGCTCGAGTGGTTGGCTGCACAGACGGTGTTCCCTCAGTTTTTTTGGCATCATCGCGAAGGGCTACAAGAGGCCGCAGTGTGTGGCTCAGCAAAGCAGTTTTCGCACCCGACACAGGCTCAGGCATTTGTGAATGTTCATCCTGAAGCACGACTATGGGGACTTAACGCTTTCGACGGTGATGCACTGCTGTTATTGCCGCGGCTGGAAATTATCAGCCGCAAGGGCAAGGGCGAATTAATACTCAATCTGTTTTCTGAGCATTCTTTGCGTAAAGACGCCGAGGCAGCACGCGCCTGGCTGGAAAATTTGGTGGTAGCTAAACCGATCGCAGATTTACGAGTAAAAGTACGTTCGGTACAGCATCAACCGGAGCGTTCCGGGTGGGAAATCATGCTGCACGATGCGCTGAAGGCGATAGATCGGCAACAGATGGATAAGGTGGTACTGGCTCGCAGCTCGTTGCTGACGCTGGATAGCCCGCTGTTTGCGCCAGCGCTGATGGCAGCCAGCCGCAGAGTGAATCACCGATGTTACCACTTTATGATGCGTATTGATGCAAATTCCGCCTTTCTCGGTTCCAGCCCAGAAAGATTGTACCTGCGGGAAGGTCATCACCTTGTTACCGAAGCGCTTGCGGGGACCACGGCCAATCACACCAATGAACATAAAGCACGGGTTTTGGCACAGTGGTTGCTGCAGGATGTCAAAAACCAACAGGAAAATCTGCTGGTGGTCGATGATATATGCCAGCGTCTGCAAGGTGGCGCCGATGCAGTGGATGTTTTACCGGCTGAAGTTGTACGTTTGCGTAAGGTGCAACATTTGCGGCGGCGTATTGAAGGGCGACTTAAACGTTGTGATGATGCCGATTGTTTGCAGCGGCTCCAGCCTACTGCTGCAGTAGCTGGATTACCACGTCAGGCCGCACGCGATTTTATCCGTGAGAATGAACCTTTCCAGCGTCGTTGGTATGCCGGTGCGGCTGGTTATCTTTCCGCTGAACGCGCAGAGTTTTGTGTCACATTGCGTTCCTGTCAAATTGATGGATCACAGGTTCAGTTGTATGCCGGCGCTGGCATTGTTGCCGGTTCCGATCCGGCTGATGAGTGGCAGGAAATTGAAAACAAAGCGGCGGGTTTACGTACTTTACTTCAACCTGAGTAATTGCCGTTGAGCTATATCGCTCAGACAGACGTTGAGTTTTATGTGTAAATTTTTCATTGTATGTTAAATTTTTGTTTTATTTTGGCGTGTTATTACGCTTTTATAAGTTGGAATAGGTTCTTATTCAGCCACAAAAAGACCAGATGCAGGGATTACCGGCTTTTTGCGCCAGCGCAAAAGCCGGAAAGATGATTACTAATATAATTCAGAGTTATGTCTCCAGATACGATATCGCCGTTTGGGTAATCTTAGACACGTAACCTCTGTACACTCATTTTGTGAGCGAATTATGTCGACAAGTATTTTTAATCGTCGGTGGGCAGCCTTATTGTTGGAAACGCTAGCTCGCCATGGAGTGCGACATGTCTGTATCGCTCCAGGATCGCGCTCAACGCCTCTTACGTTAGCTGCTGCTGCAAACACGTCTTTTGTCTGTCACACGCACTTTGACGAGCGAGGATTAGGCCATCTGGCACTCGGTTTGGCAAAGGCCTCCCGCGAGCCTGTCGCGGTGATCGTCACCTCAGGAACGGCGGCTGCCAATCTCTATCCCTCTCTTATTGAAGCTGGACTTACCGGCGAACGGCTGATATTTCTTACGGCCGATCGGCCACCTGAATTGATTAATTGCGGGGCCAATCAGGCGATTCATCAGCCTGGACTCTATTCAAGCCATCCAACCTTGAGTATAGACCTGCCACGTCCCAGTCCTGATATTCCTGCCCGTTGGTTGGTTTCAACGCTTGATAGCGCTATGGCGCGTCTGTTACAAGGCGCTTTGCATGTCAATTGCCCGTTTGCTGAACCACTTTATGGTGGTGATGAACAGCAGTATGCGGAATGGTCAGCAGCTTTGGGGGACTGGTGGCAAGACTCCCATCCTTGGCTGCGTGAAGAAGATCCCCATCAGGTGTTGAAACAGCCAGACTGGTTTCTCTGGCGACAAAAGCGTGGCGTGATCATCGCCGGACGAATGCGTGCTAAAGAGGGTATAAAGCTCGCTGAATGGGCACAGATGCTCGGATGGCCACTGATTGGTGATGCCCTTTCACAAACAGGCCAACCTTTGCCCTGTGCCGATTTGTGGCTTGCCCATCCGCAAGCACGTCATGTGTTGGAAGATGCGCAGTTAGTGGTGCAATTTGGCAGCAGTCTGACAAGCAAACGCTTGTTGCAATGGCAAGGGCTTTGCCGACCCGAAGAGTACTGGTTGATAGATGCTCTACCCGGCCGCCTAGACCCGTCACATCATCGTGGGCGTCGTATTCGTTCTTCAGTAGATGAATGGCTCGACTTACATCCGGCACAACCTCATTCATCGTGGGCTGCTGATTTTCATTCGCTGGCGAATGGCGCGTATGAACTGACATCGGAATATTTGCTCCACAGATTTGGCGAGGCGCAACTGGCTCACCGCTTGCCTGAACTGTTACCAGAAAATGGTCAACTGTTTCTCGGTAATAGCCTGATTGTCCGCCTGATTGATGCATTCGCCCAATTACCCGCGGGTTATCCCGTATTCAGTAATCGTGGAGCCAGTGGTATTGATGGATTAATCTCCACGGCCGCCGGTGTTCAGCGAGCCACAGGCAAACCGACGTTGGCGATTGTTGGCGATCTTTCGGCATTGTATGACCTGAATTCTCTTGCGCTATTACGCCAATGTTCCGCGCCGACGGTGTTGATTGTTGTGAATAACAATGGTGGGCAGATTTTCTCGCTGTTACCAACGCCGGAAGCGGAACGTCAACGTTTTTACTGTATGCCACAAAATGTCGCTTTCAATCATGCAGCGGCGATGTTCCAACTGGGTTATGCCTGCCCAGAAAATTGGCAGCAATTGCGCCAGGCGTTAGAAAACGCCTGGCGTCATGACGGTGCCACGCTGATAGAGTTGCGGGTGTCTGCGGGTGACGGTGCAGAAACGTTGCAGCACCTGGTTGAAAACATGGCGGCCAACTGATGCTGGCCTCACGCGTTTTACAACAGGGCGAACACCATCGTCCCTGGCTGGTCTGGTTGCATGGCCTGTTAGGGAATAACAATGAATGGCGTATGATTGCCTCTCGCTGTGAGCAATGGCCATCTTTGGCAATCGACTTACCCGGCCATGGTGATTCAGTCTCACAATCCTGTCAGGATTTTGCCGATCTCAGCCGGCAAATCATGGCGGTACTGCATCAGCACAATATTGAGCGTTACTGGCTGGTGGGGTATTCGCTGGGGGGGCGCATTGCTATGCATCATGCTTGTCATACTCAATTACCGGGCCTGCAAGGTATTGTGATCGAGGGGGGAAACCCTGGATTGGACAGCGACGAGCTACGCCTCCAGCGCCGTGAACATGATGCCGCCTGGGCTCGCCGTTTCCGTTCTGAACCTATTAGGACAGTGCTGGCGGATTGGTATCGGCAACCGGTATTTGCCGATATCACACCGGTAAACCGTGAGGCACTGATTGCAGCGCGCGCTAATAATCATGGCCCGGCGGTTGCCGATATGCTTGAAGCGACCTCTTTGGGTCGACAGCCTTGGCTTGTGCCTCAATTACAACGTTTGGCACTGCCGATGCTGATGCTGTGTGGGGCGGACGACCAAAAGTTTATGGCGTTGACGCGTGAAGCCAGTTTGCCATTACGCACTGTGCCAATGGCGGGTCATAACGCTCACTTGGCAAACCCGGCAGGTTTTGCTGTCGTGCTACATGAATTTCTTGAACATAAAGGAACCGAACATGCTTTATCCCAATGAAGAACAACTGTATGCCGCTATTGATTGGCAGGACTGTTCAGGCGACTTCGAAGACATCCTGTATCACAAGTCCAGTGACGGTATTGCCAAAATTACCATCAACCGCCCGCAGGTGCGTAACGCTTTTCGCCCACATACGGTAAAGGAAATGATTGAAGCACTGGCGAACGCGCGTTATGACGATGGGATCGGCACCATCATTCTGACCGGTGCTGGGGACAAAGCATTCTGTTCTGGCGGCGATCAGAAAGTGCGTGGTGACTACGGCGGCTATCGCGATGATAGCGGTGTGCATCATTTGAACGTGCTCGATTTTCAGCGCCAGATCCGCACATGCCCTAAGCCCGTTGTGGCGATGGTGGCTGGGTATTCTATTGGTGGTGGTCACGTGCTGCATATGATGTGTGATTTGACCATTGCGGCAGATAACGCCATTTTTGGCCAGACAGGGCCGAAAGTCGGTTCCTTTGACGGTGGCTGGGGCGCATCTTATATGGCGCGCATTGTTGGCCAGAAGAAAGCGCGTGAGATCTGGTTCCTTTGCCGCCAGTACGATGCAGCAGCGGCGCTGGAAATGGGGTTGGTTAACACGGTAGTACCGCTGGCCGATCTGGAAAAAGAGACCGTGCGCTGGTGCCGCGAGATGTTGCAGAACAGCCCGATGGCTCTGCGTTGTCTGAAAGCCGCACTCAACGCCGACTGCGATGGTCAGGCGGGATTACAGGAGTTAGCGGGTAATGCCACCATGCTGTTCTACATGACCGATGAGGGTCAAGAAGGGCGCAACGCCTTCAACGAGAAGCGTCAGCCTGATTTCAGCAAATTCAAGCGCAATCCGTAATGACAGTGCAAACGCGGAGTGCCGAGCTTTATCGCTACAGTCTGCCTATGGAGGCGGGGGTAATATTGCGCAATCAGCGGCTGAAAACCCGCGACGGTTTGCTGGTCTATCTGCAGCAAGGAGAACAGCAAGGTTGGGGAGAAATTGCGCCTTTACCTGAGTTCAGCCAGGAGACACTGGAACAGGCGCAGCAGGCTACTTTGCTGTGGCTGCAGGCCTGGCTTGCGGGTGAACCCCCTAGGTTGAGTACCTGGCCCTCAGTAGCCTTTGGCACCAGTTGTGCCTTGGCCGAGTTGGAACAGCAGTTGCCGCTAATGGCCGATTACCGCAAAGCCCCCTTATGCACGGGCGATCCCGATGAGCTATTTGATGTGTTAGCCGCGTTACCGGGTGAGAAAGTGGCTAAGGTGAAAGTTGGCCTTTACGAAGCGGTACGCGATGGAATGATCGTTAATGTGCTGCTGGAGGCGTTGCCAGATCTAAAGCTGCGGTTAGATGCCAACCGCAGTTGGACGCGAGCCAAAGCCGATGGTTTTGCCAAATACGTCAACCCTGCTTGGCGCGACCGCATTGCGTTCCTGGAAGAGCCTTGCAAAACGCGCGATGAGTCGCGCGATTTCGCTCAGGCAACCGGGATCGCTATCGCTTGGGACGAGAGCGTTCGTGAGGCGGATTTTGTGGTGCAGGCAGAGCCTGGCGTGGCGGCTATTGTTATTAAACCGACGTTAGTCGGTAGTCTGACACGTTGCCGTGAACTGGTAGCGCAGGCTCATCAGGCAGGCCTGTCGGCAGTGATCAGTTCCAGCATTGAATCCAGTCTAGGGTTGACGCAGTTGGCGCGAATTGCCCATTGGTTAACGCCTGACACGGTGCCTGGGCTGGATACGTTAAGCCTGATGCAAGCTCAGTTACTACGCCGCTGGCCGGAGAGCAACTTACCACTGCTGGGTATAGAGGCTTTGGAGTGTGTATGGCGCAGTTGAATGATTGGCCTTGGCGGCACTGGGCGACTCAACGACCCGAAGCGACGGCTGTCATCTTTGGTCGGCAGCAGGTCAGTTGGTGGGTATTGCAACGACAGGTAGAGGCTTTGGCGGCTGAGTTTCAGCATCAGGGGGTTTTGCCCGGTCATGGCGTAGCGTTGTGCGGTAAAAACAGTTATTTCCTGTTACTGGCTTATCTGGCATTACTGCAGTGTGGGGCACGGTTGTTGCCGCTTAATCCAAAGTTGCCTGAGGCACTGTTGGCAACATTATTGCCGGACCTGGATATCGCTTTTGCTTTCAGCCCTGACGATATGCCAACTCTACCTTCTTCAGTGATCGTCCTTTCCTCATCGGGGCAATGTGAAAGTAAGTTGCATTGGCAGCCTTGGGATGTAAACCGTCTGGCGACCCTGACGTTGACTTCCGGTTCTAGCGGTGTGCCGAAAGCTGCTGCTCATAGTTATGCCGCGCACCTTGGCAGTGCTGAAGCCGTATTGCACCTTATGGATTTTCAACCGCATGACAGTTGGCTGCTCTCCCTGCCGCTATTCCATGTTTCTGGTCAGGGCATTGTCTGGCGCTGGCTGACTGTAGGCGCAACCTTGGTAGTGCGTGATATGCAACCTTTAGCTGATGCATTGGCTGGTTGTACCCATGCATCCCTGGTGCCTACCCAGTTGTGGCGGCTGCTGTCTGAACCGATGATAGAACACGCCTTGAAAGAGGTTCTGCTTGGTGGTGCGATGATCCCAGTTTCTCTCACTCAACAGGCCGAGTCGATGGGGGTTCGCTGTTGGTGCGGTTATGGTCTGACGGAGTTGGCTTCGACGGTATGCGTCAAGCGAGCAGATGAACTCCCGGGAGTCGGTCTGCCACTGCCAGGGCGTGAAATACGGCTGGTGGAGCAAGAGGTGTGGATACGTTCAAACAGCCTGGCGTTGGGGTATTGGCATCAGGGCCAGTTAAGGCCTCTCGCCGATGCAGAAGGTTGGTTTCACACTCGAGATCGTGGCGCTATGGAACATGGAGAACTGCGCATTATTGGTCGCATGGACAATCTGTTTTTTTGTGGTGGAGAAGGCGTACAGCCGGAGGATGTCGAACGCATTCTGACGGCACACCCGCAGGTAACCCAGATTTTTATTGTCCCCGTTGAGGACCCCGAATTTGGCCAGCGTGCTGTCGCGGTAATTGAGTCGGAAGGTGAACTGACATTGGCGGCTTTACTGGCATGGGCAGAAGACAGGTTGGTGAGTTTCCAGCGGCCGATTGCTCTTCTTCCTCTACCAGCAGAGTTAAAAAGTGGTGGCATCAAGATTTCACGTCGTCGTCTGCAGCAATGGGCTAGCAAGCAGTTGGCTGAGTCACCGGATTACTGAACCACAAAGGCCACTCAGTTTTCATCAAACTCAGGCCACCACTGGGGTGGCCTTTTGGTATGAAACAAGAGGGTTATTTCAATCCCAATACCTTAGCGACACTGGCACCGTAGTCGGGATGAACGTTGGTGAACAGATCAACCTGACGACGTTGTATCTGCTCCGGTACCTGCGAGAGTTCCTTTGCAATTCGGGTAAACATACGCTGATGTTCTTCAGCGCTAAGAAGACTAAATAGCGCACGCGGCTGGCTATAGTAATCGTCATCTTCCCGATGATTCCCGTGGTCGGCTGCGCCTTCAATGCTTAATGGTGGCTCGCTGAAATCCGGCTGTTCCTGGAACACACCAAAACTGTTTGGTTCGTAGGTGACGCCATTCCCGATACACTTTATTGTGAGCTGAAAAATGGAGGGAATAGCTTTAAATCACCTCTGATGCTTAGGATAATTCGGTTACACTCATCGCTGCTATTTCCGGGGGTCCCCTGATGATGAAGAGTGAGAAGGCACAATAATGAGTAAATCTTTAGTCGCGTGCGCTGCAGGCCTGCTGTTTGTGATGGGCTCTGCCAATGCAATTAGCGTGAGTGGTGAGGTTGGGCAACATTACACCAATATGGGCTTTGGGCTAGGTTCCCCTATACCAGGGTTGGGGATTAGCGGTAACTGGCTGCGTAGTGATCATAATGGCAGTGTGGGTAGTCTGGGCCTGGATTTTAGCATGCCGTTGGGACCTTTGATGGCAACAGTCGGAGGGAAAGCGCTTTATCTCAGTCCACAAGATGGTAAGAGTGGTGCGGCATTGGCATTAGGAGGCGGCCTCAAATGGACACTGAACCGCTATATAAGCCTGTATGGTGAAGGCTATTTTGCCCCAGAATCACTGACCAGCGGCGTTAAGGCTTATAATGAAGCCAGTGGAGGGGTACATTGGAATGTTTTCCGGCCACTCAGTGTGGATGTCGGCTATCGTTACATCAATATTAAAGGCAAAGACGGACATCGGGATAATACCGTAGCCGACGGTCCTTATGTTGGTGTAGGGCTGAGTTTCTGATTTTGGTTTACGATGGGGGCTTGTTAAGCCCCCATATCTTCTATCCCACGGCCGGTAGTAGACCACTGGCGATGCCTATCTGAATAGCAATCACCCCTATCCCACAGATAAACACCAGCGCTAATGCGGGGGTACCGCCCCAGACTCGATAGTGGCCTTGGCATTGTTGGCGGGTTTTCCATGCCAGCAAAGCAGGTAATAGCAGTGCCAGAACAGAAAGTGCGATTGCCGCGAAACCCAGCGCTAGCACAAAACCACGTGGGTAGAACAGGGCAAATGCCAGTGGTGGCAGGAAGGTTATAGCACCGGTCTGCAATCGGCCACGGACATTATCCTGGCGTTTAAACAGATCGGCCAGAAAGTCGAATAACCCAAGTGAAACGCCGAGAAACGATGTAGCCAGAGCCAGATCGGCAAACAGATGCACTGCCAACTCGACATTTGGGGAGGCGACGACATCACGAACGGCCTGCAGTAACCCATTGAGTCCTGCCTCTTGAGCCAGAATGCCAACGAAAGTCGTGGAACTGATGCTGCCGAGAGTCGCTAACTGCCAGAATATATAGGCAACCAACGGAATAGCGCTGCCAATAATAAAGATCCAACGTAGTTTGCGGATGTTCCCACCCATATAGCTGACCACACTTGGCACACTGCCGTGGAAGCCAAAAGAAGTGAAAATGACCGGTATAGCCGAAAGCGCCAGCCCTTGTTCTAAGGGGAGTGTCATCAGATTGGTTTGATTGATGTGGGGCATCATTAAGCCAAGCATCACGATCAAGAAGATGGCTTTGGCGCTAAACAAAATACGGTTTAATAGATCAACCGAGTGAGTGCCAATGCAAACCACGCCACCCGCGATCAAAGTAAAGAGTAATACACCGAGATAGGTAGGAAATTCTTGGGCTGTCCACTGGGTGAGACTTGTCGCCAACAGCTCGCCAGCTCCGCTGATATAGGCAGCGGTCAGGGCATACATTAGGAACATCATACTGAAACTGGTGAGCCATTTGCCACTGCGGCCGAGATAGCGTTTGGCTATCGTTCCCAACCCCATATCCGCCTGCTCATGTTGATAAACCTCCACCAGCAACAGCGCGGTATAGCACATTAATAGCCATAATCCGACGAGGAGCACTAGCGTCACGCCAAAGCCAACTCCTGCCGCTGCTAGAGGCATGGCGAGCATTCCTGCGCCTATAGTGGTGCCTGCCACGATAAAAATACTGCCCAGAGTGCGATTCTTCACTGATTTCTCTGCTAATTGGTGATTTTAATGAATATTAGATGCTTAATTTTTAGTGCGGCAGAATAGTTCATTGCCGCTATTATGTCAATATGGTGTTACAATTTTCGTAAACTTAAGTTTACGTAAAAATACGATGTTTAGGCTGTAAAAATATCGCTGATCATAAATATTGCCAGGTAATTGATGAAAAGTTGTTGGCTGGCTTCTATAGTGGCTGAAATAAAAACGGGAGAGAGCAATGTTAAGAGTGGAGATGCTCAGTACCGGCGACGAGGTGCTGCATGGGCAAATTATAGATACCAATGCTGCCTGGTTGGCCGATTATTTTTTCCAGCAAGGGTTACCGATCAGCGCACGTGAAACGGTGGGGGATAGCCTCTCTGCTCTGGTTGACGTTTTACAAGAACGCAGCTACATCGCCGATGTGCTGATCGTTAATGGTGGTCTGGGGCCAACCAGCGACGATCTTAGTGCACTGGCGGCAGCCAAAGCATGCGGTGTCGAACTGGTTGAGCATCCTGAATGGGTTGCATACATGGAGGCATTCTTTGCTGAGCGCGGTCGCTCAATGGCAGCTTCTAATCGCAAGCAGGCGCAAATTCCCGCCAATGCCGAGATGCTCGATAATCGTGTTGGTACCGCCTGTGGTTTTGCATTAACTCTAAATAAATGTCAGATGTTCTTCACGCCGGGAGTGCCTTCAGAATTTAAGGTGATGGTGAAGGAACAGATCCTTCCGCGTTTGAGCCTGCGTTTTACATTGCCTGAGCCGCCGTTGTGCCTGCGTCTGACGACCTTTGGCACATCGGAAAGCGATTTGGCGGCCCAGCTAGATGGGATACCTCTTCCGCCGGACGTTGTGCTTGGCTATCGTTCTTCCAGCCCCATAATTGAACTGAAATTGACTGGGCCAGCGACGCATCGAGCCGCAATGGAACAGACATGGCAACGCATTCGAGAGGTTGCTGGCGATAACACGATTTTTGAAGGAACGGCAGGATTACCGGCGGAGCTGGCGCAAAGCTTACAACAGCGTGGCATGAAACTGGCTTTGAGTGAACAGTTTACCGCGGGACTCATCAATCTGCAGTTGCAGAACGCAGCAGCGCCTTTGGCGGGTGGGGAACTGTTACCGGCATATTGTTCTGAGACATTAGAAGCCTTACTGATGCGAGCGCAGTCCCTGGCTCAGCTTACTGGGGCACAGTTAGCCTTGGCGGTCAGTTCAATAGAGGGCGATCGTGTCAGTATTGCTTTGCATACCCCGAAAGGTGGTATCGGTCAGACCGTGAGTTATCGAGCGGCTCGTCACGACTTGCGTTTGCGTCAGGAATCGGTGGCTATGCTGGCGTTGGATATGCTTCGCCGCTGGCTGAACGGCGGAAAAGCATGTGGTAAAAACAGCTGGTTGGAAATTATTCAGGTCATTGAGTAGTCAATATTTACAGGGCGGAGATGCTCCGCCTAAATTTCAATTTCTATATCCATCAATGGCATACAGCAGCAAGGCAGGATTTCCCCGTCATTGATAAACGCCAACGGTTGTTGCTGGTAGGCGACTTTACCTTTTACCAACTTCAGACGGCAAGCGCCGCAGTAACCTGAGCGGCACTGGTACTCCACCGCCACATCGTGAAGTTCTAGTACGTCCAGCAGGCAGTTTTCACCTTCAGGGCAGGAGAGCTGCGTACCGGTAGTACGCAGTGTTACGGTTGATGTAGCCACCTATAGCTCGAAATCACTCAGGTCGTCAGCATTGACTTCAGAGTCAATCTGCCCAACCAGATAGGAACTGACTTCTACTTCCTGCGGTGCCACTTGCACATTGTCGGAAACCAGCCAGGCGTTAATCCAGGGAATAGGGTTCGAACGCGTCTTAAATGGCAACGCCAGTCCGACCGCCTGCATACGGATATTGGTAATATATTCAACATATTGGCAAAGAATGTCTTTGTTCAAGCCAATCATCGAGCCGTCACGGAACAGGTACTCGGCCCATTCTTTCTCTTGTTGTGCCGCTAATACGAACAGATCGTAGCACTGTTGCTCGCATTCTACGGCAATCTCGGCCATTTCCGGATCATCGGCGCCAGAACGCATCAGATTCAGCATATGCTGAGTACCGGTTAGATGCAGGGCTTCGTCGCGGGCGATCAGCTTGATGATTTTGGCGTTCCCTTCCATCAACTCACGTTCAGCGAAAGCAAATGAGCAAGCGAAGCTGACATAGAAACGGATGGCTTCCAGCGCGTTAACACTCATCAGACACAAATACAGCTGCTTTTTGATGGCGCGCAGGTTCACAGTAACGCTTTTACCGTTTACCTGATGGGTGCCTTCGCCGAGCAGATGATAGTAGCTGGTCATCTCGATCAGATCGTCGTAGTAGCTAGAGATATCTTTGGCGCGTTTGAGGATCTCTTCGTTTGTTACGATGTCATCAAACACTAGTGCCGGATCGTTAACGATATTACGGATAATGTGCGTGTAGGATCGAGAATGGATGGTTTCAGAAAATGACCAGGTTTCCACCCAAGTTTCCAGCTCTGGAATTGAGATCAGCGGAAGAAACGCGACATTAGGGCTACGGCCTTGGATTGAGTCCAGCAACGTTTGATATTTCAGGTTACTGATGAAAATGTGTTTTTCGTGTTCTGGCAGCGCCTGATAGTCGATTCGATCGCGCGAGACGTCAACTTCCTCTGGACGCCAGAAAAAAGAGAGTTGTTTTTCGATCAGTTTTTCGAAAATTGCATGTTTTTGCTGATCGAAACGCGCCACGTTGACTGACTGGCCGAAGAACATCGGCTCAAGCAACTGGTCGTTTTTGTTTTGCGAGAAAGTGGTATAAGCCATGAGCTTGTGTCCATTAATGCCGTACTGAATTGAAGGGGCCAGAAGAACGCTGGCCCGCAGTGTCTTACGTTAGATCTTGCAAGCGCCGCCTTCGCAGTCATCATCACTGCCTTGTGTCGGCTGCAAATCTTCCTGGATATCTTCTGCACCATCGCGGGTATTCTGGTAATACAGCGTCTTCACACCGAACTTGTAGGTGGTAAGCAGATCTTTTAGCAACTGTTTCATCGGCACTTTACCGCCAGGGAAACGGGTTGGGTCATAGTTGGTGTTAGCCGAAATAGATTGGTCAACAAACTTTTGCATTAACCCTACCAGTTGCAGGTAACCGTCGTTGTTCGGCATTTCCCACAGTAGCTCATAATCATTTTTCAGACGTTCATACTCAGGAACGACCTGGCGCAAAATACCATCCTTTGAGGCTTTTATACTGACATGACCGCGCGGCGGCTCAATACCGTTAGTGGCATTGGATATCTGTGACGACGTTTCCGACGGCATTAAGGCAGACAGCGTTGAGTTGCGCAGTCCGGTCTCTTTAATCTCTTTACGCAGCGTTTCCCAGTCATAATGCAAGGGTTCGCTGCAGATCATATCCAAATCTTTCTTGTAGGTATCTATTGGCAGAATGCCTTTCGCATAGGTGGTCTGATTGAACCATGGGCAAGCCCCTTGTTCCTGAGCCAAACGGTTCGATGCTTTCAGCAGGTAATATTGGATAGCTTCAAAAGTTCTGTGGGTCAGACTGTTGGCACTGCCATCGGAATAGCGTACACCATTCTTCGCCAGATAATAGGCATAGTTGATTACGCCGATACCTAATGTGCGACGGCCCATTGCGCCATGCTGAGCGGCTTTGATCGGGTAATCCTGGTAATCAAGAAGCGCGTCGAGAGCACGAACGGCCAAGGTTGCCAGCTCTTCCAGATCGTCAAGGCTATTGATGGCGCCAAGGTTGAATGCAGACAGCGTACACAGCGCGATTTCGCCGCTGTCGTCGTTGATATCATTCAGCGGCTTGGTTGGCAGAGCGATCTCCAAGCACAAATTTGACTGGCGCACTGGTGCGATCTGTGGATCAAACGGACTGTGGGTGTTGCAGTGATCGACGTTCTGGATATAGATACGCCCGGTAGAAGCACGCTCCTGCATCATCAGTGAAAACAGTTCCACCGCTTTCACACGCTGTTGACGAATGCTGTCATCTTGCTCATAACGCGTGTAAAGGCGCTCGAATTCATCCTGATCGGCGAAGAAGGCGTCGTAAAGACCAGGAACGTCAGACGGGCTGAACAGGGTGATCTCTTCGTTTTTGATCAGGCGCTGATACATTAAGCGGTTAATTTGCACGCCATAGTCCATGTGGCGTACGCGGTTACCTTCAACGCCACGGTTGTTTTTCAGTACCAGTAGGCTTTCCACTTCCAGATGCCACATTGGGTAAAACAGCGTTGCGGCACCGCCACGAACCCCACCCTGAGAGCAGGATTTTACTGCGGTCTGGAAATGTTTATAGAACGGGATACATCCGGTGTGAAAAGCTTCACCGCCACGGATTGGACTACCCAATGCGCGAATACGGCCAGCGTTGATGCCGATCCCGGCGCGTTGTGAAACGTATTTTACAATAGCGCTCGATGTCGCGTTGATGGAATCCAGGCTATCACCACACTCGATCAATACACATGAGCTGAATTGGCGGGTAGGGGTACGCACGCCGGACATAATGGGTGTCGGCAATGAAATCTTAAAGGTGGAAATCGCGTCATAGAAACGTTTTACGTAATCCAGACGGGTGTCACGCGGGTAGTTGGAAAACAGACAAGCTGCGACCAGGATATACAAGAACTGTGCGCTCTCGTAAATCTCACCGCTCACGCGGTTTTGCACCAGATATTTCCCTTCCAACTGCTTAACGGCGGCGTAGGAAAAGTTCATATCACGCCAGTGATCGATAAAGGAATCCATCTGCTCGAACTCTTCAGCGGTGTAGTCTTCCAGCAGATGCTTATCGTATTTCCCCATGTCAACCATGCGTGCTACATGGTTATATAACTTGGGGGGCTCAAACTGACCGTAAGCCTTTTTCCGCAGATGAAAAATGGCAAGGCGAGCAGCAAGATATTGATAATCGGGTGCGTCGCGAGAGATCAGGTCGGCGGCGGCTTTGATGATGGTTTCATGGATATCGGCAGTTTTGATGCCGTCATAAAACTGAATATGTGAACGCAACTCTACTTGAGATACCGAGACGTTGTGTAAACCTTCGGCTGCCCAGTCGATGACACGGTGGATTTTGTCGAGATTGATGTGCTCTTTACTGCCATCGCGTTTAGTTACAAGTAGGATTTGGTTCATTTTTACCTGTCCGTATAATTCCCCTTAGCAGAAAGTGTAGTCGCTTTGCTTAGTATATAAACACTATATATAGGGGGTGTGTGTCGGTGTGGTAACAAGATAGTGATAAAGTAGTGGGTTTGCAAGTGAACAAAATCGGTCTGTTTTGTGGATAACTTGGGGGTGAAATTTGATAGCCCATTGCAAGAGCCCACTGCGACTGGCATGACAAGGTTGTCAATAAGCAGGATAAGATTTTGACGAATTATAGAAAATTACGATCGTTTGCCGCTTTATTAAACGTTAGAAAAAAACGGCATATTGACCTGTTTTAATATTCTTAAAAACGGTTTAACCAATATTTATGTTCGAAACCGGTAAATAGGGAGTTATCTTAATGATCTTGTAACACCGAGGGTTCCTCGGTGCTGTACAGTTACCCTTCGTGCTGTGTATGAACCATATAGTTCACATCGACATTACTGCCGAGCTTGAAATGGTTAGTAAGTGGATTGTAATGCAGGCCAATTATGTGTTTTTCACGTAATCCAGTGTTGTCGAGCCAGCCAATCAGTTCGGAAGGCCGGATAAATTTCTTATGATCATGTGTGCCCTGAGGAACCATCTTGAGAATATACTCCGCGCCGATAACCGCCATCAGCCAGGCCTTGGTATTACGGTTAATGGTGGAGAAAAACACGTGACCGCCAGGTTTTACCAGATGAGCGCAGGCACGGACCACGGAGGCGGGATCGGGGACGTGTTCGAGCATCTCCATACAGGTGACAATGTCATATTGTTGTGGATAAGCTTGTGCGTGGCTTTCTACCGTTTCCTGAACGTAAGTCACATCCATACCACTCTCCAGCGCATGTAGACGTGCTACCTGTAGAGGTTCGGTTCCCATATCCAGCCCAGTAACCTTGGCACCCTCACGCGCCATGCTTTCTGCTAGAATGCCACCACCACACCCTACGTCGAGTATCTGCTTGTCGAAAATGCCTTCTGCACGTTGCATGATATAATTCAGACGCAGCGGATTAATCCGATGCAGTGGTTTGAATTCGCCTTCCAGATCCCACCAGCGTGAAGCGACAGCCTCAAACTTGGCGATTTCCTGGTGATCGACGTTTTGTTTTTGGTGGGGTGATTCAGCATTCATAGACAGTGTTGGCTCCTTGTTCTTTATTGCGCGGATTATACATGCTCTGACGTGGTTAGCGCAGTGCTGTCGATGTTGATGTTGATGTGTTTTTACCCTTGCTACAGGCACCATTAAGCATAAATGAAAAAAAGGCGGTTATTTCCACGTAAAGCGTGCTTTGTGGTATAGTTTTATCCCTTTGGCACTATGCCAGGGCAGATGAATCATTCAGTATGAGGGATAGCAGCTCCATGAGCGACCTTGCCAGAGAAATCACACCGGTAAATATCGAAGAAGAGTTGAAAAGCTCGTATCTGGATTATGCGATGTCCGTTATTGTCGGGCGTGCGCTGCCAGATGTTCGTGATGGACTGAAGCCGGTGCACCGTCGCGTTCTGTTCGCGATGAATGTACTGGGTAACGACTGGAACAAACCCTATAAAAAATCGGCTCGCGTCGTCGGGGACGTTATCGGTAAATACCACCCGCACGGTGATAGCGCGGTATACGATACGATTGTCCGTATGGCACAACCGTTTTCACTACGTTACATGCTGGTGGATGGCCAGGGTAACTTTGGTTCAGTTGATGGCGATTCCGCAGCGGCAATGCGATATACCGAAGTGCGCATGTCGAAAATCGCCCACGAACTGTTGGCGGATCTTGAAAAAGAAACCGTCGACTTCGTGCCAAACTATGATGGTACCGAGCAGATCCCAGCCGTCATGCCAACCAAGATACCTAACCTGCTGGTAAACGGCTCGTCGGGTATCGCTGTAGGTATGGCAACCAACATTCCACCCCATAACCTGTCAGAAGTGATCAACGGCTGTCTGGCCTATATCGATGATGAAAACATCAGCATCGAAGGGTTGATGGAACACATTCCTGGCCCAGACTTTCCTACTGCGGCGATCATCAATGGCCGTCGTGGGATTGAAGAAGCCTATCGCACAGGCCGTGGCAAAGTTTACATTCGCGCCCGCGCTGAAGTGGAAACTGACGCTAAAACGGGCCGTGAAACCATTATTGTTCACGAAATTCCGTATCAGGTGAACAAAGCGCGCCTGATCGAGAAAATCGCTGAACTGGTGAAAGAAAAGCGTGTTGAGGGCATTAGTGCGTTGCGTGACGAGTCTGATAAAGACGGTATGCGCATCGTTATTGAGGTCAAGCGCGATGCCGTGGGCGAAGTGGTACTGAATAATCTGTACTCGTTGACCCAGCTTCAGGTGACTTTTGGCATCAACATGGTGGCACTGCATCAGGGGCAGCCGAAGTTACTGAACCTGAAAGATATTTTGTGTGCATTTGTTCGCCATCGCCGTGAAGTGGTTACCCGTCGTACCATTTTCGAACTGCGCAAAGCTCGTGACCGCGCACATATTCTTGAAGCATTGGCCATTGCCCTGGCTAATATCGATCCGATAATTGAACTCATCCGCCGTGCGCCGACCCCGGCTGAAGCAAAATTGGCGTTGATTGCGCAACCTTGGGACCTGGGCAACGTAGGTGCGATGCTGGAACGTGCTGGCGACGATGCTGCACGACCCGAATGGTTGGAACCGCAGTATGGCATCCGTGACGGTAAATATTATCTGACCGAGCAACAGGCTCAGGCGATCTTGGATCTGCGTCTGCAGAAACTGACGGGTCTGGAGCACGAGAAGCTACTGGACGAATATAAAGAACTGCTGAACATTATTGCTGAGCTGATCTTTATTCTGGAAAACCCAGAGCGCTTGATGGAAGTTATCCGAGAAGAGCTGGTCGCGATGCGCGATCAGTTTGGTGACCAGCGCCGTACCGAAATTACAGCTAACACCTCTGATATCAACATTGAAGATCTGATTAACCAGGAAGATGTCGTGGTCACATTGTCGCATCAGGGCTATGTGAAGTATCAACCACTGACTGATTATGAGGCGCAGCGTCGTGGTGGGAAAGGCAAATCCGCCGCCCGCATAAAAGAAGAAGACTTTATCGATCGATTACTGGTTGCGAACACACACGATACAATCCTGTGTTTCTCCAGCAGAGGTCGTCTGTACTGGATGAAGGTGTACCAACTACCGGAAGCCAGCCGTGGTGCCCGTGGCCGGCCGATTGTCAATTTGTTGCCGTTGGAAGCCAACGAACGGATCACCGCTATCTTGCCGGTACGTGAGTATGAAGAAGGTCGCCACGTCTTTATGGCTACTGCTAGCGGTACGGTGAAGAAAACTGCATTGACCGAATTCAGTCGTCCACGTAGCGCTGGCATCATCGCCGTCAATCTTAATGAGGGTGATGAACTGATAGGCGTTGACCTGACCGACGGTAGCAACGAAGTCATGCTGTTCTCTTCCAATGGTAAAGTAGTGCGCTTCCCTGAAACTCAGGTTCGTTCAATGGGACGTACCGCCACAGGTGTTCGTGGTATCAATCTGGGGGAAGGTGACTGCGTTGTTTCCCTGATTATTCCACGTGGTGAAGGCGATATTCTTACCGTGACGCAAAACGGTTACGGCAAGCGCACTGCGGTGACCGAATATCCAACCAAATCGCGTGCTACCCAGGGGGTTATCTCCATCAAGGTCAGCGAACGTAATGGTCGGGTTGTTGGTGCTGTTCAGGTCGAAACTACCGATCAGATCATGATGATTACCGATGCTGGCACGTTGGTACGTACCCGTGTCGCGGAAGTTAGTGTGGTGGGGCGTAATACTCAAGGGGTCACACTGATCCGCACTGCAGAAAATGAAAATGTCGTTGGCTTGCAGCGTGTTGCTGAACCGGTTGAAGATGAAGATCTTGATAGTATTGAACCGGGTTTAGAAGAAGTGGAAGAAGATACCACACCACTTGATGATGGTGACGATATCGATGTTGCAACCGATCTAGATGACGAAGACGCTTAAGGATCACCTTTTTTGGTTAATGATGAACCTTAAGTGAACAGGGCCTGGCAGCGATGCTAGGCCCTTTTTCAGTTATATGGTTTAATTACCATAATTATCCAGCGGCCTTTCCCGGGGTTATCGTTCAGTTATGGTATCAGATTGAAATATCTAACGTCCTTCCGTACAACGTTAAAAATTTCTCGCTACTTGTTTCGGGTATTGGCGCTCATGCTATGGTCTCTCGGGGCGCTGCTGACGACTTTTTATATCTTGAATATTTTGCATGAGAAAGAGTCTGATATTCTGCAAGAATACAATCTTAACTATGATCAGGCACAAGGCTACATTCGCCACTCTGCGGACATTCTCCGTGATATCAAATATGTGGCTGAGAATCATCTCAGTGGTGCGGCTGCTAGTTTGGATATGTTTAGCGGGGAGATGACGGACAAGGATGAGCCGTTGGAGCTTATGCCACTGAATACAGAATCAGACTGTACGCAGGATATCGCTTATCGTGATTCGCTAATTTTTCTGAACCGCTTTATCAAATACTGGAAAGAAAACTTTGTCGCAGCTTATGACCTTAATCGCGTATTTTTAATCGGTGGTGACAGCCTGTGTATGACCGAATTTGGCAGCAGCAATAGCATCATTGACCGGCAAAATGTCTTGAAACAGCTGCACGAAAATATTCTTAAGTACCGAACTGCCAATAGCCTAGAGAAAAATATCAATATCTACTGGATCCTCCCTAATGCAGAGCAGCCAAATGTAGGGTCTCTGTATGTGATGACGGCACTCTATGCCGGTAACAGATTAGAAGCGCTGCTAGGAATTGAACAGACAATTCGTATGGAAGATTTTGCTGCTTTAGGCAATCTACCTTTGGGGACGACGCTGCTCGACAAAAACAACGAGCCGTTATTGCACCTTACAAATGGCGATCGTTATACTCCCTCACTTAATGTATACCCTCAGGATCACACCTATTTTGGTTATGTAGACAACTACTACTACCTAATCATGAAAAAGGCATTACCGCCTTCATCTCTGAGCATCGTGTATTCGCTCCCTCTGGGGAATATTCTGGAGTATCTAAAAAGTTTTATTCTCAAAGCACTGCTAATTAACCTGCTGACGGCTGCCGTATTGTTTAGTCTGGCATTGCTGTTTGAACGCCGTATATTCCTGCCAGCCGAAGAGAATGCCTTTCGGCTGGAAGAACATGAACAGTTCAACCGCAAAATTGTGGCTTCGGCACCGGTAGGTATCTGTATCTTGCGTATCAACGATGGCGCTAATATTTTGAGTAATGAGCTGGCGCATAATTATATCAATTTGTTGACCAACGAAGATCGTGAGCGAATCACACGAATTATTTGCCAGCAGCAAGCTAATTTTGTTGATGTAATGACAAGTAATAACAATAACTTGCAAATAAGTTTCGTTCATTCTCGTTATCGCAATGAGGACGTTGCCATCTGCGTGCTGATGGACGTGAGTGCCCGCGTGAAGATGGAGGAGTCACTACAGGAGATAGCGGCGGCAGCGGAGTTGGCCAGCCAGTCTAAATCAATGTTTCTGGCTACGGTCAGCCATGAATTGCGTACGCCTCTGTACGGTATTATCGGGAATCTTGACCTATTGCAAACCAAAGCGTTGCCACAGGGGGTGGATCGCTTGGTCAATGCAATGAACAACTCGTCGGGATTATTGCTGAAAATCATCAGCGATATCTTGGATTTCTCCAAGATCGAGTCAGAGCAGTTGAAGATTGAGCCTACGGAATTTTCCTGCCTTGATGTGATTACTCATGTTGCGGATAACTATCTGCCCCTCGTGGTGAAAAAGCGTCTTGGTTTGTACTGCTTTATTGAACAAGGGGTTCCAGAGCGTATCAATGGTGATCCTGTCCGCTTACAACAGGTGCTCTCCAATCTGTTAAACAATGCCATAAAGTTTACGGATACCGGCTGTATTATTCTGCAGGTGTATACACGTGATCGTTATCTCGCGTTCAGCATTCGTGATACTGGCGTCGGGATCCCGGAAAAAGAAATTAATCGCCTTTTTGATCCTTTCTTCCAAGTTGGTAGTGGTGTACAGCGTCATTTTCAGGGGACCGGTTTGGGTTTGGCGATCTGTGAAAGGCTGATAAATTTGATGGATGGTGATATTGCCGTGGAGTCTGAAGCAGGGCTTGGCAGTATGTTCACTATCCGTATTCCTTTGTTTGGCGCACAGTTTCCATCGCTACAGGCCAGTGATGCCTGGCAAGGGAAAAAGATATGGTTACAAATCCGTAATCAGAAACTGGAAAGTTATCTGATGGTTATCCTTACTGGCTATGGCGCTACGGTACAACGCTATGAGGAGCAGGATACATCTGAAGATGATCTTCTCATTAGTGATTACCCTTTAAACGCAGTCACTCCTTTGTTGGCGCAAATTGAGTTTTCCATTGTGCACATCGGTCCATCGCGTGAGGCATTGCCGGGTTATTGGTTGCATAGTACCTCTACACCAAGGTGTATTATCAGGTTGATTAATCGTTTGTTTGGTGTGGAAACAGCAGCCGACAATGCCGACAATACTGCGGTACAATTACCGTTACCGACTAAAGTCCAAACAACAGAAAATGAGGATATTCACTTACTGGTGGTAGATGATCATCCCATTAATCGTCGGCTGTTGTCCGACCAGTTGACTTCATTAGGCTATCAGGTCATCACAGCCACTGACGGTATTGATGCTCTCGGTGTCCTGAGGCGTAATACTGTCGATATCGTGCTTACCGACGTCAATATGCCTAACATGGATGGCTATCAGTTTACTCAGCGTTTGCGCCAGCTTCACTTCGTTAACCCGGTAATAGGGGTGACGGCTAATGCATTGGCGGAAGAGGAGCAGCGTTGTATTGAGGCAGGAATGGACAGTTGTCTTTCAAAACCGGTAACGCTTGAAATACTTGGGGAAGAGTTACATTATTACAGCCAACACGTACGCCGCAATCGAATCAAATCTAAGCAGATTTAAAAAGTATCATAGAACTTGTTAAAATTGTTGTGCTATAGAAGAGGGGCTCTTACGGCTTACGCCGCTGCGAGCCCTTAGGTATCTGTTCTCGAATCCGTTCAGTCGTCTGCCTAGCCGGATTTAGTCTTTATCAGGCTGCATCATATTTACGGAGGAAAGATAGTTAAGCAGCGCAATATCATTATCAACGCCTAGTTTTGTCATTGCCGATTTTTTTTGGCTACTGATGGTTTTGATGCTGCGGTTCAATTTTTTGGCAATTTCAGTGACCAGAAAACCTTCAGCAAACAGGCGCAAGACTTCACTCTCTTTAGGTGAAAGACGTTTATCACCACCAAAACCGCTGGCACTTATTTTTTCCAGCAGCTTCGAAACGCTCTCAGGTGTAAATTTCTTACCTTTTTGTAATGCAGACAGTGCTTTTGGCAAGTCTGTTGGTGCGCCTTGTTTTAATACTATCCCATCGATATCCAACTCCAACACCGCACTGAGAATGGCAGGGTTGTTGTTCATGGTCAGAACGATAATTGATAATTGCGGGTAGTGTCGTTTGATATACTTAATCAGCGTAATACCATCGCCGTATTTGTCGCCAGGCATCGAAAGATCTGTGATCAGTACATTTGCATCCAGCTTTGAGATATTGTTGATCAGTGCTGTCGAGTCTTCAAATTCCCCAACGACATTCACCCATTCAATTTGCTCGAGTGACTTCCGGATGCCAAACAGTACTATAGGATGGTCATCAGCAATAATTACGTTCAGGTTATTCATGTGGTTGGCTACCTTGCTGCAGCAGTCTAGAGACAAAAAAATCAATCTGACTGATGTTATTCTCGATCTTAAACGCATCGCCGTCCGCGATGTGCTGTTCTAACGATTCACACAGTTGCTTGGCGGGGAGCAGATTTAACATTGCAAACACCCCCTTTAGGCGGTGTACAGTCTGAGACAGCGCTGTAAAATCAGCACCGTTTGCCAGAGTATACAGTTTTTTTACATCATCAGGTACTGTATCGATAAACAGACTATAATAATCTGTTGATTCCAGTTTTCTTTCAAAGTATTGACCGTCATTTGTGGTGGGGTTCAATAGACTATTTGCATCCTGTTCAAGAACAGTGAGGCGCTGCTCAATAAGGGCTAAAATAGCGTCAATCATGGCACTGTGCAGGTTGTAATTTGCTTGGACATAATGTTGATTGAGTTTTTGCCAGCCAAGTACATCGTTGGTTACCAGCAGAGTATAATCACTGGTCTGTTGCGGATCGTCGGTAATCATGAAATCAAAATTTTTGCTGTTCTGACTGTCAGCAGCAACAATGCAACTTGCTCCGTAGGCATCCAACAGGTTTGTAACGATACTACGGATTTCCTCCGAGGTGATCTTTAAAAGTACAGTGACATCGTCAAGTAATCTTTCCGTTGTCTCCTCTTCTTTTTTTTGCAACTCCATGGCTATACGCACGGTATACCGTGTACCGATATCAATTTTGCTACGGATCTCTAACTGACCATTAAGTTTTCTACAGAGTTGGTTACACAGAAAAAAAGTTAGCCCTGAAGCATGGCTGAAACGATCAGCCTGGGGTTGTCTAACGAAGGGATAAGTCAAGTTATCAATTTCTTCATTGGTCATTCCGGCACCAGTGTCATTAATATGAATGACCAGCTGTTCTGGCTTAGTCGCTTCATGTTTGACTACCAGTGAAACCTTGCCAAAGGCGGTAGTGATGACGGCATAGTGAAGTAGCAATGAAATTATTTTACCTAGCGCGGTGGTATCACCGACATATTGTTGGTCCATACTCAGATGGAAATGGTTGAACAAAGTGAGCCCTTTCTGGTGTATCGCAGGCAGGATCTCCAACAGTAATGCCTCTATAAGTATTGAGGGGGTGAAGGAGTGGTTGGCGGGCTGCCAATTTTGAGTTTCCAGGCGCGTTAGTAGAGTGATATTGTCAATCAGTCCCAAAACTGACGAAGAGACAGAATGCAGTTGTTTGACTATTGTCTTTTGTTGTTCTTCATCAGTTTGCCCATGCAGGCTACCGATCAAACTGTGCATCTGATACACAGGTTGGTTGAGTTCTGTTCCGAGATTATGCAGCATCAATTTACGTGCCTGAACGTTTTTATCGTACTCACGGCTAGCCTGTTGCAACCTTTTGTTCATTATCACTTCTTTGTCTTGATCGCTCATTATAAATAGGTATGTTTCTGTTGAGCGTAGGCTGCTGAAGAGACGGACTTCATAGACTTCATTGTTTACCGTTGCTTGAATCACGCCATGATGCTGTTCTGCCATATGGGTAATTTTTTGTAGGTTAAGGTGTGGCATCAGATGTTCGGCGATCTTGTTACTGGCAATAACGCTATTATTGGCAAAATCATAAACCAGTAAACCGCAAGGAAGACTGGAGACTATCTCTCTATTCAGAGCCTGCTCTTCTTCCAGCTTGGCTGCCATATTCTCACTGGGGCGAATGTATTGCTGCCGAATGAAGTAGAGCCCCGTCATTGAGAGTACCAGCAACAGCAAATTGCCCATTAACAGCCATAGGTTGTTGCGCAACAAATCTAGCACCAGATTAATGACGGAAACGCGATAAACCAATTTCAGCGGGGAGTTTAGCAATGAGGTATTGAATTCAACCCAACTTCTTTTCAACACGACGACGGTATTAGCTGTGTTTTCGGTTGCAGAATCATCGCCGTCTAACCCATTTTCATCGGGGAGAAGCAGAAAATTGGAACTTGCCATATTAAGAGGAACAATATCGTTAATCGGCAGGTCGAAGGCGATCACCGTAGCCAGATGCCCTGGTTGATTAAAGGTAGTACGGATAGAGAATGAATAGGTATTCTGGAAGCGATGCTTCCGCAAGTTAGAGAAACTCTCCCGTTGATCCAGCATATTGACCTGTTGCAGCATTTCAGCGCGTAGCTCTGATGCTGATGCAGTGAGGTAGTTTTCTTTCAATCGTGAAGTCAATTCTTTGAACGATTGGGTTGTTACCAGGCTCAGACTATTATCTTGTCCGTTGAGGTAATACATCGAATAGTTTTCAGCTTTCTCTCCCCAGCGGGAATCAAGGAAGTCCGAAATATTGGCAATCATGGTCGATGTAGTACTGTCGTGATTGCCAAAAATCACGGCATCGCTTCTTCCCAGCCTTTCAACATAATAAACATCTGGGCGCAGACGTGTTTCTTGCGGCATTTGGTCGATAGGTTGTGATGCTAAGTTGCCGAATCTGTCATAGATCTGATCGGTAAGATAACGATAGCTATCAATACGTTTTTGCAGGGCAGCAGCCACGCTATTAACGGCGTATTTTTTCTCTGTCAGATAGGCATTGGTATAATTATATCCGTACAAGCCGATGACAATGACTAGCAGCACAATAAACAGCCAAAAACTGCGAGTGATGTAGTTGGCGTCGATGTTTCGCTGTTTGATTTTTAACATGGCAGTACGTCCCTGAAATTAGCGGGTTATTGCTTTTGCACTGACGGTAACAATCATCAGCAGTGCGGCAACACAGGCAAAAGCAAACGTTAGGCTGGAGATCTGTGCGATAAACCCGATTAATGCAGGGCCAGCAAGAATGCCGGTGTAGCCGACCGTCGTGACTGAGGCGATAGCCAGATTGGCAGGCATGGTTGTTTGATTACCTGCTGCGGTGAACAAGATAGGCACGACATTGGATGCACCGAGGCCGACCAGCATAAAACCCGTCAATGAAGCCGTTACGTTATCTAAGCTGATGGCCAGTACCAGCCCTAATGCAGCACACAGGCTGCCCATTATCAGTACCTGATATCTTCCTACGGTATTAACAATCCGGTCACCATTCAACCTGCCTAATGTCATAGCAATAGAAAAGAGAGCGTAGCCTAATCCCGCCTGATTGTGATCCATTCCTCTCTGTGTGGTGAGAAACAGTGCGCTCCAGTCAAGCATAGAACCCTCGGCGAGAAACATAATAAAACACAGCAGACCTATCAACATCACCCAACCACGCGGCAGAACAAACATTGAGCCTTCTTGATCTCCGCCATTTTCGCGCAGCAAGTTTTTACTGGCAATCGAAAGCAGTGTCAGAATGATAACAACGGCGCACAGTGTGGCTTGCAGTGGGCTGACGCCAAGCCACAACAGTGCACTAACCCCACCAGCTCCTACAATTCCTCCAATGCTGAAGAAACCATGAAAACCAGACATCATGGCTCGCCCGCTAGTACGTTCAACCACGACAGCTTGAATGTTCATTGCTACGTCAACCATACCGATAGCGGCGCCGAAGAACAGCAGCGCTAAAGCCATGCCTAAGGCCGAGTCCATCAAGGCCAACAGTGGCAGGTCGATACAAAGTGCGATTCCTGCCAACAGGATCACGCGTTTGCAACCGAATTTACTCGTTAATAACCCGGTTAGGGGCATAGCCATGATTGAGCCAACTCCGATGCATAGCAAGAGCATACCTAGCGAAGCGTCGTCAATATCGATACGTGTTTTAGCGAAAGGCACCAACGGTGCCCAAGCAGCCATGCCAAGACCGGCAATGAAAAAAGCCAAACGAGTGGCGACCTGTTGTGGCACGTTAGGCTGTGGTTTTTCGGTACATAGAGTGAATGTCATGTGGGTATCGAGAGCGGTTCTGTATGATGTTTGGAATGATCCTCCGTTTCTATCACAATCTGCGATTAGGGTCGAAGAGATTCGTACTCGGCAGTGCAGGCCGTGTTCCTTGATTGCACATGAACGCCCAACAGCCCTCGTCAAGAATTGTTATGGAGGCCTGTGGCAGCGCAACCTACTGGGCACGGTAGTTCGGTCAATACGGACATGAGGTTAAACAAATAAGCTGGCTGTCAGAAGCCATGGCGCTAATGAGGGCAGAGAGTACGGATGTTCATCAGGGCTCACGAAGCCGAATATATGTTTGTGACTACCTTGTCAGAAAAAGGTCTGCCCACACTTGCAGTTATGCGGTGTCCATATAGCTATTTAGGCTGGTTACGTGTAACTCATGTTATAAAAATGAAGGTTTTCGTTTTTAAAATGTTATTTTTAAATGTATGCAAGTATGAATAAATAAAAAACCGGCCAGAGGCCGGTGATGAATAAAGATAAGTGAGACAATTACCTTGCAGATAATGAAGGTGATAATGAAAAAATGATGAAAGCGTAATCATTTTAAAGCCAACTTTTTAAGTTTCACACACATATCGTTTGCCAATTATTAACTAAGTGTAAGTTTTTATTTTTATTTTAAATCAAAAGATTACTTTTTGTTTGATCGGTATTATGTTTAATTTTCTACTAAAATCATGTAGTTACTGGTAATTCCCGGTGTTTACTTTACATTGTGAAACTATTAATTATTAAAGTGAAACACTATTGGGTGCTTAGTATCATTTTACTTATAGATTAATACTACCGTTAACCCCAAAATGGTTATGCATTGTTGCATTAATAATGCACGCAAGAGCAGTGGCAGTGGCTGTGGTTTGATATAAATTAAGAGGATAATAACGATGAAACTTCGAGTACTTTCCCTGATCATTCCTGCAATACTGGTTGCAGGGACAGCGGGGGCGGCAGAAATATACAACAAAGACGGCAACAAACTGAATTTAAATGGTATGATTGACGGTCTTCACTATTTCTCTAACGACCGCAGTAACGATGGTGATAAATCGTATATGCGCATTGGATTTAACGGTGAAACCCAGATCAATAATCAACTGACGGGGTATGGTCAGTGGGAATATGAAGTCAAGTTGAACCAGACTGAAGCCCAAAATAATTCATTTACTCGGTTGGGTTTTGCCGGTCTAAGATTTGGTGATTATGGTTCACTGGACTACGGTCGCAACTATGGCGTGATGTATGACGTTGCTGCTTGGACCGACGTTTTGCCTGAATTTGGTGGCCCGAATTACACTGAAGACAACTTCATGTTTCAGCGTGCTGGCGGTGTCCTTACCTACCGTAATAATAACTTCTTTGGTTTGGTTGATGGCCTGCATTTTGCCATGCAGTATCAGGGTAAGAACGGCAATGCTAAAGAAAGCAACAATGGCCGTACTGTATTAGGCCAAAATGGTGACGGTTATGGTATGTCCGTATCCTACGATCTGGGTTACGGTATCAGTGCTGCGGGTGCATTCTTTAACTCTAAACGTACCGACGACCAGAATGGTGCTGGGATCAATGCCGCGATCCTGGGCCGTGGTAACAAGGCTGAAGCCTACACTGGCGGCTTGAAATACGATGCCAATAACCTCTATCTTGCAGCATTGTACACCCAGTCTTATAATGCAACCCATTTCGGCAGTGGCACTAACCGTGCTTATGGTTACGCGAATAAAGCTCAAAACATTGAGCTGGTTGCACAATATCAGTTCGATTTTGGTCTGCGTCCTTCTATTGCTTATCTGCAATCTAAAGGTAAGGATATCGAACGCGATTACGGTTCCCAAGATCTGGTTAAATTCGTTGATCTGGGTGCGACATACCACTTCAACAAAAATATGTCCACCTATGTTGATTACAAAATCAACCTGCTGGATAAGAACGAATTCAACCAAGCAGCTGGCATCGCCACTGACAACGTGGTTGGTGTAGGCATGGTCTACCAGTTCTAATCTACAGGTGTGGATCTGATAAAGCGGCCTCCGGGCCGTTTTTTAATTGCCTGCTTCCGACCACTGGCAGTTAAGTTATCGGTATCGAAACAGGGGACACTGGATTGATTGAAAAAACCTCACCTGAACCAGTTTCATTATTTTTTGAACGCCATTGGTGCGAAATTTAAGCGGACGGATGTGGTGACACACTTTTTTGCATCAAAACGATAGACATTCCATGGCTGCATCGTTAATATCTGCGCCCATTGGAAGGATGGCCGAGTGGTTTAAGGCAACGGTCTTGAAAACCGTCGACGGGCGACTGTCCCAGAGTTCGAATCTCTGTCCTTCCGCCAAATACAGACCCCATGCTTATAAGAAGCATGGGGTTTTTTGTTTTTAGTGATTCTGGTATGTCATCCAGTATGCTATTGGATGTTGACTGCAGTTGTCCTCGATTGCCTTGTATTGGGCAAGTATTTGAAGGGGCTATTATGCACGGTGTGATCTTACGGCTCAGGGTATGAGACGAGTGTAATCTATTACGTTCCGCAACCCGCATCGTGGCCCATTGGTGACGTCGTACCACCATCGCGGTCAGGACTTGCCTTTCTGCATTAGGCAAGGCACGAATAAGCCGTTCCCGTTCTGCATGTTTTTCAATGACCCCAGCCAATTGCGCCAATATTTCGGCGTTATCCTAGATACAAAGGACACAGCCTAGTGGCCTCTGTGCAGGCGATGCGACACCACGATGTGCTGCATCAACCTTATTGCGTGCATCAAGCAAGGTTGGTGACACCGCGCTTAGTCCAGTTAGCTGTGCTTTAGAAGGTGTTATACCGCAGCATTGGCAAAAGGTGGCGTTGAGCGCGCCAGAGGGTCCTCTCGCCAGCGGCTCTGATCGAACAGAGATATTACTGACCCCAGAAGGGCCCATGGCTAACAGAATCCCTGAGCATCAGCTCTGAGGTAAAAACGTTAACTTTTGATAAATAACCACCGTCGAGCATGGAAATCAACCGGTCAATCACTTCATTCATCATATCGCTAACCGGATCTTTAACGCTGGATAATGCAGGTATCAGGTATGGCGCGGTAGGAATGTTATCGAAACCGATAACAGAGACGTTACCTGGTACGGTCATGCCCGCCTCGTTTAATTGTTTGATAGCGCCAATGGCCATGTCATCATTGCTGGCTAAGACTGCGCTAAAGACGACCTGCTGGTCTAGCAACGATTTGATTGCTGTGGCACCGCTGTTCGGTGTCCATTTTCCCTTTATGATCAGGCTATCCTGCGGCGTAATACCATAATGAATTAACGCCTCTTTGTAGCCAGAAAGTCGTTCGATGGCAGTGGGCGAATCCAGCGAGCCGGTAATAAAAGCAATATCGTGGTGGCCTTGCTCAATCAGGTATTTTGCCGCGTTAAAACTGGCACCTTTATGGTTGCAGCGAATACAGTGGCTCTGATGCTTTTTTAGCCTGCGGTTAACCACCATTATGGGTTGTTTATATTGCTCAATAATATCATCCATCACATCGACGGTGAGGAAACGGGGATAGATGATGATGGCATCACAGCGTAAATCGAGCAGAAATTGGATCGCCGCCTGCTCTTCCTCTGCGCTGTGTTTCCCGTCAACCAAAATGAGTTGGCGCCCATTATTTTCCAGCTTTTGCGCCGCCTGAGAGATTAACTCGCCAAAGTAATTACCGTTGTACAGCGTATTGGTCACCACCAGACCGATACATTGAGATTTATTGGTTGCCAGATTTCTTGCCAGCAAATTAGGGCGGTACCCTGCCTCTTCGATCGCTTTGTATACCTGGTTTTTGGTTGCTTCGCTGACGTACCCCTTACCGGAAAGAACACGTGAAACAGTGGCTTTTGACACGCCCGCTTTCTTGGCCACTTCCTGCATTGTAGACATAGCTTTTTCCCGGTTCCTTGAAAACTAGTCATATTCTACACGCTAAAGAGTTCGAGTTGCAGAAAGGCGGCAACGCAACAACCAATCGTTCTTTGGCTAACGCGGCCCCGAAAACCAACATACAAGCAGCTCGAAGTATGGCGAGTATATACACACTGGCAGAGGCTAGGCAGGCCAATGCGCAGATTATCGAAAGATCACCATCACATATCTGATAATTTAAAAATTTATATATTGATATTTAAATATGCATTTAACAATTATATGTGAAACCGGTTACCTATTTATGAGAGTTGTCCTCATGTCTAAGAATTATGCGACGGTATCACAATCAATAGTGGATGCAGTGGGGGGCGCGAATAACATCGCAGCGGTAACTCATTGCATGACGCGGCTGCGCTTTGTGCTTAACGACGATAGCCTTATCGATAGTGCCAGGCTGAAGGCGATCAGCGGCGTGCTGGGTGTGGTGAGAAGCGAGAAGCAGTGTCAGGTGATCATCGGAAACACGGTTTCGCAGGCGTATGCCGAAGTACTGAAACGACTACCTGACGGTGCTGTGGAACAGCAATCTGCACCAGTGAAAAACCGCATCACCTTGAAACGCATTGGTGCCGGGATTTTAGATGCACTGATCGGCACCATGTCACCGTTGATCCCTGCGATTATTGGTGGCTCGATGGTTAAACTGCTCGCGATGATACTGGATATGACCGGTGTATTTAGCAAAGGCTCTTCGACACTTATTATTCTTAACGTGATCGGCGATGGCGCTTTCTTCTTCTTACCGGTGATGGTTGCTGCTTCCGCGGCCATAAAGTTCAAAGCCAATATGTCGTTAGCTATTGCGATTGCCGGGGTGCTGGTTCATCCAACTTTTATCGATTTAATGGCCAAAGCGGCGCAGGGGCAGCAAGTTGAATTTGTCGGCTTATCCGTTACCGCAGTGAAATACACCTACACGGTTATTCCAGCGCTGTGCATGACCTGGTTACTCTCCTACATTGAAAGATGGGTCGACCGCATCACGCCAGCCGTAACCAAAAACTTCCTCAAACCGATGCTGATTGTACTTATCGCTGCCCCAATCGCCATCATGCTGATTGGTCCATTAGGGATCTGGATCGGCAGTGGCATTTCTGCACTGGTATTCACCGTGCATAACTATCTGGGTTGGCTATCCGTCGCCATTATGGGCGGACTATGGCCGCTGTTGGTGATGACAGGGATGCACCGCGTGTTTACCCCAACCATCATTCAGACTATTGCAGAAACCGGCAAGGAGGGCATGGTGATGCCATCAGAGATTGGTGCCAATCTCTCTCTGGGAGGCTCATCGTTGGCGGTTGCCTGGCGCACCAAAAATCCGGAGTTGCGCCAAACTGCGTTAGCCGCAGCGGCGTCAGCCATCGTTGCCGGTATTTCTGAACCCGCACTTTACGGTGTGGCAATACGCCTGAAACGTCCACTGATTGCTGCACTGATCAGTGGTTTTGTCTGTGGTGGTGTTGCCGGAATTGCCGGATTGGCAAGCCACTCGATGGCTTCACCGGGGCTATTTACCAGCGTACAGTTTTTCGATCCATCAAGTCCAATGACCATTGTCTGGGTATTTGGCGTAATGATCCTGGCCGTTATGCTTTCCTTTGTACTGACGCTGCTACTGGGATTTGAAGATATTCCTGCCGAAGAGGTGGAAAGTGAAACCGCCAAGCCGGCCCCCGCATTATCTATGTAACCTATTGTAAAAAAACAATTATGAAGAGGTATCTTATGCCAGCATCTGTTTTCCCCGCGGATTTTTTATGGGGTGGTGCGTTAGCGGCTAACCAGGCTGAAGGCGCTTATCTGGAAGGTGGCAAAGGGCTGACGACGGTTGACATGATCCCTCATGGTAAAGCGCGGCTAGCGGTAAAACTGGGTCAGGAAAAACGCTTTACCTTGCGTGAGGATGAGTTCTATCCCAGCCATCTGGGTATCGATTTTTACCATCGTTATAAAGAAGACATAGCCTTAATGGCGGAGATGGGGTTCCGCGTATTTCGAACCTCAATCGCCTGGAGCCGTATATTCCCTAACGGCGACGAAATGGTGCCCAATGCGCAGGGTATCGGCTTTTATCGTGGCGTGTTTGCCGAATGCAAAAAGTATGGCATTGAGCCGTTGGTGACGCTGTGCCATTTTGATGTGCCAATGCATTTGGTTCGCGAATACGGTTCGTGGCGTAACCGGCAAATGGTGGAGTTCTTCATCCACTATGCCCGTACCTGTTTTGAGGCTTTTGATGGACTGGTGAAATACTGGCTAACGTTTAATGAAATTAATATTCTCCTGCACAGTCCGTTCTCTGGTGCGGGACTGGTTTTTGAGCCAGGCGATAATCAAGAACAGGTGAAATATCAAGCGGCTCATCACGAACTCTTAGCGAGCGCCTTGGCGACTAAAATTGCCCATGAAGTTAACCCAGAAAATCAGGTTGGGTGTATGTTGGCGGGCGGGAATTTCTACCCGTGGTCATGCAAGCCAGCAGACGTGTGGGCCGCGCTGGAAAAAGACCGCGAAAACCTGTTTTTCATCGATGTGCAGGCTCGTGGGGCCTATCCCTCGTACACCAAACGTCTGTTTAGCGAAAAGGGCATCACGGTACAGATGGAGGAGGGGGATAGCGAGATCCTCAAAAACAGCGTCGATTTTGTCTCTTTCAGTTACTACGCATCCCGCTGTGCCTCGGCTGAGATGAATGAGCAAAACAGCATTGCAGCCAATGTCGTCAAGTCTCTGAGAAATCCACATATTCAGGTCAGCGAGTGGGGGTGGGGGATCGATCCTTTAGGCCTGCGTATCACTATGAACATGATGTATGACCGCTATCAGAAACCACTATTTCTGGTAGAAAACGGTTTGGGTGCGAAAGACAAAATCAATGAGCTAGGGGAAATTGACGATGAATACCGTATCAGCTACCTACGTGAGCATATCAAAGCTATGGCAGAGGCTATTGAGGATGGCATCCCGCTGATGGGCTACACCTCTTGGGGCTGTATTGATCTGGTCTCGGCTTCCACCGGGGAAATGAGCAAACGTTATGGCTTCGTCTATGTCGATCGCGATGATCAAGGGAAAGGGTCTTTAGCCAGAACGAGAAAAAAATCATTCTACTGGTATAAGAAGGTGATTGCCAGTAATGGCTCAGATTTGAGTTAGCGATACAAGCCAGTAGCGACGGCTACTGGCTTGTTGGTTGGCATACAGAAAACGGCCCGTTAAGCTGGGTTACATTAAGCGTCTAGTGATAAAAACTCCTTGTGATTCGTTAAAAATTTTGCAGTTTGGTAACTTCTTGTTACCCAGAGCTGTCTTGAGCAAACATGAGGATTTATATTGCAAACACCCCCTTACATGGTTAATATTCGCGCGAATTTTCACACGTGAATAATAAGCGTTTTCTCGCAAGGATTGTTTGATGTTGTCCCCCGTTTTCTGCGCGGTTCTCATGCCTGCGTGATGGTTACCCCTTTGCTTTTGATGGTTTCACCTCTGGCATTCTCTGCCGCTGATACCAATAACAACGAACAACTTATTCTGCAACAGCAACGCCAGCGTGCTTTAGAGCAACAGCTGCTGCCGCCTACGCCCGATGTGCGTCTGTCACCCCCGGTTTCGCGATTGGGGCGTTTGGTATTCCCGTTGGAAAAACCCTGTTTTAACATTGATCGCGTGGAGCTGAGTGGTCAAGAAGCCCTGCCGCGTTGGTTGCCATTACAGCGCATCGCCAATCAGGCACAGGGTCAGTGTCTGGGTGGCAAGGGCATCAACCTGCTGATGAGCACGATGCAGAACCGTCTGGTGGATCACGGCTATATCACCACCCGCGTGCTGGCTCCGCAGCAGGATTTAAAAAGCGGCACGCTGCAATTGAAAATCCTGCCCGGCTTTATCCGACAGGTGAAAATGACCCCCGACAGCGGCCAGTATGTCAGCCTGTTTACTGCTTTCCCGCCGCGTGCGGGTCAATTGCTGGATTTGCGCGATATCGAACAGGGGCTGGAGAACCTGCAGCGCCTGCCGACCGTGCAGGCCGATATGGAAATCGTCCCCGGTGAACACCCGGGGGAAAGTGACATCCAACTGCGCTGGAAGCAGGCCAAAATCTGGCGTTTGGGCGCCTCGCTGGACGACTCGGGTTCAAAAAGCACCGGGCGTTATCAGGGGGGAATGACCCTGTCGCTGGATAACCCGTTGTCACTGAGTGACCTGTTCTATCTCTCCGGCACGCGTGCGTTGCAACCGGGTAATGACAAGAGCAGCAAAAACGTCACTGCCCACTACTCGGTACCGTTCCGTTACGCGATGCTGTCGGTGACCGGCAGCCGTTTTGATTATCACCAGACCGTGGCCGGGTTGAATGGGGATTATCTTTACCGTGGTGACAGCCAGAACCTGACGGTGCAACTGAGCCGCGTTCTGCACCGCAGCGCCAGCCAGAAAACCACCTTTACCTACGACATCCTGATGCGTGGGTCGAAGAACTATATCAATGATACCGAGGTTGAAGTGCAGCGCCGCCGCACCGCAGGCTGGCGCATAGGGCTGCAACATCGCCACTTTATCCAGCAGGCGACGCTGGACGCCGGTATCAGCTATCAGCGCGGCACCCGTTGGTTCGGTGCGCTCCCGGCCCCGGAAGAGTTTTTTGGTGAAGCCACGGCGTTGAGCAAAATCATTCAACTCTCCAGCCAGTTGAATGTGCCGTTTACGCTGGGCAAGCAGAGACTCCGCTACCAGGTGCAGTATCAGCGCCAGATGAGCAACACCCCCTTGACGCCGCAGGACCAGTTTGCGATTGGTGGGCGCTTTACGGTGCGCGGCTTTGACGGAGAACGTACCCTGAATGCCAATGCGGGCTGGACGGTACGCAATGAATTGGCCTGGAGCACACCGGTGCCGAACCAGGAGCTGTATCTGGGGGCGGACTACGGCCACGTTAGCGGTCGCGGCACGGAAGAGCTGCTCGGGACTAACCTGGCAGGTAGCGTGATAGGCGTGCGCGGCAGCGTTTTTAAAACCCGTTATGACCTGTTTGCCGGGGTGCCTCTCTCTAAACCCGACGGTTTCAAGACCAGCCCGGTCACGCTGGGCTTCAATCTGAACTGGGATTTCTGAGGTACGGACGATGCAGACAGGTGCGTGCGACGTACATGCCCCACTGTATGTGTTACCCATTGTGCTGTTTCAAGAGCGGGATCGGTTACCGCTTCTGATAAGTACGCATCCCGGTTTCGGCCGGGATATCTCCCAATGACCTGAATCGACAGCGTTATGGCCTATCGATTCAGGTCATTGGGGTATGACACCCAAAAACTTACTTTTTCGCTTTTTAGCAGGAACATCGTCATGAACAAAAATCGCTACCGCCTCATTTTCAACCCCGCTCGGGGCATGATGATGGTGGTACCCGATATCGCCGGGGCAGGTCGTGCTGGTGCCGCCTCGCCCGCCTCCGGCTTCGGGCAGACCCTTAGCCAGTGGAGAGGCAAGGTTCATGGCGTGTGCTTTGCGCTGCTGTTGGCCCTCGGGGCCGTTCAGCCGGTGCAGGCGCAGATTGTCGCTGACGGCAGCGCACCCGGTAACCAGCAGCCGACCGTCATCAGCAGTGCCAACGGCACGCCGCAGGTCAATATCCAGACCCCCAGCGCCGCCGGGGTGTCGCGCAACGTCTACAGCCAGTTCGATGTCGATAATAAAGGCGTGGTGCTCAACAACAGCCACCTCAACACCCAGACCCAGATTGCCGGCATGGTCACCGCCAACCCCTGGCTGGCGCGCGGCGAAGCCACGGTCATTTTGAATGAAGTCAACGCCCGTGACCCCAGCCAGCTGAACGGCTTTATCGAAGTCGCCGGGCAAAAGGCCCAGGTGGTGATTGCCAACCCGGCCGGCATCACCTGCAGCGGCTGCGGTTTTATCAACGCCAATCGCGCCACCCTCACCACCGGCCAGCCCCAGCTGTTCAATGGCCAACTGACCGGCTATGACGTCGCGCGCGGCGAGATTGTGGTGCAGGGCGGCGGGCTGGACAGCAGCCGTCAGGACCATACCGACCTGATTGCCCGCGCCGTCAAGGTCAACGCCCGCCTGTGGGCCAACGACCTTAACGTCACTACCGGGCGCAACCAGGTGGATGCGGCCCACCAGACGGTGAGTGCCAAAACCGCCGACGGCAGCCCACGGCCCACCGTGGCGGTGGATGTCGCCCAGTTGGGCGGCATGTACGCCGGTAAAATCCGCCTGATAGGCACCGAAAGCGGCGTGGGCGTCCACAATGCCGGGGAGATAGGCTCGACCGCCGGGGATATCGTCATCACCGCCGACGGCATGCTGGTCAACAGTGGCCAGGTCAACAGTGCTCAGCACCTGACCGTCAACACCCCGGCCGGGATAGACAACCGCGGTGCCCTGTACGCCGGGGCCAGCAACCGGCTCACCACCGCCGGCACTCTCACCAACCAGGGTACCATTGCCGCCGCCGGGGACACGACGTTGCGCGCGGCCGAGGTGGACAGCAGCCGCACCGCGGTGCTGGGGGCCGGGGTGCAGTCCGGCAACAGCAACCTGACCCCGGCCACCCTGCGCGTCGACGCCAGCGGCACCCTGCGTGCACAAGGTAAAAACCTCAGCGGCAGCGCGTTGCAGTTCACCGCACAACGCCTCGACCTCAACGGCAGCCAGACTCAGGGGGACGCCCTGACCCTCAACGCGTTGGGCGGCGATATCGACCTGAGCAACAGCCAGCTGCAGGGCACCACCCTGGCCTTTACCGCCCAGGCGGGGGGTATCCACCTCGACAACGGCCAGACCCGGGGCGGCGACGTCACGCTCAACGCGCACGGGGGCGATATCACCCTCACCGGCAGCCGGGCGCAAGTGAGAGACCTCACGCTTAACGTTGATGGCGGGACTATCACCGCCCGCCACAGCCAGACCCAGGGGCGAGACCTGGTGTTCAACGCCCGCGACGGCGCCCTGGATTTCACCGGCAGCCAGACCCAGGGCAGCCACATCACGTTCACTGCCCCGGGGGAGATTACCCTGACGGGGGCCACGCTCTCTGCCAGCACGCTGGCGGCGTCGACCGCCTCGCTGTTACGCAGTGACAACGCCCGGGTGATGGCCGAGCAGGTCGGGCTCCATGCTCAGGCGCTCTCCAACGTGGGTGGCCTGATAGCCCAGACCGGCACCCCCGATTTTACCCTGGACCTGACCGGCGACTTCGATAACCGGGCGGGCACCCTGCTTTCCCAGGGCAACCTGACCCTCAACGCCCAACGCCTGCTGAGCGACAGCCAGAGCCTGCTGGCCGCCGGGGTACAAAACAACGGCCGCCTGGCCGACCGCGGTGACCTGCGCGTGGCGACCCGTCAGGACCTGCAGGCGGTCGGGCAGACCCTGGCCAGCGGCACCCTGGCGCTCAGCGGCAGCCAGCTGGAGATGAACGACAGCCAGCTCCAGGCGCGTGAGATGCACCTCACCGCGCGTGAGGGCGACATCAATACGCAACGCGCCACCCTGACGGCGCTGGACACCCTGAGCCTGACGGCGAACGGCAACGCGGGGCAAACCCTCGATAACCAGGGCGGCACGCTGAGTGCCCGCACGGTGTCGCTTGCGCTGGGGCAGTTGAATAATGACGCGGGCCGCATCACCGCCAGTGAAGACCTGACCCTGGGGTTGCAAGGGGACTTCACCCATCAGGCGGGGGCATGGCTGCAGGTCGGGCGAGACCTCACCCTGACCACCCCCGGTGCGGTGACCAACGCCGGGCAGATTATCGCCGGCGGTACGCTGAACACGCACACCGGCAACCTGGAGAACAGCGGTTCGCTTGTCGCCACCCAGGCCAGCCTGACCAGCGCGGGCGCGTTGACCAACCGCGGGGAGGTGCAGGTCAATGGCCGGCTGGAGACCGATGTCACCACCCTGTTCAATACCGGCACCCTCATCAGCGGCGACGGGACGCTGCGGGCCCGCGAGCGCATCACCAACAGCGGGCCACAGGCCCTGATAGGGGCCACCGATGAGAACGGCACCCTGGCGCTGCTGGCCCCGGTGATTGAAAACAGCGACACGGTGACCGACACCGACACCGCCCCGAGCACCACGCTCTTGGGCATGGGCAACTTGGTGCTGGCCGGGGGCCAGGATGAGGACGGACAGTATCGAGCCGCCGCCCAGGTGTTGAACATTTCTGGCCTGATTGAGTCCGGTAAGGACCTGCGGGTTGAGGCCACCACTCTGACCAACCGCCGCCACATCCTGACCGCCGACAGCGATTTTGTGGTGGCCGATACCCAGCACGGCTCGGCGTTCTGGACGCCGGACACCCCCGATATCCCGGGGGGGCGCTACGCGGAGCCGCCGCACGGCGGGTCGATGAACAGCGACTATATCGGCACGGATTACACCTCGACGCTCGCCTATAACCACATCGACCGCATCAGCCCGGAGGCCCAACTGCTGGCCGGGGGTGACCTGACGGCACGGGTGGGCACCCTGGAGAACTACTGGAGCAAGGTGAGCGCCCAGGGGGCGATTGACCTCACCGGGGTGACCCTGCTGCAGGATGGCTGGGGCAGTGCCCAACGGCTGATGGAGCGTACCACCTCCACCGGCCAATGGAACTACCGCACCTACAAGGGTGAGTTGTGGAGTACCGCCTGGGGCCCGGAGGTGAAGGAGCAGGCCACCTCGGCGTACGCCTCCAGCCTGACCGCCCACACGATAAGCGGCAGCGGGGTCACCCTCAACAACGGGGCAACCCCGGGCACGGTGGCGCCACCGTCGGTGCGTGACAACACCGGCAAGGCCTTCAGCGTGGAGTTCAACGGCCTTTCCCTGACCCCGCCGAGCGGCGGTCTGTACCGGTTTAGCGTGGACCCCAGCGTCAACAGCCACTACCTGATAGAGACCAACCCGGCGTTTGCCAACCTGAACCAGTGGCGCGGGTCGGACACGGTGCTGGCCCAGTTGAGCACCGACCCGAACCGTATCCTCAAGCGCCTGGGGGACAACGCCTATGAACAGCGTCTGGTACGCGACCAGGTTCTGGCGCTGACCGGGCGCGCGGTGATGGCGGATTACCGCGACGCGCAGGCGCAGTTCGAACAGCTGTTTGCCGACGGCCTGCAATACAGCCAGGCCTTCAATATTGCCCTGGGCACCGGCCTCAGCGCCGAACAGATGGCGACCCTGACCCACAACATCGTGCTGATGGAGACCCGCGAGGTGGCCGGGCAAACCGTGCTGGTGCCGGTGGTCTATCTGGCGGGCGTCAAACCGGGGGACCTGCGGGCTAACGGGGCGGTCATCGCGGCAGAGGATATCCGGTTGACCAACATGCAGGGGTTCACCAATGCGGGGGCGGTGACCGCCACCCGGAACCTGAGCCTGGACATGGCCAAAGACGTGACGCTGGACAACCGGGGCGGGTTGCTGCAGGCGGGCAACACCCTGCAGCTTGGCACGTTGAACAGCGACATCGACCTCAGCGGGGCACGGCTCAATGCCGGCAGCCTGCGGCTCGACAGCGGGCGTGACGTGCTGCTGCGCACCGAGACGACGCTCTACGGCAGCGACAACGGGGCGGTACAGCGCACCGACTCGCAGCTCGGGCCGCTGGCCAGTATCACCGTCAGCGACGGTGCGACTATCAACGCCCAGCGCGACTTCATTCAGCAAGGGGCCAGCCTGACGGTCGGCCAGGACCTGCAGGTCACCACCGGCGGTGACTGGGTGCTGAACACCACCCAGACCCGCGACCGGATAGACACGCAGTACGGCGGCGGCAGCGCCACCAGTGAACACCGGCGCCATCTGGGCAGCACCGTGACGGTCGGGGGGGCACTGAACGCCGACGTCACCCACCTGACGGCCACCGGGGCCAACCTCAAGGCCGACACGGTGAACGTGCAGGCACAGGGCATCACCCTGCAGGCCGCCACCGACAGCCTGCAGGTCACCGGCGAGTCATCCAGCCAACGCCATACCAGCGCGGTGAACCTGTATGATGAAACGCTGCAGGGCAGCCAGCTGAGCGCCAAGGGCGACGTGCGGCTGAACGCCGCGCAGGACATTGCCCTGAGCGCCAGTGCGATACGAACCGACGGGGCCTTGAACCTGGCGGCCGGTGGCAATGTCACCCTGTCGACACAGAATGAGCAGCATGACGCCTACCGTCAGCACACCGGCACCAGCAAAGGTGTGCTCTCCAGCACCACCACCCACACCGAGGACAGCCTGAGCCAGACGTGGGCGGTGGGGTCCCTGCTGTCGGCGGGGGCCATCGACGTCAGCGGCAAAAACATTGCCGTCAGCGGCAGCCAGGTGGTGGCGGATAACGACCTGGCCCTGCGGGCCAAAGAGAGCCTGACGGTCACCACTGCGCAGCAACGGGAGAGCGAGTCTCACCGTTATGAACAGAGCAAGTCGGGGGTGATGAGCACCGGCGGTCTGGGCGTGATGGTGGGCAGCAGCAAGACCACGATGACGGACACCGGCAGCACGCTGAGCAGCGTGGGCAGCACCGTCGGCAGCCTGATGGGCAATGTCACCCTGAGCGCCGGGGAGGACCTGACGGTGAAAGGGTCTGACGTGATGGCCGGCAAAGACCTCAGCCTGAGCGGCAGCAGCGTGTCGGTACTGGCGGCCGAGCACCAGAGCGCCCAGCGCCACACGGTTGAACAGCAGCAGAGCGGGCTGACGGTGGCACTGTCGGGAGCGGCCGGCGGTGCGGTGAACACCGCGGTGACCACCGCCCGGCAGGCGAATAAAGAGACCGACAGCCGCCTGGCGGCGTTGCAGCACACCCAGGCGGTGCTGTCCGGGGTGCAGGCGGGTCAGGCGGTGGGGGTCGAGCTGGCCAAAGGCGGCGATGCCCGCGCCACCGTGGGGCTCAGCGCCTCGCTGGGCAGCCAGACGTCCGCCTCCGACAGCCAGTCACAATCGACCACGGCGGCCGGCTCAACGTTGACGGCGGGCAATAACCTCTCCATCACCGCCACCGGCAAGGGCACGGGCAGTCAGAAGGGGGATATCACCGTCCTGGGCAGCCAGCTGAAGGCCGGGGGCGATACCACCCTGAGCGCCGAACGGGATGTGTTGCTCGGCGGCGTGGCCAACACCCAGCAGACCACCGGCAGTAACAGCGGCAGCGGTTTTGGGGTGGGGCTTGACGTGTCGACCGCCGGGGTGATGGCCTCGGCGAATGCCAACAAGAGCCAGGGTGCGGAGAACGGCAACGGCACCCAGTGGACAGAAACCACGATTGACAGCGGCAACACCGTACGCATCACCAGCGGACGCGACACCACCCTGACCGGCGCGCAGGTGAGTGGCGACACGATAAACCTGGACGTGGGGCGTGACCTGACGCTGCGCAGCCAGCAGGACAGCGACCGTTATGACGCGCACCAGAGCAGTATGTCCGGTGGGCTGTCGGTGCCGGTGGGGCCGGGTGCCGGTAGCGGGGTACAGTTCTCGACCAGCCGAGACAAGGTCAACAGCAACTATGACAGCGTGCAGGAGCAGACGGGCCTCTTTGCCGGCAAAGGCGGCTTTGACATCACCGTGGGCAATCACACCCAGCTGGACGGGGCGGTGATAGCCAGCCAAGCGGACACGAGCAAGAACCGCCTGGACACCGGCACGCTGGGCTTCAGCGATATCGACAACAAGGCGGACTTCAAGACCGAACATCAGGGGGGCAGCTTCAGCACCGGGGGCAGCCGGCTGGGCAACGTGCTGTCGAACAGCAACAACCTGGCGCTGTCGGGGGCCAACCACAGCGGGAGTGCTGAGGGCACCACCCAAGCGGCCATCGCCGAGGGCACCATCACCATCCGCGATAAAGACAACCAGCAGCAGGACATCGCCGACCTGAGCCGCGACACCGAGAATGCCAACGGCAGCATTGCGCCGATTTTTGATAAAGAGAAGGAGCAGAACCGGTTAAGGGAAGCGCAGCTGATTGGGGCGATTGGGGGTCAGGCGATGGATATTGCGCGGACGCAAGGCCAGATAGCCGGTCTGAATGCCCAGAAAGACCCGGCAGCGTTGCAGGCGGCCAGAGAACAACTGGTCGCGAAAGGCAAGCCGTTCACCGAGGCGGATGTGCAGCAGCAAGCGTATAACACGGCGATGGCGCAATGGGGTACGGGCAGCGCGATCCAGCAGGGTATCCAGGCGGCCACGGCAGCGATCCAAGGTCTGGCGGGTGGGAATATGGCGCAGGCGCTGACCGGGGCGAGCGCACCGTATCTGGCGGGGGTGATAAAGAAAGCGACCGGGGACAATCAGGCGGCTAACGCGATGGCGCATGCGGTGCTGGGTGCGGTCACGGCCTATGCCAGCGGTAACGGTGCGCTGGCCGGAGCGGCGGGAGCCGCGAGTGCCGAGCTGTTGGCCCCGCATATCCTCGCGGGACTGGGCTGGGACAAGGATAAGCTGACGGAAGAACAGAAACAGACCGTGAGCCTGTTGGCCACCTTGGCGGCGGGCATGGCCGGTGGTATTGTGGGCGACAGCACGGCGAATGCGCTGGCGGGTGCGCAAACCGGCAAGAACGCGGTGGAGAATAACTATCTGAGCGTTCAGGAGAAGACAGAGCTTGAGTTAGCGAAACAGAAACTCCAGAACAGCAAAGATCCGGCAGAGCGTGAGCAGGCACAACAGAAAATCAATGAACTGCGTGAAAAGGATATCGCCAGCGACAAGGAAGTGATCGATGCCTGTGGCAATGGCAACGCAGGAAGTGCGGCTTGTGCGAGTGCAAGACTGAAGGTTATCGCGGCGAAAGGTGAGTACGAAACCGGGCAGTACAATAATAAAGTCAGTGATATGTACTCTGATGCCTATGGTCAGATATTGAACCTGCTGAATATCACCAGTGTTGATGCGCAGAATCAGCAGCAGGTGAAGGATGCGATGGTGAACTATGCCATGGTGCAACTTGGCGTAGATAAGGCGACAGCAGAACAATACGTCTCTACTTACGATGGGATGAAGATTGTGGCGGCTTCGATGACACCAGTATTGGGTGGTGCTGCCGCTGCAAAACTCAAGGGCCTAATGGCTGAGAGTTCCATCAGTCCGGCAAATCAGAAATATGTCGATATTCTTTCACCAGAAGCTAAACAGCATATTTTGTATGGGGACAGCTTAACGAGCGGAGGACATCTTTACCCAGGAAATCCAGGGAAAACTGTTTTCCCGCAAAACTGGTCTGCTGACAAAGTAGTACATGCTGTTGGCGATATTGCTACATCTCCTGATACTCAATGGTTTGCCCAAACGGGTACCGGTGGTATCTATACCAGTAAAGGAAAACCTGCTAACTGGGTGTCCTATGAAACCAGAGATGGGGTAAGGATTAGAGTTGTTTACCAGCCAGCAACGGGCAAAATTGTTACAGCTTTTCCTGATAATGCCCCAATTCCGAGTAGCTATAAGAAAACCAAATGATCTGAGGTGGTTAAGTGAACGAGTTAGATAAAAAAATAACATATTTTGGCGGCCTTTTTAAGGAACGCTTAGATGATGAAATGCTTCAGGATGCAATTGGTTATGTAGGGCATGGTGAAAGAGGGTTAGCTTTCGAAACGATTTGTGATCATTTAAGCGAATATGAAGTACCGATTAGTCAGACTGAATATGATTTAGCTATAACTATTTGTAATGAACTTAAAATGGATGTTAGTGATGTTAGTTTAAAACATTTAAGAGAATTAATTATCCGGTGATAGATCCCGGCCAACTGGCCGGGGTTCCTACATCTAAGCCTTGAACATACCATTTTCCCGCCGCTGCAACCGGATAACACCGGGGGCGGTGGTGACTTCCAGTTGTTCAGCGGCAGTAATGCCGGACTCGGTCAGCCAGTCGCCAGCAATCACCAACTCGCCGTTCTCCCGCACCCAATCCGCGCCAAGATCCGGGCGGTGTTGGCTGGCTTCGCAGAGTTGTTCCCAAACGGCTTCGTCGGTGACGGGGGTGATCCACAGCGTGTGGTTCTGGAGCGTCAGTTGTAACGGCGTGCCACAGGTAAAACCGAATGTCGCCAGCGTATCGCCTGCCAATATCAGCTCCGGGATCGGTTCAGGGGTAAAAGTGATGTTCATCAGCATCTCTCCTTAGTCGCTATCACTCAACAAACATCAGGCCACCGGGGTAATGCTTGAGCCAGTTGGCCGCTGCTGCATCGTCAAACGGTTCAATGCTGAGTCCTTCCAAACAGCTCCATAGCTCGCGGGTGTTCTGCGCAGTGATCACCATGCAGCCGGGCATGATGCGTATTTTTAACGGCATCCCTTCGGTAAATCCGGCCTCGGTGAGCCACTTCCCTCGCAGACTGATCGCCTGAAACCGTGCGCGTGAATAGCGCTCGGCTTGGGAAATGCGTTGTATTGCTTTATCATCGCTTGCAGCCATGATCAACTCCTTGCTAGTTGGTTGTGGTTAGCAGTAACAGCAGGGTGCAACCTGTTGTTACTGCGCTAAATCTGGTGTTATCCCTTCATCTTCGATGACCATCGTTCAGCTTCATACTTGATAATCATCCCTTCCAGCAGTTGCTTGATAACCTGCTGCTGTTCTGGTGCCATGCCGGAAATAGCCTGAAACTGTAACGCCAAATCAGCATCAGGAGCCAGTTCTCCTTCTTCAAAAATCAGCGAGTCAGTGGTAACGCGTAAGGTCTGTGCAATCTTCTTAATCGCTTCAAGAGAAGGTTGAGAGGTTCCAGCTTCGTAACGCTTAATCTGCGTGACATGCAAACCGATAGCATCAGCCAGCGCCTGCTGGGTCAAACCTTTACTCTTACGGATATGGGCTAAACGTGTGGAAACACTCATGGACATCAACCAGTGAGAGAACAATCCCGTCATCTTAACCTCCGTATAAAGTGTGCTTGACAATGGTAGCATATCGGATACTAAAATAACGCACAATAGAATCTTGACCGGTTTTTATAGGAGCAGCGGAATGGGCAAAATGACCCCGGCAGAGCTGGAGCAGTTAAAGCGTGACGTGTCGCTGTTGAACGTGGCACATAGCCAACGGCGTGAGCTGAAACGCCAGGGCAAGGACTATGTCACGCTATGCCCGTTCCACCGGGAGAAAACTCCCTCTTGCGTTATCTCGCCTGCCAAAAATCTTTATCACTGCTTCGGCTGTGGCGCGGCAGGTTCGGTGCTGGACTGGCTGCAACAGACCGAGCGCCTCACCTTCCCCCAAACTCTGGTCCGGCTGCGGGAACTGGCGGGAACGTCCTCCGTTGCTGCTACTGCTGCCCCTTCTTCTTCGCCGCCTGCGGTGCGGCCCACGCTCGCCGATCTGGACGACGATGGCCAGGCACTGCTTAATCAGGTGATCGACTTCTATCACCAACAGCTGCTTGAGTCGCCCGAAGCCCAGGAATGGCTGATCAGCCGTGGGCTGACACACCCCGAACTGGTGAGTCACTTCCGGTTGGGGTTCGCGGGTCATCATGGCGTTGGCGGCAGTGCCGGGGTGTTGCCCTCAAAATCGAGCAAGGAAGGCAGGCGGCTGCGTGAACGGTTGGCGGAAGTGGGTGTGTTGCGGGAAACGACCCGACAAGACCACTTCCGGGGCTGTGTGGTGATGCCGGTGATCGGTTGGGCGGAGTCGGCCAACGTGGCGAACCGTGGCCGGGTGCTGCAACTGTACGGGCGGCGTATCAAGCCGGATTACAAGATTATCAAGGGGAATCCCAAACACCTGTATCTGTCGTCGCCGCTGGTCGGGGTATGGAATGAAGCCGCGCTGAAAGCGTCCTCGGAAGTGATCCTGTGTGAAGCGCTGATCGACGCCATGACCTTCTGGTGTGCCGGGTTCCGCAACGTGATCGCTGCCTACGGGGTGAACGGCTTCACGGCGGAGCATCTGGCGGCGTTGCAGTATCACGGCGTGAAACGGGTGTTGATCGCCTTCGATCGGGACGAGGCCGGGGATCGGGGCGCGGAAGCGGTTGCCGAGCAGTTGCAGGCGGCAGGCATAGAAGCATGGCGGGTGCGGTTCCCGCAAGGGCTGGATGCGAACGAATACGCACTAAAGAGCGGCAATCCTGAAAGGGCGCTGGGCTTGTCGTTGGAGCAGGCGCAGCGGCTCGGTGCGGCGTTGGAGCATGACACCGCCAGCGCAGAAACCCCTTCTTCTTTAGCCGCCCCTGCGGTGTCACACACGGAGGCGGTGGCGGGAGAAGTCACCGCGTCCGGTGAACTGCTGATGCACTGCGGCCCCCGCGTGTGGCGGGTGCGGGGCTGGCAGAAGAACAGCGTACCCGATGTGATGAAGGTTAACGTTCAGGTGCGGGATGAGTCTACCGGGGCGTTCCACGTTGACCAGTTGGACATGTACCACGCCAAACAGCGCCAGAGTTATATCAATGTGGCCACGGTCGAGCTGGGCTGTGAGACTTCTGTTATCAAGCGGGAGTGTGGGCGGTTGCTGCTGTTGCTGGAGCAGAAGCAGGACGAGGCGCGGCAGGCGGTAGAGCAGGCCACGCCTGCGGCGGTGGCGTTGAGTGCAGAGGATGAAGCGGCGGCGCTGGCGTTGTTGAAAGATGGGGCGTTGGCTACACGTATCGTTGATGACCTGGCCACCTGTGGCGTGGTGGGGGAATCGTCGAATCTGCTGACCGGGTATCTGGCGGCGACGTCGCGCAAGCTGGATAAACCCTTGGCGGTGCTGATACAGAGCAGCTCGGCGGCGGGTAAATCGTCGCTGATGGACGCGGTGCTGGGGCTGATGCCGGAAGAAGAACGTATCCAGTACAGCGCCATGACCGGGCAGAGCCTCTACTATCTGGGTGAAACCAGCCTGCAACACAAGATACTGGCTATCGCAGAAGAGGAAGGTGTTAGGCAAGCGGCGTATGCACTCAAGCTGTTGCAGTCGGACGGGGAGTTAAAGATAGCCTCAACGGGCAAGAACGAGCAGAGCGGCGAACTGGTCACGCGGGAATACAAGGTTCAAGGCCCGGTGATGCTGATGTTGACCACCACGGCCATCGATGTGGATGAAGAGTTACTGAACCGCTGTCTGGTGCTGACGGTGAACGAATCGCGGGAGCAGACGCAAGCCATCCACGCCATGCAGCGGCACGGTCAAACGCTGGAAGGACTGCTGGCGGCGAATGAAAAAGGGTATCTGACGCGGCTGCACCAGAACGCGCAACGGCTGTTAAGGCCGCTCCGGGTGGTGAACCCGTATGCGCACCAACTGACCTTCCTGAGCGATAAAACCCGTACCCGGCGCGACCATATGAAATACCTGACGCTGATACAGTCGATAGCGCTGTTGCACCAGTACCAGCGGGAAGTGAAGCGGGTACAGCATCGCGGTGAATGGCTGGAGTATATCGAGGTCGAGCGGTCTGATATCGAGTTGGCGAATCGGCTTGCTCATGAAGTGCTGGGGCGAACGCTGGACGAAATGCCGCCGCAAACGCGCAAGCTGTTGCTGCTGATACAGGACATGGTGAAGGGTATGGCAGCGCGTCAGGGTTGCCAGAGCGCGGAAGTGCGCTTTACCCGGCGGGATATCCGGGGTTACACCCACTGGAGTGATAACCAGCTCAAGGTACATTGCTTGCGCTTGAGCGAAATGGAATACCTGTTGCTGCACGGCGGTAGCCGTGGGCATCTGTTGCAGTATGAACTGTTGTGGGATGGCCAAAACGGTGATGAAAACCATCTGTGCGGCCTGCTTGATGTGGATGAGCATGCAGGCAGTAAGTGCAAGTTGGACTCAGAAGAAAGCAAGTTGGTGCCAAGTTGCTCCCAAGTTGGGGCCAGGTTGGAGGGTGACAAAGCGGCTTTAACCGAGGCAGAGCCAGGCTTGGCGGCTGATGTGGTTGGGGTTGAGCCAAACGCAGTAATCAAGGTGAAAAATAAACGGGCTGCTTCCCCCTCGCCCACGATGAATGTTGTGAATGGGGGCAGTGAGTGCAAGTTGGACTCAGAGGAAAGCAAGTTGGTGCCAAGTTGCCCCCAAGTTGGGGCTAAGTTGGAGGGCGAAAAAGTGGCTTCAACCGAGGCAGGACAAGGCTTGGCGGCTGATGAGGTTGGAGTTGAGCCAAACGCAGTAATCAAGGGGAATAAAAAATCGCCTGCCACCGCCCCCGGTCAGCAGGGGAGGGAACAGGAGGTGCTAAATGGCGCTGAGAGATAAAAAGACAGTCCCGCTGTTACAGGTTGGGCGCTGGCCTCACGGGAGTCTGGGGTACTGGATGGCCCATTATCTGCTGTGGCTGCAACAGCATAACCTGTCGACAGGCGTGGCGTTACGCACCACCTCGCACCCGTTGGAGCGGCTGCATGAGTGGTGTCACCTGCGCGGGTTGGAACAGCCTGAGGCCATCACGCTGGCGGCCCTGGAGAGCTACCAGCAACGGCTTTATTACTGGCGTAAAAGCAACGGTGAGCCGCTGGCGGTGAGTACTCAATGTACTCACCTGGCGCAGATAAAGCGCTTCTTTGCCTGGTTGGCCAAGCGGCATATCCTGAAAGCCAATCCGGCCTCCGAGCTGGAGTTGCCTAAGGTGGGACAACGGTTGCCACAGGACGTGCTCAGCCCGGAAGAGGTCGAGAAAGTGTTGAGGCAACCCGATATCCATACGGTTCAAGGGCTGCGTGACCGGGCGATACTGGAAGTGCTCTACGGCAGTGGGCTACGCCGAACCGAACTGTGCCAGTTGACCGTGAACAGCATCAATATGGAAAAGGGAACGGTCATGGTTCGCCAGGGCAAGGGGAAAAAGGCTACGAAGGTGTCCTGATTTTGTGATCCACTACAACGCGCCAGTCGCAGGCTCCTGCCGCTGTTGGCTCCGGTGTTCACAAAGTCCGGTGCAGCGCGCCGCTCGCCAGCTCCCGCCGCTTCCAGGTATCCGCGTTCCCTCAGCAACCCCCTCATCTGTTGTCGGCCTTCGGCCTCCGCTTAAAAAGTTAATGCCCGCCCGGCTGCGTCTGTCCGTAACGGCTCGCAGTCGCCCGCTCCTTGCTCGTTCCCGTTCCGGCCAGCTTCCGCGCCCGCCCTGGTTCTGTGTGGTCATGCAAAATCAACACCCGGCTTGGCAGGTGTGCTACAGAGCGCCGTTCCGGCCCTTGTGGGCCTCGCCAGCCCACGCCCGGCAGGCAGCGCGGCACGGCCCAGCCAAAAGCGGCTGTCCCGCCCCGCGCCGCCGCGATGTGGTGCTTCGACTAATGGCAAAGCGATAAAGCACTGCTATGATGTTGCGGCGGTTGCTCTTTAACAGTGCTGGGGAAAATGGCGTTACGGGCTAAAAAAGCGCGTCGGGGCAAAAAGTTGGCGGTGTGAAAATGCACTGGTGAAAATGGGTTGTAACTGGCTGACCGCACAGGGAAAAATGGTGTTCAGTTGGAGATCGACCGTCCGGGGCCATCTTCAGCAACTATGATAGCGTGCAGGAGCAGACGGGCCTCTTTGCCGGCAAAGGTGGGTTCGACATTACGGTGGGGAACCACACGCAGTTGGACGGCGCGGTTATTGCCAGCACCGCCCCGGCAGACAAGAATAAGCTGGATACCGGTACGCTGGGCTTTAGTGATATCAAGAACCAAGCGGAGTTCAAGGCCGAGCATCAAGGGGGCAGCTTCAGCACCGGCGGCAGCCTGCTGGGTAACGTGCTGTCGAACAGCAACAACCTGTCGCTGGCGGGGGCCAACCACAGCGGGAATGCCGAAGGGACAACACAGGCGGCGGTGAGTGACGGCACGATCATCATCCGTGACCCGGCCAACCAGAAACAGGATGTGAACGACCTGAGCCGCGACACCGAGAATGCCAACGGCAGTATCGGGCAAATATTTGACCGCGAGAAGGAGCAGAACCGGTTAAGGGAAGCGCAGTTGCTGGGTGAAATCGGTGGTCAGGCGATAGACATTGCGGCGACGCAAGGCAAGATCCTGGCGACGAATGCCGGTCGTGCAGAACTGGAAGCCAAGGGCATCAAGGCACCGGGGCCGAATGCGACAGCGGAAGAGCGAGCGGCGTATGATAGGTTACTGACGAGTTCGTCTGCCTATAAAACCACGCAAGCGCAATGGGGCACCGGCAGCGCGATCCAGCAGGGTATCCAGGCGGCCACGGCAGCGATCCAAGGTCTGGCGGGTGGGAATATGGCGCAGGCGCTGAGTGGTGCAGCAGCGCCATACCTGGCAGAGCAGATCCATAAACTGGCCCCGAACGAAGCCAGCCGAGCGATGGCTCACGCGGTAGTGGGTGCGGTCACCGCCTATGCCAGTGGCAATAATGCAGTGGCTGGGGCTGCGGGTGCCGTCAGTGGCGAACTGATGGCGCAGCTTGTCTTGAAACAGTTGTATCCAGGGCGTGACGTCAGCGATCTGAGCGAAAGCGAGAAACAGACGATCAGTATGCTGGGAACGCTGGCGGCAGGGCTTGCCGGAGGCGTGACGGATGACAGCACGGCGGGTGCTGTGGCAGGAGCGCAGGCAGGCAAGAACGCGGCGGACAACAACCTACTTGGCGGAAATGAGGAAACTCAAACCCAGTTCGTGCAGGATCATGGTAAGAACATTGCTTCTTGCAGCACTGACCCAAGTTCCGCGTCCTGTCAGAAAGGGCTTGCGATGAACGATGCGCTGATGGTAGCGCTTCCGGCTGGTCTTGGAGGTGGCGTACTGGCAGCGGCCACACCTGAAATCGCAGCGGCAGCGAAAGCCGTGATACAGGCTTGTGCGGGTAATGTGGTGTTGTGTCTGAATAATGCCGGTATCCAGATGTCGGAGGCTATCGTACCGGGTGGCGTAGGGGCCGGTGGTGCCATTGGTATCGGTAAGACAGCGGCAGAGGCGACTGCGGCGAAAGCTGAAGCTGCGGCGGCTAACGCTGCTAAGGAAGTGTGGAAAGACTCTATTGTTCAGTCCAGAGTTAACCTCAGAAATGGTGATGGTTCGACAGCTTCAGGGCTAGAATATGCTTGGAAGAAACATGGTGGGGAATGGGGATCTAATAAGTCACACTTCACTGTAACGAAGGATGAACTGAAGACGATCTTGCAATCAGATACTGTAGTGAAGACATCAGTGCAATATTCACCTTCTACTGGTAACTATATTCGTACTGTGGATATGGGGAAAAATATTGGGGTTGATGCAATGAACAACAGTACGCCAACGTCAATTATGACTGTCATCACTGATAAGCAAGGTAATTTGGTCAATACGTTCCCAGGTAAAGCGGTGGTAAGGTAACTATATGTTTATTGTTTACTTATGGGATAAAGTTATTGGTGAAAGCATTACTTCATTGGAAGACTTTCCGGGAAATGAAAGCTTTTTAATCAGGGGTGATCACTGTAAATACCCATTGTTATCTGAGTTATCTAACTGTGACATGGAGCTTTTTAGTGACGAGCAACTTGCTGATCTTCGTAAGGAGATTAATAACTTAATGAAAGATGTGCCATCAGAGCAAGATGTTCATGATTACCTATTATCTGTGATTGCATTAATAGATCAGGCTGATCGTGATAATAAGAGTATTTTATTTTCGCCGTTCTAATGAACTACCTCGACCGATGGCCGAGGTGGTTGATCTCAAATCCTAACCCCTCTTAAATCCCGCTGCTGCAACCGAATCACATTGGTTGCAGCGGTGGCTTCCTGTTGTTCCACAGAGTGACGGCGGTTCGTCTTCTCTCTTAGCTGCCCAATGTCCGAAGGTGAGCCGTTAATCAGACGAAATCGTCGGACAGGAAATGTTTTGTACTTACCGCCATGCGGTGGCGGTGCGACAAAACAACCGGGTCAGGGCTACGCCCCGACACCCCACGCCGATAAAATAACCCCCCGGCTTAGCTGTCGGGGGGTTACTGTATCTATGCCCTGAAAACGTCCTCTTCTCGCCGCCGTAATCGGAGCACACCGGGGGCGGCGGTCACTTCCAGTTGTTCAGCATCGGTGATGCCGGACTCGGTGAGCCAGTCGCCAGCAATCACCAACTCGCCGTTCTCCCGCACCCAATCCGCGCCAAGATCCGGGCGGTGTTGGCTGGCCTCACAGAGTTGCTCCCAAACGGCTTCATCGGTGACGGGGGTGATCCACAGTGTGTGGTTCTGGAGCGTCAGTTGTAACGGGGTGCCGCAGGTAAAACCGAGTGTCGCCAGCGTATCGCCTGCCAATATCAGCTCCGGGATCGGTTCAGGGGTAAAAGTGATGTTCATCAGCATCTCTCCTTAGTCGCTATCACTCAACAAACATCAGGCCACCGGGGTAATGCTTGAGCCAGTTGGCCGCTGCTGCATCGTCAAACGGTTCAATGCTGAGTCCTTCCAAACAGCTCCACAGCTCGCGGGTGTTCTGCGCAGTGATCACCATGCAGCCGGGCATGATGCGTATTTTTAGCGGCATCCCTTCGGTAAATCCGGCTTCGGTGAGCCACTTCCCCCGCAGACTGATAGCCTGAAACCGAGCGCGTGAATAGCGCTCGGCTTGGGAAATGCGTTGTATTGCTTTATCATCGCTTGTAGCCATGATCAACTCCTTGCTAGTTGGTTGTGGTTAGCAGTAACAGCAGGGTGCAACCTGTTGTTACTGCGCTAAATCTGGTGTTATCCCTTCATCTTCGATGACCATCGTTCAGCTTCATACTTGATAATCATCCCTTCCAGCAGTTGCTTGATAACCTGCTGCTGTTCTGGTGCCATGCCGGAAATAGCCTGAAACTGCAACGCCAAATCAGCATCAGGAGCCAGTTCCCCTTCTTCAAAAATCAGCGAGTCAGTGGTAACGCGTAAGGTCTGTGCAATCTTCTTAATCGCTTCAAGAGAAGGTTGAGAGGTTCCAGCTTCGTAACGCTTAATCTGCGTGACATGCAAACCGATAGCATCAGCCAGCGCCTGCTGGGTCAAACCTTTACTCTTACGGATATGGGCTAAACGTGTGGAAACACTCATGGGCATCAACCAGTGAGAGAACAATCCCGTCATCTTAACCTCCGTATAAAGTGTGCTTGACAATGGTAGCATATCGGATACTAAAATAACGCACAATAGAATCTTGACCGGTTTTTATAGGAGCAGCGGAATGGGCAAAATGACCCCGGCAGAGCTGGAGCAGTTAAAGCGTGACGTGTCGCTGTTGAACGTGGCACAAAGCCAGCGGCGTGAGCTGAAACGCCAGGGCAAGGACTATGTGACGCTCTGCCCGTTCCATACCGAGAAAACTCCCTCTTGTGTTATCTCGCCTGCCAAAAATCTCTATCACTGCTTCGGCTGTGGCGCGGCGGGGTCGGTGCTGGACTGGCTGCAACAGACCGAGCGCCTCACCTTCCCCCAAACTCTGGTGCGACTGCGTGAACTGGCGGGAACGTCCTCCGTTGCTGCCACCGTTGCCTCTTCTTCTTCGCCGCCTGCGGTGCCGCCCACGCTCGCCGATCTGGATGACGATGGTCAGGCACTGCTTAACCAGGTGATCGACTTCTATCATCAGCAGTTACTGGCGTGGCCAGAGGCACAAGAGTGGTTGGTCAGCCGTGGCCTCAATCATCCTGAACTGATGAGTCACTTCCGGCTGGGGTTCGCCGGTGCGCATGGGATCGCCGGGGCGTTACCCTCCTCACAATCGAAAGCGGGTAGGCGGCTGCGGGAACGGCTGGTTGACGTGGGTGTGTTGCGGGAAACGACCCGACAAGACCACTTCAGGGGCTGTGTGGTGATGCCGGTGATCGGCTGGGCGGAGTCGGCCAACGTAGCGAACCGTGGCCGGGTGCTGCAACTGTACGGGCGGCGTACCCAGCCGGATTACAAGATTATCAAGGGGAATCCCAAACACCTGTATCTGTCGTCGCCGCTGGTTGGCGTATGGAATGAAGCCGCGCTGAAAGCGTCCTCGGAAGTGATCCTGTGTGAAGCGCTGATCGACGCCATGACCTTCTGGTGTGCCGGGTTCCGCAACGTGATCGCCGCCTACGGGGTGAACGGCTTCACGGCGGAGCATCGGGCGGCGTTGCAGTATCACGGCGTGAAACGGGTGTTGATCGCCTTCGACCGTGACGAGGCCGGGGATCGGGGCGCGGAAGCGGTGGCGGGTGAACTGCTGGAGGTGGGGATCGACGCATGGCGGGTGCGGTTCCCGCAAGGGCTGGATGCGAATGAATACGCACTAAAGAGCGGCAATCCTGAAAGGGCGCTGGGCTTGTCGTTGGAGCAGGCGCAGCGGCTCGGTGCGGCGTTGGAGCATGACACCGCCAGCGCAGAAACCCCTTCTTCTTTAGCCGCCCCTGCGGTGTCACACACGGAGGCGGTGGCGGGAGAAGTCACCGCGTCCGGTGAACTGCTGATGCACTGCGGCCCCCGCGTGTGGCGGGTGCGGGGCTGGCAGAAGAACAGCGTACCCGATGTGATGAAGGTTAACGTTCAGGTGCGGGATGAGTCTACCGGGGCGTTCCACGTTGACCAGTTGGACATGTACCACGCCAAACAGCGCCAGAGTTATATCAATGTGGCCACGGTCGAGCTGGGCTGTGAGACTTCTGTTATCAAGCGGGAGTGTGGGCGGTTGCTGCTGTTGCTGGAGCAGAAGCAGGACGAGGCGCGGCAGGCGGTAGAGCAGGCCACGCCTGCGGCGGTGGCGTTGAGTGCAGAGGATGAAGCGGCGGCGCTGGCGTTGTTGAAAGATGGGGCGTTGGCTACACGTATCGTTGATGACCTGGCCACCTGTGGCGTGGTGGGGGAATCGTCGAATCTGCTGACCGGGTATCTGGCGGCGACGTCGCGCAAGCTGGATAAACCCTTGGCGGTGCTGATACAGAGCAGCTCGGCGGCGGGTAAATCGTCGCTGATGGACGCGGTGCTGGGGCTGATGCCGGAAGAAGAACGTATCCAGTACAGCGCCATGACCGGGCAGAGCCTCTACTATCTGGGTGAAACCAGCCTGCAACACAAGATACTGGCTATCGCAGAAGAGGAAGGTGTTAGGCAAGCGGCGTATGCACTCAAGCTGTTGCAGTCGGACGGGGAGTTAAAGATAGCCTCAACGGGCAAGAACGAGCAGAGCGGCGAACTGGTCACGCGGGAATACAAGGTTCAAGGCCCGGTGATGCTGATGTTGACCACCACGGCCATCGATGTGGATGAAGAGTTACTGAACCGCTGTCTGGTGCTGACGGTGAACGAATCGCGGGAGCAGACGCAAGCCATCCACGCCATGCAGCGGCACGGTCAAACGCTGGAAGGACTGCTGGCGGCGAATGAAAAAGGGTATCTGACGCGGCTGCACCAGAACGCGCAACGGCTGTTAAGGCCGCTCCGGGTGGTGAACCCGTATGCGCACCAACTGACCTTCCTGAGCGATAAAACCCGTACCCGGCGCGACCATATGAAATACCTGACGCTGATACAGTCGATAGCGCTGTTGCACCAGTACCAGCGGGAAGTGAAGCGGGTACAGCATCGCGGTGAATGGCTGGAGTATATCGAGGTCGAGCGGTCTGATATCGAGTTGGCGAATCGGCTTGCTCATGAAGTGCTGGGGCGAACGCTGGACGAAATGCCGCCGCAAACGCGCAAGCTGTTGCTGCTGATACAGGACATGGTGAAGGGTATGGCAGCGCGTCAGGGTTGCCAGAGCGCGGAAGTGCGCTTTACCCGGCGGGATATCCGGGGTTACACCCACTGGAGTGATAACCAGCTCAAGGTACATTGCTTGCGCTTGAGCGAAATGGAATACCTGTTGCTGCACGGCGGTAGCCGTGGGCATCTGTTGCAGTATGAACTGTTGTGGGATGGCCAAAACGGTGATGAAAACCATCTGTGCGGCCTGCTTGATGTGGATGAGCATGCAGGCAGTAAGTGCAAGTTGGACTCAGAAGAAAGCAAGTTGGTGCCAAGTTGCTCCCAAGTTGGGGCCAGGTTGGAGGGTGACAAAGCGGCTTTAACCGAGGCAGAGCCAGGCTTGGCGGCTGATGTGGTTGGGGTTGAGCCAAACGCAGTAATCAAGGTGAAAAATAAACGGGCTGCTTCCCCCTCGCCCACGATGAATGTTGTGAATGGGGGCAGTGAGTGCAAGTTGGACTCAGAGGAAAGCAAGTTGGTGCCAAGTTGCCCCCAAGTTGGGGCTAAGTTGGAGGGCGAAAAAGTGGCTTCAACCGAGGCAGGACAAGGCTTGGCGGCTGATGAGGTTGGAGTTGAGCCAAACGCAGTAATCAAGGGGAATAAAAAATCGCCTGCCACCGCCCCCGGTCAGCAGGGGAGGGAACAGGAGGTGCTAAATGGCGCTGAGAGATAAAAAGACAGTCCCGCTGTTACAGGTTGGGCGCTGGCCTCACGGGAGTCTGGGGTACTGGATGGCCCATTATCTGCTGTGGCTGCAACTGTAGTGGATCAGTAATACCGGACACCTCAATAGCCTGTTAATTTAATGACAGCCAATTGAGGTAATTGATAATGACTCAACCTAAACAGACCAAACGCCGTTTTTCTCCTGAATTCAAACTGGAAGCTATTGAGCAGGTCGTTAAGTATCAGCGGTCAACCATCGAGGTTGCACGCGCTCTGGAGTTGGACCCCAGCCAATTGCGTAAATGGATACGCCAGCACAAAGAAGAAGTCAGCGGGGTGACGCCGGACAATCCTGCACTGACACCAGAGCAACGTGAAATCCAGTCGCTCAGAGCGCAGATTAAACGGCTAGAAATGGAAAAAGAAATACTAAAGCAGGCAGCCGTGTTGATGAGCGAGCTCCCCATCAAATCTTTGCGTTAATCACACGGCTGAAAACAAAATGGTCGGTGGTCGAATTGTGCCGCCTGCTCAAAGTAACGCGCAGTGTTTACTATGCCTCGCTGAATTCGCGGGTTGATGTAAAACGTCTGCAACTGCGTGCTCAGGTGCGGAAATTGCATCAACAGAGCCGGGGAGCAGCCGGCAGCAGAACACTGAGTCTGCTGATGCGTCAGTCGGGTTATAACGTGGGGCGCTGGCTGGCCCGCAGGCTGATGCAGGAATGTGGTCTGGCGAGTCGCCAACCCGGCAAGCCTCGTTACCGTGGTGAACGGGAGACGTCACTGGCATCGCCAGACTTACTGAAAAGGCAGTTTAAGCCGTCGGAGCCCAATCGTGTGTGGAGTGGAGATATCAGCTATATCAAAGTCAATGGTGGCTGGTGCTACCTGGCACTGGTGATTGACCTTTACTCCCGTCGGATAGTGGGCAGTGCCATATCGTCATCCCCGGATGCCGAGCTGGTGTGTCGAGCCCTGCGTAATGCACTGGAGACGCGACCAAAGGAAAAGAGGCTGCTGTTTCATTCGGATCAGGGAGGGCAGTACAGGAGTAAGAAATACAGGCAGTTACTGTGGAGGAACGGAGTGATGCAGAGTATGAGCCGCAGGGGTAACTGCCTGGATAACTCACCAATGGAAAGAGTGTTCCGAAGCCTGAAAAGTGAATGGCTGCCTGTCGGGGGTTATATGGATATCCATCATGCGGTACGAGATATCGGTGAATGGATACAAAGTTATTACAACACGGTACGCCCCCATCGGCACAATGGTGGATTACCGCCCTGTGAATACGAAGAGCAGTGGAAAAAGGCTACGAAGGTGTCCTGATTTTGTGATCCACTACAACCCGCCCTGGTTCTGTGTGGTCATGCAAAGTCAACACCCGGCTTGGGCAGGTGTGCTACAGAGCGCCGTTCCGGCCCTTGTGGGCCTCGCCAGCCCACGCCCGGCAGGCAGCGCGGCACGGCCCAGCCAAAAGCGGCTGTCCCGCCCCGCGCCGCCGCGATGTGGTGCTTCGACTAATGGCAAAGCGATAAAGCACTGCTATGATGTTGCGGCGGTTGCTCTTTAACAGTGCTGGGGAAAATGGCGTCACGGGCTGAAAAAGCGCGTCGGGGCGAAAAGTTGGCGGTGTGAAAATGCACTGGCGAAAAGTTGTTGTAACTGGCTGACTGCACAGGGAAAAAGGGGTTGCGGCGGTAAACTTCACGACGGAGCACGTTGTTCTCGAGAATAACTCGCTGAGTGGTGATGCGGCGCGTGAAACAGTTAAACAGGTGACGGCCAACCTGAAAGATCAGGTCAGGGATAAACTTGGCGAAGGGACATTGTCTGCTATCGTTAACAGCATTATCGGTGCGGCTGCAGATACCGGTGATGCGGTATTAGGCGGGGCGGATTACGGTGCTGATGCGGCAATGGCGCTTACCTCTTGCGCAATGGGAGACAGTTACTGTACCCAAGCATTAAACGATCTAGCAGGTAAAAATCAGGCAGCGGCAGATACGCTGAAAGCTCTGATGAAGAGTGAAACCTGGGAAGCGGTTGCCGGGCAGGTTAAAGAAGCCGCACAAGGTAACCAGCTTGCTCTGGAAGCCACGGGCGGAATGCTGGCGGGTATGTTCCTGCCAGGTAAGAAACTACCTGATGGTGTTGGTGGTAAGGCCGAATCAATTGCTGCTGATATAGGCAAAACTGGTACTGTATTTGATTCTATAAAAGGAACCCAGCCTGTTTATCCTGGTTCTGTTATCCCTAAATCTTTTGAAATGACACTACCTAACGGTCAAAAAGTGTGGGTGCATGGCAATGCTACAGAACACATGGCAGAATATGCGGCATCTAAAGCCGTAACTAATACGCCAGAGGCGGTCAGACTTGCCAGCCAGACAGAACTCAGAAGTTTTCAAGCTGCGTTAGATACCGCGACAAAGAACGGTATGTCATATGGGCGCATAACAGTCGATGGTTGGCAACTGGAAATCAAACCTCCGCGCGCTGCTGGTGAGTTGCCAACAGTCATTCATGCTCGTTATCTAGGGGCAAATTAAATGGACATAGAAATTACAAGTCCGATCAATATCACATTGGACGTAATAGAGCTTGATGAACATATTCCATCATTGAAGTTTAATTTGGTTATTCAAGTAAATAAATTTAGTTATAGCTTGAATGTCAGTTCCCAGGCATGGCTTGAATGCCAATGCTTTGATGAATTTATCGACAATATGCGGAATGATGATATAGCTCATCTTAAAGATATGAATGGATGTTTTGAGTTGATTTTAAATCCAGTTTTAGGATGGCTTGAATGGTCATGTGCTAAGGAAGATCTGCATGGATATGTCACAGTATCAAAAGGCAGAGAAAAGTTAACGGACGAGGCAAAATCTGCAATATATGCAGCGTTTAATAATTATCCTAAATGGTGGTGACTGTTAGGTCCGGTCTAAGCTACTACAACTAAAACAAGTAACCCCAGCCTTGGCTGGGGTTACTGCTTCTAAGCCCTGAAAACCTCCACTTCCCGCCGCTGCAACCGGAGCACACCGGGCGCGGCGGTTACCTCCAGATGTTCAGCGCTCGTAAGTAAGCATGCGGTGAACTCACATTGACGCAACTCACCGGTTCTGCCTCACACAGAATCGGTCAGTCGGTGAAGGTATTTTCCGGGAAGGGAAGCAGTTCGTGCAGACGTTCTTCTGGCCACTCAGGCAAGCGCGTCAGTACAGACTTTAACCACACATAAGGCTCAAGACCGTTGAGTCGAGCGGTTTCCAGCAGGCTCATGATTTTTGCAGCGCGTTGGCCTGCCGCCAATGATCCAGCAAACAGCCAGTTGGATCTCCCCATCACCACAGGACGGATCGCTCTTTCGCATCGGTTGTTGTCCATCGGCAACCCGCCGTCATCCAGGAATCGGCAAAGTTCAGTTTTGTGATTCAGCGCATACTGGATGGCTTTATATAATGCCGAGTTCGGCGGGCAGGCTTCAACCTGCCGCTCCAGCCAGGTCCACAACACCTCCAGTTTGCGCTTCGAGTACCGCTGTCGCCACTGCCGGATCTTATCTACCGGTCGGTGCCGGATCTTCTTTTCCAGCTTATACAGTTCACCGATCATCTTCAGCGCCGTTTCTGCCCACGGATCCTGATTCGCTTTAAACAGATCGGCAAAGCCCCGGCGGGCGTGGGCCCAACAGGCTACGTTGACTACGTCGCCACCTTTATTCAAGGAATGATAAGCCGCGTATCCGTCACTCACCAGACTCCCACTCCAGCCGCTCAGGTACGCTTGCGGATACGTCGCTGAACGCCCCGGCTGGCTGTCGAAGCAGACGATGGCGGGGCCGGTTTTTTCACCACTGACGTAGGCCCAGAGGTAACCTTTACGCGTTTTGCCACCCTGCTGTGCATCTCCCCAGCCCACACCCGGCAGGCTCTTCGTCGGTCACGGCAAGCCGTGACCTCCTCAGTGCCGCGCTTAAAACGACTAATGGCAAAGCGATAAAGCGCTGCTATGATGTTGCAGCGGTTGCTCTTTAATAGTGCTGGGGAAAATGGCGTCACGGGCTAAAAAAGCGCGTCGGGGCAAAAAGTTGGCGGTGTGAAAATGCACTGGCGAAAAGGGGTTGTAACTGGCTGACCGCACAGGGAAAAAGGGGTTGCGGCGGTTAACTTCACGATGGAGCACGTTGTTGTGGAGAATAACTATCTCAACGCCAGCGATAAGATCCGCCAACAGCAACTGGAAACCACACTGGCCAATGGCACGATTACCGACAGTGAAGTGAAAGATCTGGCTAACCTGACACAAAAGGATCTTACCAGTGACGCGAATCTGAAGGATGCCTGTGCTAATGGAGCCAGTGCGGGATGTATCCATGAACTGAAGCTGGCACAGGCAGCTAAAGAAAGCTATCAGGGTTATGCGGAATACCAGACCTATTACGACTTACGCGACCAGTTCCCGGAGGAAATGGCGAAATTCGGTGATTTAATCGGGGACTACTCGCGTGATCTGCTCAAGCTGGTAGATCAGGGTTATACGCCTGAACAGGCCAAGGCCAAGATGTCTCAGGATGCGGCCTACTCTGCAAAATATCAGCAAGCTTTGGAGGATGTTCCCGGCTGGGCCAAGATAGCGATCACCATCCAGGATACGGTGGGAATAGTTTACGGTGCCAAGGCAGCGGGTGTCAGTCTGGAAAAATTGGCTGCGAATGGGGCAACTAGCGCAACCAAGAGTACAGGCCAAGGAACAACGGGGTCTTTAACAGGTTCACAAACTAAATTACCCCCTAATGCAACACCTGAGAATATACGTTCTTTGGTAAGAGAAAATGAAAGTGCAAAAATACTCTCGGAGAATGGTTTTCACGTTGAACAAAACCCATTCACATCGGGAATAAAGAACCCTGATTATAAAATTAATGGTGAAATTTTCGATAACTATGCTCCAAGCTCTGGAAATATTAGAAATATATGGAGAGAAGTAAAGAAAAAGGTAGAAAAAGGGCAAACAAATAGTGTTGTTATTAACCTAGCGGATACAAAGGCAAGTGTTAGTGATCTACAGAAACAATTTAGTGATTGGCCTGTTAAAGGATTGAATAAAATTATTGTTATAGATCAATCGGGTAAACCGATAAGAATCAAGTAGGAGAATGGGATGGCAATTGATATAACATGTTATACCAAGTTAGGTGTTGAGTCATTGCAGCCTAAACTAGATGTAATTAAGTTAAATTATGGTTATTTATTTGAGCAGTCATATCTTATGTATGCTGCTGATGAAGTGTTAACTCATGAACAGTTAAAGTTTATTGAGGATCGAGTTGAAAAATATAAAAAGGAAACAGATCTACTAATAGCGGAAGAGTTTGGCCTTGAAGAACCTAGGTCATATTTTATGATGTCAGTCAATGATAAATCATTCCCTGAGTTGAACACTTCTGAAGTAGCAGACATGCTCAGGAAAGAGCTAGGGGAGGAAAATATTATTGTGCTTTTAAATGGTGAAGATCTAATCTAAATCTTGTAATAAATCCCGGCCAACTGGCCGGGATTTTTGCTTTTAAGCCCTAAAAACTTCCACTTCCCGCCGCTGCACCCGGAGCACTCCGGGTGCAGCGGTCACTTCCAGTTGTTCAGCATCGGTAATGCTGGACTCGGTGAGCCAGTCGCCAGCAATCACCAACTCGCCGTTCTCCCGCACCCAATCCGCGCCAAGATCCGGGCGGTGTTGGCTAGGTATACTCGACCCATCCAGGGCCTCGCCCCTTCGGGGCCGCTGCAAGCAGCGTTCAACTGTAATGGTGCGGTGAACTCACATTCCAATTGATTTTCGTCTAGGTAACATGCCGTTATGTTCATCATACGGAGAAATAAAATGCCTAACCGATACACCTCTGAGTTTAAAAAGCACCATGTTGAAGCCTGGTGGGCCAGCGGCCTGACTCGTCGCCAGTACTGTGAATCACAAGGCATCAACGAAGGGACCTTTAAGCACTGGCCTTCTCAGAGTAAGGCCAGCCATCGCTCAAATCATGAGCCTGCTGGAAACCGCTCGACTCAACGGTCTTGAGCCTTATGTGTGGTTAAAGTCTGTACTGACGCGCTTGCCTGAGTGGCCAGAAGAACGTCTGCACGAACTGCTTCCCTTCCCGGAAAATACCTTCACCGACTGACCGATTCTGTGTGATGCAGAACCGGTGAGTTGCGTCAATGTGAGTTCACCGCATGCTTACTATATTTCTAACAATCATGTTCCATATAAAGACTAAGTAATCAAAATGATCTTAAAGAAAGGTGTTGTTAATGAGGGGGAGTATGTTGGGTGGGAAATCGAGATTGTTGATGATAGAGCAGGCCAAACAGGAGGCTTCTACCTGATTTTACGCAGTAAAGAGGGTGAGGTTTTTGACTATTGGTTTGAGAAAAAACAGTTTCTAGATAATCAGTTAGCTGATTTTAATGTGCAATGGCACTGAAAACTTTAGTCTCGAATAACATTGGTTGCACCGGCGGCGGTTTGTCTTCTCTCTTAGCTACCCAACGCCCGAACGTAAACAGCTAATAGGCCTACATCGTCGGACAGGAAATGTTTTGTACTTACCGCCATGCTGTGGCGGTGCGACAAAACAACCTGGTCAGGGCTGCGCCCCGACACCCCACACCGATAAAATAACCCCCCGGCTTAGCTGTCGGGGGGTTACTGTATCTATGCCCTGAAAACGTCCTCTTCTCGCCGCCGTAATCGGAGCACACCGGGGGCGGCGGTCACTTCCAGTTGTTCAGCATTGGCAATGCCTGAGTCGGTGAGCCAGTCGCCACCAATGACGATCTCGCCGTTCTCCCGCACCCAATCCGCTCCCTTCGTCAATGTGAGTTCACCGTAGCATTACAAACGGCTCACCGAAGCCGAGGAGGTTTTCAGGTTCACCAGGCGCGGAACTCATCGTGGCGCGGGCATCCTTGCCCACATAGACGCCGGATAGATTTAAGCAAGCCCAGCATTAATCAAAAATCAGTGTTGCAAAAATGGGGGTGACCATAGATTTTTTCATCTGTCTGAATCCCCTTGCCTTATCCACTTACCCGAATCGAAAGCAAAGCTAACAGTTTGATTCGTAGATATCGTCAGGTTGGCAGAAAGATTTGTATTAGCGCTTGACACGAAAGCATCAAAGATGGCCTGTGAAGTAATTGTGATTTTATTACCATCTTTCGCTCCAGTTGCTGGTAAAACTACCGGGTTATTGAACCAGTTTCCATTATAAAAACTAAACACGACCAGATCGTATCCAGCAGGAATATTAGGACTACCCAGAACGTTAGGTGAAGTATTTAATATCGTCGTTATTGGTATGTCTACAGCCGTTACATTAAATGCCGTCGAATTTACATTCACACTCACTCTCACGGTTCCTGATGCAACTTTAGAAGTAAATGTAGCGCGATATACACCAGCACTTATTTCTGTTACTGAACCTATAGTGCCTAATGAGCTGGAGGAACTATTAAAGGTTACAGCCTGTCCTCTAACCAAGTTGTTGTTGGCATCTTTAAGGGTAAAGGCTAGCGTTGACGTGGTAGCGACGTTATTAGTCACCACTAAGCTGGTTGGAGTTGCAACTAGGCTTGATAAAGAAGGGCTCAGGTTGTGGCTGTCACCGTTGATGGTTACTGTCGCTGGCGTGACCCCCAGCGCAGTGCCGCCGACGGTGGTGGTCAGGCTGGCCACGCCGGCCACGGTGCCCGCGGTCAGCGTCGCGGTATACACCCCGTTGGGGCCTTCACTCACCGCGCCGAGGGTGCCGAGCGTGGTGGCCAAGGCCACGCTCTGGCCAGTGACCGGGTTGTCGTTGCTGTCGCGCAGCGTCAGCGTTACCCGGGCGGTGTCGCGGCCGTTGGCCTCGATCGCCCCCGGCGCCGCCGTCAGGGTGGACTTGGTGGGGCTGAGGTCGCCGCTGTTGCCGTTCAGGGTGACGGTGGCCGGGGTGACCTCCAGCGCAGTGCCGCCGACGGTGGTGGTAAGGCTGGCCACGCCGGCCACGGTGCCCGCGGTCAGCGTCGCGGTATACACCCCGTTGGGGCCTTCACTCACCGCGCCGAGGGCGCCGAGCGTGGTGGCCAAGGCCACGCTCTGGCCGCTGACCGGGTTGTCGTTGCTGTCGCGCAGCGTCAGCGTCACCCGGGCGGTGTCGTGGCCGTTGGCCTCGATCGCCCCCGGCGCCGCCGTCAGGGTGGACTTGGTGGGGCTGAGGTCGCCGCTGTTGCCGTTCAGGGTGACGGTGGCCGGGGTGACCCCCAGCGCAGTGCCGCCGACGGTGGTGGTCAGGCTGGCCACGCCGGCCACGGTGCCCGCGGTCAGCGTCGCGGTATACACCCCGTTGGGGCCTTCACTCACCGCGCCGAGGGCGCCGAGCGTGGTGGCCAAGGCCACGCTCTGGCCGCTGACCGGGTTGTCGTTGCTGTCGCGCAGCGTCAGCGTCACCCGGGCGGTGTCGTGGCCGTTGGCCTCGATCGCCCCCGGCGCCGCCGTCAGGGTGGAGTTGGTGGGGCTGAGGTCGCCGCTGTTGCCGTTCAGGGTGACGGTGGCCGGGGTGACCCCCAGCGCAGTGCCGCCGACGGTGGTGGTCAGGCTGGCCACGCCGGCCACGGTGCCCGCGGTCAGCGTTGCGGTATACACCCCGTTGGGGCCTTCACTCACCGCGCCGAGAGCGCCGAGCGTGGTGACCAAGGCCACGGTCTGGCCAGTGACCGGGTTGTCGTTGCTGTCGCGCAGCGTCAGCGTCACCCGGGCGGTGTCGTGGCCGTTGGCCTCGATCGCCCCCGGTGCCGCCGTCAGGGTGGACTTGGTGGGGCTGAGGTCGCCGCTGTTGCCGTTCAGGGTGACGGTGGCCGGGGTGACCCCCAGCGCAGTGCCGCCCACGGTGGTGGTCAGGCTGGCCACGCCGGCCACGGTGCCCGCGGTCAGCGTCGCGGTATACACCCCGTTGGGGCCTTCACTCACCGCGCCGAGGGTGCCGAGCGTGGTGGCCAAGGCCACGCTCTGGCCGCTGACCGGGTTGTCGTTGCTGTCGCGCAGCGTCAGCGTCACTCGGGCGGTGTCGTGGCCGTTGGCCTCGATCGCCCCCGGCGCCGCCGTCAGGGTGGAGTTGGTGGGGCTGAGGTCGCCGCTGTTGCCGTTCAGGGTGACGGTGGCCGGGGTGACCCCCAGCGCAGTGCCGCCGACGGTGGTGGTCAGGCTGGCGACGCCGGCCACGGTGCCCGCGGTCAGCGTCGCGGTATACACCCCGTTGGGGCCTTCACTCACCGGGCCGAGGGTGCCGAGCGTGGTGGCCAAGGCCACGCTCTGGCCGCTGACCGGGTTGTCGTTGCTGTCGCGCAGCGTCAGCGTTACTCGGGCGGTGTCGCGGCCGTTGGCCTCGATCGCCCCCGGCGCCGCCGTCAGGGTGGAGTTGGTGGGGCTGAGGTCGCCGCTGTTGCCGTTCAGGGTGACGGTGGCCGGGGTGACCGCCAGCGCAGTGCCACCCACGGTGGTGGTCAGGCTGGCCACGCCGGCCACGGTGCCCGCGGTCAGCGTTGCGGTATACACCCCGTTGGGGCCTTCACTCACCGGGCCGAGGGTGCCGAGCGTGGTGGCCAAGGCCACGCTCTGGCCGCTGACCGGGTTGTCGTTGCTGTCGCGCAGCGTCAGCGTCACTCGGGCGGTGTCGCGGCCGTTGGCCTCGATCGCCCCCGGCGCCGCCGTCAGGGTGGAGTTGGTGGGGCTCAGGTCGCCGCTGTTGCCGTTCAGGGTGACGGTGGCCGGGGTGACCCCCAGCGCAGTGCCGCCGACGGTGGTGGTCAGGCTGGCCACGCCGGCCACGGTGCCCGCGGTCAGCGTTGCGGTATACACCCCGTTGGGGCCTTCACTCACCGGGCCGAGGGTGCCGAGCGTGGTGGCCAAGGCCACGCTCTGGCCAGTGACCGGGTTGTCGTTGCTGTCGCGCAGCGTCAGCGTTACTCGGGCGGTGTCGCGGCCGTTGGCCTCGATCGCCCCCGGCGCCGCCGTCAGGGTGGAGTTGGTGGGGCTGAGGTCGCCGCTGTTGCCGTTCAGGGTGACGGTGGCCGGGGTGACCGCCAGCGCAGTGCCACCCACGGTGGTGGTCAGGCTGGCGACGCCGGCCACGGTGCCCGCGGTCAGCGTCGCGGTATACACCCCGTTGGGGCCTTCACTCACCGGGCCGAGGGTGCCGAGCGTGGTGGCCAAGGCCACGCTCTGGCCAGTGACCGGGTTGTCGTTGCTGTCGCGCAGCGTCAGCGTCACCCGGGCGGTGTCGCGGCCGTTGGCCTCGATCGCCCCCGGCGCCGCCGTCAGGGTGGAGTTGGTGGGGCTGAGGTCGCCGCTGTTGCCGTTCAGGGTGACGGTGGCCGGGGTGACCCCCAGCGCAGAGCCGCCGACGGTGGTGGTCAGGCTGGCGACGCCGGCCACGGTGCCCGCGGTCAGCGTCGCGGTATACACCCCGTTGGGGCCTTCACTCACCGCGCCGAGGGTGCCGAGCGTGGTGGCCAGGGCCACGCTCTGGCCACTGACCGGGTTGTCGTTGCTGTCGCGCAGCGTCAGCGTTACCCGGGCGGTGTCGCGGCCGTTGGCCTCGATCGCCCCCGGCGCCGCCGTCAGGGTGGAGTTGGTGGGGCTCAGGTCGCCGCTGTTGCCGTTCAGGGTGACGGTGGCCGGGGTGACCCCCAGCGCAGTGCCGCCGACGGTGGTGGTCAGGCTGGCCACGCCGGCCACGGTGCCCGCGGTCAGCGTCGCGGTATACACCCCGTTGGGGCCTTCACTCACCGCGCCGAGGGTGCCGAGCGTGGTGGCCAAGGCCACGCTCTGGCCGCTGACCGGGTTGTCGTTGCTGTCGCGCAGCGTCAGCGTCACCCGGGCGGTGTCGTGGCCGTTGGCCTCGATCGCCCCCGGCGCCGCCGTCAGGGTGGAGTTGGTGGGGCTGAGGTCGCCGCTGTTGCCGTTCAGGGTGACGGTGGCCGGGGTGACCCCCAGCGCAGTGCCGCCGACGGTGGTGGTCAGGCTGGCCACGCCGGCCACGGTGCCCGCGGTCAGCGTTGCGGTATACACCCCGTTGGGGCCTTCACTCACCGGGCCGAGGGTGCCGAGCGTGGTGGCCAAGGCCACGGTCTGGCCGCTGACCGGGTTGTCGTTGCTGTCGCGCAGCGTCAGCGTCACCCGGGCGGTGTCGTGGCCGTTGGCCTCGATCGCCCCCGGCGCCGCCGTCAGGGTGGAGTTGGTGGGGCTGAGGTCGCCGCTGTTGCCGTTCAGGGTGACGGTGGCCGGGGTGACCCCCAGCGCAGTACCGCCGACGGTGGTGGTCAGGCTGGCCACGCCGGCCACGGTGCCCGCGGTCAGCGTCGCGGTATACACCCCGTTGGGGCCTTCACTCACCGCGCCGAGGGTGCCGAGCGTGGTGGCCAAGGCCACGCTCTGGCCGCTGACCGGGTTGTCGTTGCTGTCGCGCAGCGTCAGCGTCACCCGGGCGGTGTCGTGGCCGTTGGCCTCGATCGCCCCCGGCGCCGCCGTCAGGGTGGAGTTGGTGGGGCTGAGGTCGCCGCTGTTGCCGTTCAGGGTGACGGTGGCCGGGGTGACCCCCAGCGCAGTGCCGCCGACGGTGGTGGTCAGGCTGGCCACGCCGGCCACGGTGCCCGCGGTCAGCGTCGCGGTATACACCCCGTTGGGGCCTTCACTCACCGCGCCGAGGGCGCCGAGCGTGGTGGCCAAGGCCACGCTCTGGCCGCTGACCGGGTTGTCGTTGCTGTCGCGCAGCGTCAGCGTCACCCGGGCGGTGTCGTGGCCGTTGGCCTCGATCGCCCCCGGCGCCGCCGTCAGGGTGGAGTTGGTGGGGCTGAGGTCGCCGCTGTTGCCGTTCAGGGTGACGGTGGCCGGGGTGACCCCCAGCGCAGTGCCGCCGACGGTGGTGGTCAGGCTGGCCACGCCGGCCACGGTGCCCGCGGTCAGCGTCGCGGTATACACCCCGTTGGGGCCTTCAGTCACCGCACCGAGGGTGCCGAGCGTGGTGGCCAAGGCCACGCTCTGGCCAGTGACCGGGTTGTCGTTGCTGTCGCACAGCGTCAGCGTCACCCGGGCGGTGTCGCGGCCGTTGGCCTCGATCGCCTCCGGCGCCGCCGTCAGGGTGGACTTGGTGGTATCAATGTTGTCGGCGGTCATGGTGACCTGAATCGGGGCAACACTAAAAGCATTACCGTCCACCAGAACCGTGATATCGAACGTGCCTGCCTTTGTGCCCGTCAACGACGCGGTATAGGTACCGTCACCGTGATCGGTGACTGGACCCACATTAGTGGTCGCGGCACGAGCATTGACATTGGTGAGGTTGCTGGTAAAGCTCACGTTCCGCCCAGGGACCAAATTCTTATTCCGGTCCTTCAGCGTGAGTTTCAGGGTGGATGCACTCGTCCCATCGGCGATGATGGTGGTGGGGACCGCAATGAGCGACGAAATGGTGGGATCCAGGTTGTCAGGATCGCCAAGGAAATTGACGCTGACAACTTGGCTGCTATCGTTTACGCTGGCAGTGATGTGGCTGACACCGGCCCGGGTACTGCTGATTTCGGCGATTGCTATACCATCGGGACCTGTCTTTCCTACGATCGTATTCACGTTGGCGTTATTATCAGCAGTGAAGATTACTGTCTGGTCAGGCATGGGGTTATTAGCCCCATCTGTCACGATGGCATGCACCGCGTCGGTTGCAACTCCGTTGCTTACAGCATTGTCGCGGCTGACAGTCAAATTGCCACGATTAATCACTGCACTCCCTGGTATTACGTTTAATTGCATGGACGCACGAGGGGACATATTCCCCTGGCGATCGTAAGCTACAGCACTCAAGGCATAGAGATTAATGCCGTGCGCTTTTTGATACGCAGGTAGTGTGATAACCACTGTTTGCGGCGATACTGGTACTAGGGTTCCCCCGCTTGCAACCAACTCGGCACTGTCCCACTCAATTCGATCAAGCCCGTATTTGCTGGTTACCTGTGCAGTCACCGTGACGGTGGAATGCGCTTCACCGGTCATGGATTCAGGTAGTGATAAACGGATCAGTTCCTGTTTTTGATAATCCAGCACAATGTTATTGTTGCGTTCAACCAAATCGTGTCGGCTTGCCGACAAGGTGCGGCTTGCTGCTACGCTTGATGAGTCGAAATGGGATTGCCAGGATTGCCCCAAGCGGTAGTTAAATTGGATATTCAGGCTGTCGTCAGATTGCCCACCTTTCCCAGCCCGATGCTCGATGCCAAAAGTCAGTAAGGGGAAAGGGGTGTAATTAATTCCGACAGTAAGCGCACGCGGATCTTTTTGACGACTATCTTTGCCCAATAACGCCACCTCATCACCAAAATACTGTTCATACATTAACTTACCCCCCAGTTGTGGATAGGCGGGTAAATAGGCTTCGGCACGCACATCATAACCGTTGGCAGGACGTTCGTTGTAGTCGGCAAAATCACGGGACTGATGCCAGTCTGTCAGGCCGAAATAGCTATTAGCGGATAGCTTGAAGTAGTTGGTCCAGGCTTCTGCACCCAAGCCAAAACGGTGGTTGTTACCGCTCATGTCGTTATCAAAAAAGGCGTTGATACCATACATCCATTGATTCTGAAGAGTACGAAATCCCGCACCGATATTCAGTGTATTACGGTTGTCTTTATTACGAAGACCTAACTGAGTAAACAGCAGGTTTTGCTGATTATCAAACGCAGGAACCAAAACATCCAGAGCACTGCCATCAAGATGAAAATTATCGTTAATCCCCAACTGGACTCTTGCGGTACCAAATTGGTTAAGCCATTGCTGTACGGAATCGTTGAATTGGTTCGTGACCACAGAGCGGGCCAACTGCTCTGCCGACTTGCTGGTGTTGCCATTGGCAAGAGCAGTTCCCCCGGTGATGGCATAACCAGCCAGTTTGTTTTCGTTTGGTAGGGAAGGATGATTATCTACTAACAAGGGCGAGCGCTTGCGCGGCACATCAATTTCATCCCCCACGGTCAATGCGACAAAAGGTTTGGAAAACGTCCGGTACTGGTTAAGTTTTTTTAGTTCATCAACGGACAGACCGTATTTCTTAGCCACCGTTTCTACATTTTCACCGCTGCTCAAAACATAAGGCGTCGTAGCAACATAGGAGGAAACTGAATGAGAGTTAACAGAAGCGGCTATGGCTGGTGAAAACGATAGGCAAAGCGGAAAAAATAATTGGAAAAAAAGGGTGAACCATGCAGTTAACCTAATTCTGTAAGGCTGAGTGCTTATTGTTTTGGCTCTTCTTGATTTTGGGCTCGTATTATTTGATTTTTTTATAAAAAGGTTCCGCATATCCATGCTCCCAAACTGACTGCTTTATTGATCAAAGCACAGTGTAAAATATAGGATATGTTTATTTAACTAATTTAGTTTAAATAAATGTAATGTAATGGTTCAAGGAGTTACATATACACCGTTCACTGCTGTGAAATGGTATGTATTACTGAGTGAAAGAAAATAGACGAGAAATGATAAAAATAGGGAACGTAGCGCCACAATATAGTTGTAATACTGCCCCATACTGGCTTCGTAATGTTTCTTCAGGGTTGGGGATCGGGGGGGGATATTGTACCAGTATATTAAACATCAATCTGGTGAGTGCTAGTCGTCACATTTTATTTATTTTTTGGATTGTAATAATAATATTAAGATGGATTTCCGTTGTCTTCTGGTAGATCCTGTCGCATTTTTCATAATTCCCCATTTTCGAGTATGAAATAGCATTTATACTCGTCATACTTCAAGTTGCATGTGCGTTGGCTTTCCTCACTCACCCCAGTCACTTACTTGAGTAAGCTCCTAGGGATCCGTTGCGTTGCCGCCTTCCTGCAACTCGAATCATTTTGGGTATACACCATAGTATTCCACTTTACGCTAGGTCTTGAGCTGTAAAGGGCACAATCCTTAAAACAGCAAGAACGTGAACTGGTGCAGGTTGCGAACACATCGTGACGTTATGGTAAAAATAAAAATATTAACTCTAAATAAACGCGCTTAATACCGCTTCACTGTAAGCTTCAGGTAGGTGGGAATAATGCGGAACGCCGACACGCCGTGAACCCATCCCTAGGGGCTCGTATCGCGCATCCATGCGCTCAACGGTATCACTCCCACCTGTAGCACTATTAGACGCATCTATTTAGTGGTATTGCGAAATGCTATTTAGTTGTTCTGGTCGAGTATTCAATATGGTGAATGGGTCATGTATTTAATGTGTAGATTTTGTCATTGCAGGTAGGTAATACTCACGTTCGATGAATGTACCGATAATTTTGTCATGCATTTCTACTGATTTTGAGTATCCGAGAGTCTTGCGATTAGTTGAATTTGCAGGTTATCCAGCGGCAATGTTGTTAAATTCCGCGGCGAGAGTTTTTTAAGGTGCGCACAACAGCATTGAGACTGATATGCAACGCCCGTGCGGTATCGCGGATACCTGAGTTGTTCATGGCTATGTCAACGATTTGCTCTTTCATCCCCGGGTGGCAGGTGCGATAAGCGTAAACCTGAAGAGAACATAGAGCATGGGCGCTATTTTTATTGCAGAGCAACACATTGAATACTTGCCCCAGATAGGCTAGGGCTTTTTGCTTGCTGAGTTATACCGTTGCAGCTTATTGAACAAGCTTTGGGACTGCTTCAAAATTCAGTAGCCATAAATCCTTCACGTAAAGACGCAATTGGCAGATACCTGCCAATGACCACTAAACGCGACCGTCGATGACTATTTACTTCCCATTCTGAACCGTAATCAAAGCCAACCACTTTGTGAATGCCTTGAACGATCAGTCGTTGCGAATTACCTGCAATGGCCAGCACGCCTTTATATCGCAGCATATCATTCCCGTGCAGCTCAATGATGCTCTCCATAAATACGCCAATTTTTTTTAAATCCAGCTCTCTGGCTTCAAAAATGTGGGCCTGAATGTCATCACTCCAGGATTGTTCAGCCGTTTTGGGCACTGGTCGAAAAGCCTGAAATTTCATCGGTTGCGGTTCTGCGGGACGGATCGCATATGTTCCCATGCTGATGTCGATGTTGTCATTCAGCTCGAACGCATGGATATCCAGCCACAGCGACGGCGGGCATTTTCCTTGCACGATCTCAAAAATTTCCGCCTTGCTGTTTATCTGGTGAATACGTTGAATAGTTTGTGCTTTCAACGACTCATCCACTCGATCGGTCTTGGTCAGTAGTATGCGATCGGCAAAACCAATTTGTGCCGCAGCTACGCGGTGTTCACTGAGTTGACGTTGGATATGCTCACAGTCCGCGAGAGTAATAACCGCATCGAGGTGCATGGCGTCACGCAAACGTTCATCAACAAAAAAGGTTTGAACAATCGGCGCAGGGTCTGCAAGACCGGTAGTTTCAACGATTAACCGATCAAAACTCAGTGTCCCTTGCGCACGTTTATCGAGCATTTCATGCAAGGCTTCGGTGAATTCCCCGCGTACGCTACAGCAAACACAACCATTACTTAGCTCGACGATACTGACGTTTTCCCCGCCGCGTAGCAGGTCTCCGTCAATGCTGACAGCACCAAATTCATTTTCTAAAATTGCGATGGGTTGGTTGTTGTTATGTTCGAGAAGATAATTAATCAACGTCGTTTTGCCTGACCCCAAAAAGCCGCTCAGGATTGTAACCGGTACAGCATCGTTCATTGTGTATTCCAAGGTTAGAGGTGCTCTGCCAGGATTATCGATGCTATTATTAGCAGCATCGTGCACCGCCTTTGCCTCCGTAGCGTGCATCCTGACGTTCGCGGAAGAACTCTTCGTATGTCATCGGTGTCTGTTCAGGATGCGTCAACCGCATATGCTGAACATAATTATCATAATCAGGCACGCCAACCATCAATTTCGCGGTCTGCCCAAGATATTTCCCCGCTTTGGCGAGAGTATCAAACATTTTATCACTCCAACAAATCTGAAAGACTGATGGGACAACCCCATCAGCCTCGTCTCGCTACAAAGTATGACGCCAGTATCAGTGAGCTGTTTTGGCGTTGCTCACTATATCTTTATAGTTCTCCGGCATGGGTTCGTATGGTGTTTCGTTAGCCGTAGGTTTGTCGATTCTTAATGACAGAAGGGCCGTTTTTATCGAGAAGAACGCTATAACCACCACGACAACCATAAAGAACATGGTCAGCCCAGCATCAAGCCGATTGTTGAACACCAATTGGGCCAGTTGAGATTCAGTGTATTGTGGTGGGATCTGGCCACTATCAATCATTGCCTGGAATTTATTGGCAATAGCCAGGAACCCTACGCGAGTATCTTCACTGAATGATTTTTGCCATCCTGCGGCGAGGGTGCAAACTAGCAACCATGAGGTCGGAACTAGAGCTACCCACGCGTAACGCTGCCTTTTCATCTTGAACAACACAACAGCACACAACGATAGCGCCATTGCTGCCAGCATCTGGTTAGCAATCCCGAACAGAGGCCACAGGGTATTAATCCCACCGAGTGGATCCACTACGCCCTGGTGCAAGAAGTATCCCCAAGCCATGACGCAGAGTGCCGTTGCAATCAGGTTGGCTGGCAATGAGTCTGTTTTTTTCATCGAAGGGGCTACCACGCCTAGCAAATCCTGCAGCATAAATCGTGCCGCTCGCGTTCCTGCATCAACAGCGGTCAGGATAAACAGTGCCTCAAACAGGATGGCAAAGTGATACCAGAAGGAGATCTCCATGAGTCCCCCCAGCGCACCGTGTAAGATATAGGCCATTCCGACAGCCAAGGTTGGTGCTCCGCCAGCACGGGAGATAATGCTTTGTTCTCCCACTTCATTAGCGATGGTTTGCAGAGTTTCAGGTGTGACTTGAAAGCCCCAACCGCTTACTACTGCAGCGGCAGAAGCCACAACATCGCTAGTACCTGCCGGAGCCAGAACTGCCAGCGGGCTATTCATGGCAAAGTACACGCCGGGATCGATCACACAGGCGGCAACCAGTGCCATAATAGCTACGAAAGACTCCATCAACATGCCACCGTAACCGATAAATCGGGCCTGATTTTCATTGGCGAGCATCTTTGGTGTCGTCCCGGAGGCGATCAGCGCGTGGAAACCTGAAACTGCGCCACAGGCGATGGTGATAAACAGGAATGGGAACAGGTTGCCTGTCCATACGGGGCCAGTACCGTCAACAAACCGGGTTAGTGCGGGCATTTCCAGCGTGGGGCTAACCACCAGAATACCGATGGCCAAACCTACAATCGTCCCGATTTTTAAGAAGGTGGAGAGATAATCACGTGGTGCTAATAGCAACCATACCGGCAGTACTGCAGCAACAAAACCATAGCCGACCAAAATCCAGGTCAACTGTACTCCGGTAAAATCAAAGTAAGGTGCCCAAGTTGCACTTTCGGCAACCCAACCACCCGAAATGATTGCAAATACCAGGAAGATCAATCCAATAATGGAGACTTCACCGATACGGCCTGGGCGGATATACCGGGTATAAACCCCCATGAATATCGCTAGCGGGATGGTAAAGGCAACCGTATAAGTTCCCCATGGGCTGTGAGTGAGAGCTTTAACGACGATCATCGCCAGCACGGCCAAAATGATCACCATGATCATAAAGCAGGCTATCAGGGCGATAACCCCTGCCGTATTACCCATCTCATCTTTGATCAGTTCCCCTAAAGAACGTCCATCGCGACGGGTAGATACGAACAGCACCATAAAGTCCTGCACGGCTCCGGCGAAGACCACCCCGGCTAACAGCCAAAGCATTCCCGGTAGATAGCCCATTTGTGCAGCGAGTACCGGACCGACCAACGGCCCAGCACCTGCAATTGCCGCAAAGTGATGGCCAAAGAGAACTTTCTTGTCGGTAGGGACATAATCCAAGCCATCATTATGACGAATGGCTGGTGTCATACGGGTGGAGTCTACCGAAAGAACGCGTTCTGCAATAAACAAAGCATAATAGCGATAGGCGATGAGATAGACGCATACCGCAGCAACGACTATCCACAAAGCGTTGATTCGTTCACCACGGTTTAGTGCTATATAGCCAAGAGCGAACGCACCCACGAGTGCTAGCACTATCCATGTCGCGTGTTTTTTAATGTTCATGAGTGTAAGCCTAACGTTGTTATTACAACAAAATGCGTATTATGTTCTAGGTTGTACTCAAGTTACTTGAAGGTGTAGACTCGGCCTCGAGGACCCAAGCCAAGCCATCTGTATCTTGAAGACCTACGAGTATAAAAACCTAGAGATTCTATATCGTTAACGTCTGCTATGCAGAGCCTTCCTGTCATCTAAATGTTCATATTGATACGTTCATCACTCGAATTGTAATAATTATGTATTTTTAACACTTTTCATACGTGGTATGCACGCGTTATACGAAAACAGGCAAGATGACGGCATTACCTTCAATTGAAAAGATAGGTTTTATACCCACGGTTTAAAGAAGGCTTGAGCATCGGGGGGAGGGCGAGGATATTCAGGTAACTCTGATGGTTCTGCCATGTGCTCAACTGGCTGCCAGTTTGACGTGTTTTTGCTTTGTTGAGGGTTATAACTTACTGACAAATTTAAGATTGTTGCTAGCTTGAAAAGCATCTGCGCATGTTATTCTTTTGACCGCAGATTGGAAGGGACCGTTCAGGAAAGCTTTCAATCAACCTCCGGCATGTGAGGTAGCGCACTGTTTGCTTGTAGTTTGGTCAATGACCTAGGAAATTTTTTACGTGTTTCAATAATACCAATGGGGATGCTGATGTATAAAGTGACGATGTTTGCTGTGCTTCTCGCAGGAGCGCTTAATGTCCAGGCAGCAACGGTTTATACCGGGGACAAAATTGATGGTAATCCAGTTATTAGTAAATTGGATGTAGACGATTTGGAGGCAGGGAAGGTTTATCGCTTTATGTTCCAAGGGGCTAGTAACGGGATTGGGCAGCATTGGTATGTGCCTGTTCTAGTGGCTAAAGGGGCGAAAACAGGACCAAAGTTGGGTCTGCAAGCAGCGATTCATGGTGATGAATTGAACGGAACGCGGGTTATTCAGCAGGTGTTCGAAAAACTGGATCCTACACGGTTGAAGGGCAGTGTTGTGGGTGTGGTTGGTGCGAATCCTTCCGGTATGTTAGCCAATAATCGTAATTGGCAATTAGCCAATGACGGTGGCTATATGGTCGATTTTAATCGTATTTGGCCAGGAAAAGAGAAAGGCAATACCGCTGAACAACATGCTTGGTTGCTGTGGAACAATTTGTGGGCAGGTAATGCTGCAATGTTCGTAGATATGCATACGCAGAGCACGGGGACGGAATATCCACTATTTATTTACGCTGATTATAGCAACGCGCAGGTAAAGCAAATGGCTGAGTTATTTCCTGCAGACCAGATTAAAGCTGACCCGGGTGAGAAAGGTTCTGTGGAAACCACTTTCGTCGAAAATAAGATACCAGCCATTACGTTGGAAATTGGCCAACCCAAGTTATACCAGCCTGAACTGATCGCTCGCAGTCTGGTTGGGGTAAATAACCTTATGATCCAACAGGGCATGATTGAGGGAGAGTTAGGAGCAACGGCTAAAGAGCAAAAAACCTTTGTTGGTAATGAAATGGACTCTATTCGTGCCGAGGTAGGGGGATTTTCCGAGATTTTGGTGAAAGTCGGTGATTCTGTGGTGAAAGGTCAGAAGGTGGCGATTCAACGTAATGCCTTTGGCGATACTCTTCGTGAATACACCGCTAGCCACGACGGCAAAGTGTTGGCGATTGGTAACGACCCATTGCGTGAACCTCGAGCGTTGCTAGTTCGCATCCTGTTTAATAACCCGGCCCCACAGTGTGTTAATGGTTGCTAATTGACGCAGATATCTATCCCTTTGCATAAATCGTCGAGGGGTAGATATTTCTAATCGTGCGGTATAAAAAGCTATCTACCAGCCAGTAGGCCGCATAACAGGATCCTATAGCGGCTTGCATCAGTTTCCTGATGAGAATAAACAGGCTAACTGTGCGTATAAAATTTGGTCTATAAGCTATTTTTTAGACGAAACGACAAATAATTTTTTGATTACCCTTGATTGTTCTCATAACGCTGTATTATATTGCGCTCCATAGAAAGCACGCTTCCTATTAGCCGGCTTAGCTCAGTAGGTAGAGCAACTGACTTGTAATCAGTAGGTCACCAGTTCGATTCCGGTAGCCGGCACCAAATTAAAAACGTAACTATGCGTCATCCCTGTTTTAAGACCACGCTACTTCCCTTAACGCGCATTGAAAACGTGTCTAAAAAAAGATGCACTTTTCCCCACTCGCCTATTTAGCCCTAGTATCTTTCTGTAAAACATTTCTGCACACCCGATAGGTAACGAAAAACACTAAAGGTCTTCTTTATGTTTTATATCGTCTCTCAAGGTAAACCGCTGCATTTGTACTTCGATAGGTCTAAAAACGCTATATAGATACTGTGGTGCTAAACCTCCTTACTGTTTCTTTGTGATTGTACGATCCTTCCCCTTTTCCTAAATAGGTGTTTTTTAATACCGCGACACATCACGCTTCTGCTAGGTGGGAATGATGAGGAACGCCGACATGTCTTGAACCCCTTCTTGGGGCTGGTATCGCGCACCCCTGCGCTCAATGGTCGGCTAATCTGCATCACTCACTATCATGCGCTAATGAAATGGACACCTCCCCATAGGGAGATAGGCTCGTTATTCATACGGTAATAAGTTTGACTGTGTTGATCGGTAGGTTGAGTCTGAAAGTGAGTGATTCGCTCAAATCTCAGATCGATAAATCAGAGTTGAGAGCAAGATTTGTCAATATTTTTTATGGGTCGACAATTAAAATGCTGTATTTATATACAGTAATCATGCTAACTTTAAAACTCCAAACCTACTGAACAACAGGAGTTACCTATGTATCATATTGATTATAATAGTTATCGTACGGTTAAGGGTTTTAATCGTCGCGTTCGTTTTCTTGTTATGCACTACACGGCTATCGACTTTAAGGCATCTACTGATGTACTTACGGGGGCATCGGTAAGCGCGCATTACCTTGTGCCTGACCCGTCAGATAAAACGTACATCGATGCGGGCTTTAAGGACATGCGCATTTTTAATTTGGTTGATGAGAATGAGCGAGCTTGGCATGCGGGTGTCAGCTCGTGGGCCGGACGGAGTAACCTGAATGATACGGCGATTGGGATCGAGACGGTTAACTTGGCTATTGATAATAATGGGGAATTCACCTTTCCTCCGTATAATCCGATCCAGATAGATGCAATCAAAGCATTGGCTTTGAATATCCTTCAGCGTTATCCAGACATTACGCCAACCAACGTTGTTGGGCACAGTGATATCTCCCCAGGAAGAAAAAGTGATCCAGGAGCAGCTTTTCCGTGGAAGGCGCTTTATGATGCAGGCATCGGGGCCTGGTATGACGATGCGACCAAGCAACATTACCAGTCACAATTTTGCAATACTCTACCGGTTAAAGCCGTAGTCATCGAGAAACTGAAACGCTATGGATATGACATATCTAGTGCGAATTCCGATCGCGGGTATAACGAGCTTCTCCGGGCATTTCAGCTCCACTTTCGTTCACAAAAATATGACGGTGTATTGGATTCTGAAACTGCAGCAATCCTTTATGCTTTGGTAGATAAGTATTTTCCTGCAAAGTAATTTATCAAACTCTAGTAAAACATGGAGTGACTCGGCAATAGGCTGTACCAGAAGCCGAATATGGCACGAAGATTAAAGCATATAATGGATTGGTTGATTTTTTCTGGTTCTGAAAATCATGTACTTTGCAATTGGCTTGATGACATTACAGAGCGCCTATCTGTGGGCGCTCGATAATGCCTCATGTGTAGAGGTATTAATTAAACGGCGGGTAACTGTCATATAAATAAAGGAATCAATGATGGAAAAATAATTTCGGTGAGCGATACCACAATCATAATTAGCGAGAAAACAGACGGTTGTGTCAATGTTAAGGTGTGCTGTTGCAAGCCGCCAACACCAACGCTGGCGCCAATATCTTTAAATAAGCTCATTTCAGAGTCATCAGGTTCTGACAGTCAATGGCATCGAAATAGTCTAGGATCTTGCTACTTGGTGTTAAGTACGTGTTGTAAAAACGTTGGCTTTAGTTCTAGGTATTTTTTGAGATCTCAGACCGATCATTTATCAGCATGAACTTTCCAGTGTCCGATTGCTCAGCGATTTATTAGTGGTTACGATTGGGGTGTACCCCTAAATGGCCGCAGCTCTGTGGGTTTGCGACGGCACCACGGATAATTGCGTGATACCGCCCAGTGCATGGTCTTTTTGATTTCTAACTTGGCAATAGTTCCAGTGATTCTGCTGTTTTAGAGCTGGCTAAGGCATTACACATGGCTCACGATGAACACCATTTCAGACTACTGACAAACCCATTATTAGGGAGAGCGTGCCGACGGCGTCGTAATGACGTTACGTCGGCCCGAGGGGTATTATGGAGCACAGGGATGTGCTCCATAATACCCCTCGGTGCACTAAGCCCGGGTATCTCAGGCTAGAAGACGACTTTGTCATCAACCTCACATGGATCTCAATGAGTGCCATGTGTAGTGATAAGTACTATTTTATCGTGAACGGCGTTGTTAAGTGTGCAGTCACGCCATTTAACGTAATAGTCGTTTCTGGAAAATGGAATTCAACAGCATCTTGAATATTGCAACGAGGCTGATGTTCGTAGATTAACGCTGCTTCTGCGCGTTTACGATCAACAGCCTTGATAGTAGAATAACTATATCCTAAGACTTCATCGTGGCTTAAGCAGTTCTTCCAGTTACTTAATTTGTTATGATCAGATATGCGCTCATAAATATTTTCTGACTCGCCAATATAGATCAATTCTTTTAAGTCACTTTTTTTCTTAGGGTTTAACGTGGTTCGATAAACGCAATAAACCCCAGACTCTTTTGGAAAATTAGTTGCTTGTTCGCCTTGCCATACAAAATTTAACTCAATGGATTTTCGTGACATATACATACTCCTATTAAATCCATATAGACGAATGTTAAATTTACGTTTATACCCAAAATCATTCGAGTTGCTTGTAGGCGGCAACTGAGCGAAGCCCCAAGAGCTTACTCAGGTAAGTGACTGGGATAAACGAAGGCAGTCAACACCTAAGCAACTTGAAGTATGACGAGTATAGACATCTCTATTTACAAAGATGTGAAAGACAGTTTAGAAGGCAGTTAGCGATTTGCAAATTTTTATGGTGATACTTTATAGAGCATCACAAAATAGCCTTACGAGACTGTCGTGTGATGCAGCACAACTGATGACCCGGTATATAGTCAGGATGAGTAATCCAAATCCCTATGGCGCAGGTGGCAGGCTACTTTCTTGGGGGGCTTACGGTTAATCCTCTGTGCATGATGTGTGATACTACATAGCCGCATAGACCCTAAAACAGCCATGGGTCATATCGATCCTCGCGGAATGAAAAAGGCGAAGACATCGTAAGCATTCGGTGATCTCACCTTGAACGAATAGAATTATCGGTTACTCTGTTGGCGCTGGTTAGGTGAAGGTATTTTTTACGAAGGTCCCGTTGGCTGTTTGAACTTATCGTAAGCTCTATCCGCTGAGGCCACCTTTATTTACGGGGTGTCTGTCTAATAAGGCCCGGAGAGGCTTCCGTATCGGTTGATATTGCTCAATGACAGGTCTGCACAGATGACTTCATGCGTTTTCGCATCTACCGCCAAGTGCAGTTTTCGCCAGATACGCCGTTTCTCCTGACCGTGTTTTTTCACCTTCCACTCCCCTTCACCAAAGACTTTGAGGCCGGTGGAGTCGATAACGAGGTGTGCAATTTCACCCCGTGTTGGGGTTTTAAACGGGATATTCACGGATTTCGCCCGCTTGCTGATACAGGTGTAATCAGGACAGTTTAACGGCACTTTCATCAGTGCGAACATGGAGTCGACGAAGCCCTAGAGGGCACGAAGTGTCAGGCCGAAAACACGCTTCAGCATCAATACCGTGCTGATGGCCATAGAGGAATAATGTTGCGGGCGACCCGGCATAGACAATGTTGCCTCGTCGTGCCAGGCATGGATTGCTGTTTCATCCAGCTCAACAATCAAAGCCGCAATAAAGCTTGGTCGTATTGGCTTGGATGTTGAGCTTGAGAAGGATCGATTCGATCAAACTGTTCGGGAGATATAAACAGAAAAGTTGAAGATTTGACATCGCCAAAACGGGCTGACTCAAAAAAAACCACTACCCTCTGCAGGGTAGTGGCAGTCAATGCGACCAACACCAGGGAAATATTACGGCGTCATGCAGATAGCGAGGCGGCAAAAACTAATATCTGCAAGACTTTTATATCGTAAGTACATGACAGGACTATTACTGTCTGAAAATAACAGGTTCAAACGGCTCACTTCGGTGAGCTTTTTCATTTCTAACGCCCGGTGTTCGTCGAGCGACGAACAAAGGAGAAAACATGCCAGAGCCTGTAACTACCACAACGGTGGCAGGCGTAACGGTAACAGGGGTTGCAATCATGACGTTTTTTGCCAGATTACCGGCTGGCGTTGTTTTAGGCGCTTTTGCTGGCGCGATCCTGTTTGTTGTTTCCGCTTCCGAGTACGGCATCCGTTCCTGCGTACGTTGACAGATGCTGCAACAGGCATGACTGCGGCGAAAGGCGGGATTCAAATCACATCAAGGGACAAGCGCTACCGGTGTGCTGTCGTTGTACATCGCGGGGATGCGCACTCAGTTGACTGTTGTTGCGTCAGATGCGCCTGCCGCTGTTGCTGTTGCAATCGTTACTACGGTGAATGCACAGAGCCAGTTAGCCAAGATGACTACATAAAACCCGGCGACCCCTATCAGCGAGGAGGAGGCGAAAATACTTGCAAATCCACCGCCCTCTAAAGAGCAGCTTGTGGCATTTGCTAATGCAGAAAAAACACAGCGATTTACAACAGCGACATACGAAATCGCGTGGCGGCAGGATGCTTTAGATCTAAGCGTGGCAACCGATGCTAACAAAAAGGAGTTAATCAACTGGAAGAAGTATCGTCTGGCTCTAAGTCGCGTTGATATCGAAAAAGCACCAGACATCGAATGGCCAGTAGTGCCGGACTAGTTATGGGGCATATATGGGGCATGAATAGTGCTTGAGTGAGCATTATTGAGCATGAGAAGGAAAAACAAACATCCTAAAAAAACCATTTAAAACATAACCTAAGCAGGCTTGAGCGCGTGTGTAATAAACTGACTCAGTACTGTGTAGACGTATTGATGTGCATTACTCACTTTGTCGGGGGTTTTACCAGAGTTTTACCATTGTTTTACCATGTTAAAATTGCAGGCATAAAAAAACCAACCGTAAGAGGTTGGTTTTTCTAGGGTTACTTGGTCGGCATGAGAGGATTCGAACCTCCGACCCCCGACACCCCATGACGGTGCGCTACCAGGCTGCGCTACATGCCGAATCAGTGAGGTCTATACTACATTTTCTTGTCGCGATTTCAAGCCACGCAAACACTGTTCGCTTTAGATTTAAGCAGTTAGTTAGCAATAAAACGCTTAACATCGGTCAACACCTGCAATAGTAGCGTTAGCTGAGGTTTTTCGTCTTTTATTTCTTTGCCGTGCTCATCATAGGCATTATAACTGCCACTACCATTTAGCGTCAGAATATGCGTTGGGGTTATGATCACTAAATTGCTGCGATTACCTGTGGCAATCCAGTTATTTTTACGCTGTGCTGCAAACAGATCCTCTGCTTGTGAGTAATCGTTGGCGTTGGTTTTGACATGCAATAGACGTTGCATCAACGTGCGCATCACATCATTGTGACTAGTCAGCCTATTGATGGCTTGCGAGGGCGCGCCAGGCCAGTGGATCACTAAAGGAACTTGCAACTGAGGGCGGTTAAAATTACTGTCTGCCCCCCAGTCTCCGTTGCCGGTATCATTGAATTCCACACCGTGCTCAGCGGTAATGACCACCACGGTTTTATCAAGCATCCCTTTCTCTTCAAGTGTTGTCAGCACTTGAGCAATCTGAGCATCGACATCTTTTATACCAGCACGATAGCGCTGTACGAAAGCATCAGGGGTCAGTTTTGCCTGTGCATTTTGCAAATCATTACCACTGAAATTGATGTAAGAGAACCAAGGGGAATTATGGCTCTTTTCGGTCAACCAACGTTGCCATTGATATGTGGTTGTCGCATCGCTTTGTGCAAAAGGTTCAGTTGGCAACGAGAAATCAGCCAACAATGCCTGACGATAAAGCGCAGCGTTGAAGCCGTTAGATGAGAACAGGCCAAATTGATAGTCTTGATCACTCAGTGCACTGATCAACGCTGAAGGCTTACGTCCGGCAAGGACTCCATCCAGATAAGTCGATGAAATACCGTAAAACAAACCAAATAATCCGCTATCGGCATTATTGCCAGAACTGTAATGATCGTTGAAACGAATATTATTTTGCGCAAAATGTGTCAGAGCTGGCATATCTTGCGCAATATCTTTGGCCCGGATGCCATTTACCACAATCATCAGCAAGTTATAACCACTGCCTTTATCGCTGTAGTTTAGGTCACTGAGTGGATACTCAACTGCAACGGCATCAGGATTACCTTGTTGTACCAAACGGCGTTCATACTCTTGGGGGTCGAGCAAACCATGTTTTTCTAGGAATTTGCGCGCAGTCATTGGGTAAGAGAGTGGAAGATTGGCTCGTTGCATGGTAATCGGGCGGTAGAAGTTAGCATCCGCCCAGATATAAATCAGATGCGAGGCAAAAAAAGAGCAGATAAACAGTATCGCTAACGGTTTGCCAAAGCTGTGTCGGTTAAGACTGCGTAGTTTCTGCCAACTCCAGGTGGCGAAAAGCATTTGGATCAGAAATATGATGGGTACGCCGATAAATACCCATTGCCACTCACGAGCCGGTTCGCTCTGATCTGGATTGATCACCAGTTCCCAGACTACCGGGTTAAGATGCAGGTGAAACTGGGTAAATACCTGACTGTCGACCAACAGTAACGTTAGCCCGGCTGTCGCTAAGGCGGCAGAAATAAATCGCAGCAGACGTTGCCACGTCACCACAAAGGTGAGTGGGAAGATAATCAGCAGATAGACGGCAAACACGATAAAACTGAACTGACCAATCAGGCTGACAAACGCATAGACGCGGCCCAACAGTGAAGAGGGCCAGTCGGTGACAAACAGGTAGCGGCTACCCAACCCAATACTGAGCAAAATGTTAAATAAGGCGAACCAGTGCCCCCAACTGATCATTTGGGAGACTTTTTCACGATATCGCTGACCGTTTGTCACCATAAATAATTATTAATGTGCTTTATCTTCACTAATAGAAGCCTGTAGAGCTTCAGCGAACGATCTGGCCAGTGGTTTCCGCTGGTCAGGAGAGATACTGGTATTGATCAGATTGGTTACCATATTACCCAGTACCATCAATGAGAGATCGGTAGGAGTATGGTGTTTTTCCAAAACATTGACCAGCTCAGAAAGCAATTGTTCAACGTGTTCGTCACTGTAACGGGATGATTGTGGCATAAATATTGTGCTCAAAGCCTGACAAAGTTCGATATCTTACCGTATAGGGATGTTATTTTCTGCTCTTTTATAGCATTAAGATGGTCAAGAAAGTGACTAGGCTGCTTTTGTGTTGCAGCCTGTCTTCTTCAGTGCTTGAATACCTGCTCAAAGAACAGGAGGAGTGATCATGAGTCTGGATATCGAGCAGATTGCACTGCACCAGTTGGTAAAACGTGATGAACAAACGCTGGACGTGGTGCTGCGCGATTCCCTACTTCCCAGCAACGCTGCGGTGGAAGAGATGATGGCAGAGTTGCACCGCGTTTACAGCGCTAAGAGTAAGGCTTATGGTTTGTTCAATGAACAGAGCGAATTGGCGGATGCATTGCGGAGTTGTCGCAAGGGTGAAGAAGATTTCCTTGCTTTTAGCCGTGCAGCAACTGGCCGCCTGCGTGATGAACTGGCCAAGTATCCCTTTGCCGAAGGGGGGGTTGTGCTGTTTGGCCACTATCGTTATCTAGCAGTTGAATATTTGCTGATTGCGGTTCTTAACAGTTGTAACAGCATGCATGTTAATGATGACTTGGATATCAGTACCACGCATTATCTGGATATCAACCATGCGGATATTGTGGCACGTATCGATCTGACCGAGTGGGAAACCAACCCTGAATCCACACGCTATCTGACTTTTTTGAAAGGACGGGTAGGGCGAAAAGTTTCAGATTTCTTTATGGATTTCCTAGCGGCGGCTGAGGGGCTTGATACCAAAGCGCAAAATCGCGGTCTGTTGCAGGCGGTAGATGATTACTGTGCAGATGCGCAACTGGATAAAAACGAACGTCAGTCTGTGCGTCAACAGGTTTACAGTTACTGCAAGGAGCAACTACAGGCAGGCGAAGAGATTGAGTTACAGACGTTATCAAAAGAGATCGCGCCACTGGGGGACAAAGATTTCTTGCAGTTTTCCAGTGAACAGGGTTATCAGCTGGAAGAGAGTTTCCCAGCGGATCGTGGCACATTGCGTCAGCTGACCAAATTTGCTGGCAGTGGCGGGGGGATAAGCCTGAATTTTGATGCAATGCTGTTGGGAGAACGAATTTTTTGGGACCCTGCGACAGATACACTGACTATCAAAGGTACGCCACCAAACCTGCGGGATCAGCTACAACGCCGTTGGAGTGGGGGAAAATAAACTTTTTTCGCCAAATGTAGCCAATAAAAAACGCCACTATAGCGGCGTTTTTTACTTCGGTGTCCCGAAAGGTCGATGACGTAGCGATTAAACGCGAACGAAGTCGATATGGGCCAGTTTAGGCTTGAATACGTGACGCTGGACAGCCTGGACCTTAACTTTGGTTTCTTTACCGTCGATTACCAGAATGATAGCTTCATTGTAGAATTCTGGTTTAATTTCCATGTTCTTCACAGAATCATGGTCCAATTCGATGGAAACTGCAGCTTCTTTGCCACCGTAAACGATAGCTGGGAATTTGTTGGCTGCACGCAGGCGGCGGCTCGCACCCTTACCCTGGTCTTTACGTACTTGTACATTGATAGTAAACATTGTTTTTTCTCTTAAAAGAAAATTTACCCTGCTACAGGCGACCCAGTAACAGGTTCGATAACCTGCTTTTACCCCAGGCGAACCTGGGTAAAGCGGGCGGCATTTTAACGGAAAGCCGCCCTATGGGCAATGAAAACCTGCCTTTCTACCTTAGAGATTAAGGCTAATAAAGTTCGTTAGCACGGCGGAAGCGCCCCTGATAATCAAAAACTTTTTCACGCACTTGCCAAAATTGACCGCGTTTACGCGCAACAACAAAGTCCGGATGACGAAGCCGTGTTTGTTGGGCAATGATATCCGCCGCACTTAGCCAACCGAAGGGAACGCCAGGCGCTCGCTGATGAGGGCGCAGGAAAAGCATCTCGAAAGCTTTACGCTGCGCCGGGGTTTGCAGAAGGAAACGCTCGCTAGTACTGGTACCGTCTTCATCATAATAGGTAGCCTTAAGCCACTCTCCTTTTTCATCCTTACCACTTTGCAGTTCCATACCACCGCAGCGTAGCACCAAGGCATCTTTTAACTTCAACGCAGCTTTTAACATATCATCGGGATCGACCAATATTTCTTGGCACTGATGGCAACGGCGTGCCGCGATATCATTCTCACCCCCGCAATGCGGGCAACTTTTGAATCGGAAACGGTAATCGCATTGTTCGCGCTTTCCTTCATCGTCCTCTAGCCATCCTTGGCAACGGCGACCATAATGCTCGATAATTTCGCCGCTTTCCGTACATTTCCCCCAAAACAGGTTGGCAAAACCGCAGCTTGGGCAAAAAACTTGCACCGGCTGACTGTCTGCATGAGGTTTACTGGTACCCACTTCGGGGGTGAACAGATCGTGAGGGTTTCCGGCGTAGTCGAGGATTAGGCAATCTGTCTTGCCGGGAGAAAGTCGCAATCCGCGCCCAACAATCTGTTGATACAGGCTGACGGATTCCGTTGGTCGCAAAATAGCAATCAAATCGACATGTGGCGCATCAAAGCCAGTTGTTAACACTGCCACGTTTACCAGGTAGTGTAAATTTTGTTGCTTGAAGGCTTCGATCAGTGCATCGCGCTCTGCTGGTGGCGTGTCGGCATTCACCAATGCGGCCTCTCCTTTGGGCAACAAACTCTGGACTTCGCGGGCATGTTCGACCGTGGAGGCAAAGATCATTACTCCCTTACGTGTTTCGGCGTACTCAACGATCTGGCTGATAATGTGCGGTGTAATACGACTTTGCTTTTTCAACTCGCAATTGAGATCAACTTCGCTAAAAAGCCCGTTACTTCTGGCTTGTAACCGGCTGAAATCGTACTGCACAATTGGCATATCCAAGCGTTCTGGCGGGACAAGGAATCCCTGTTTAATCATGTAACGCAAGGGTAACTCATAAATACAGTCGCGAAATAAACTGTTGCTGTCGCCGCGCATCATTCCGTGGTAGTGGAATTGATAAATCCAGCCTTTCCCTAACCGATAGGGTGTAGCCGTGAGGCCTAGGAGGCACAGTTGCGGGTTGGTTTTTTGCAAATGCTGGATGATCTGCTGGTATTGACTATCGTCATCGTCGCTGATGCGGTGACATTCGTCGATGATCAGCAGCGAGAAAGCACCGTCAAACAAGGGAAGGTTACGTGCTACCGATTGCACACTACCAAAGACGACCTTACCCGTGCTTTCTTTTTGTTGTAAACCGGCGGCGAAAATATCGGCTTCTAGGCCATAAGCACAATATTTGCTGTGGTTTTGTGCTACCAGTTCTTTGACGTGGGCCAGTATCAATACCCTGCCACGAGCGCGTTTTGCTAGTTCGGCAATCACCAGGCTTTTGCCTGCACCGGTCGGTAGCACGATCAGTGCTGGTTCAGGGTGTTGCCGAAAATGAGCGATGGTGGCTTCGACCGCTTCTAACTGATAAGGGCGCAGGGTAAAGGCCATAGTTAGTACCGTCCGCTGAATTTGGCCACTGTGTGCACATTTTGCTTTATAATATCCCACTGAAACTGTGTCATTCTGCTCCTCAGATGGCAGAAAAATTTCTATTATTATGCCTTCTGCTCATAAGCAGTGCGAGGAACATAGAAATTACCCCTGTTATGCTATCGTTTACGCGGCTATACTGGCGCATCTCCCTTAATTGCGCGTGAGTAGTGCTGGCGGTCAATTAAAGGGCACAGCTTAGGCTGTTTCCCACGTAATTATACTTAGTCATCCTCTCCGAACCTGTTCGCTTTCACCTAGTGCAAAGGCAGGGCTTCATATTGAGCAACATGATCGGTACGATCATAACAACAGCAGGCAAAGCAGATTCAATGCGACTGGACAAATTTTTATCTCAACAGTTAGGTATCAGCCGTGCGCTTGTAGCGCGTGAACTCCGTGCAAAACGTGTCACCGTAGATGGGGAATTGGTAAAAAGCGGGGCAATTAAATTGGCACCTGATCAGGTTGTTACATTTGATGGTAACGTATTGGCACAATTGGTCGGGAATCGCTACTTTATGCTTAATAAGCCACAGGGTTATGTGTGTTCTACTGACGACCCCGATCATCCAACGGTACTCTATTTCCTTGATGAGCCTGTGGCTTACAAGTTACATGCGGCTGGGCGGTTGGATATTGATACGACAGGCTTGGTGCTGATGACCGATGACGGCCAGTGGTCGCACCGTATCACATCCCCGAAACATCACTGTGAGAAAACCTACTTGGTCACCTTGGAGCATCCGTTGGCAGCTGATACGGCTCAACAATTTGAGCAAGGAGTGCAACTGCATAACGAAAAAGATCTGACCAAACCTGCCCGTTTGGAAAAAATCGAAGACAACTTGGTGCGTTTGACACTGAGTGAAGGGCGTTATCACCAGGTGAAACGGATGTTTGCCGCCGTGGGGAACCGGGTGATTGAGTTACATCGTGAACGTATTGGTGCTATTACGCTGGATGATGATTTGGCTCCCGGAGAATACCGCCCGCTGACTGAAGACGAGATTGCCGGTGTGGGTGCGCCTCACCTGCAGGATTGATTTTTACGGTTGACTAAGGAGTAGTTGAGCGTGCAACAGAACCGAACCTCTCATCTTGGTTTGATTTTTATCCTGGGCTTACTTTCTATGCTGATGCCATTGGCGATCGACATGTATTTGCCCAGTATGCCGATAATCGCCAAGGAGTTTGGCGTGGAGTCAGGCCGTGTACAGATGACACTCAGTGCTTACATGCTGGGGTTTGCTGTTGGGCAGCTCTTTTATGGCCCAATGTCAGACAGTATAGGCCGAAAGCCAGTGATCCTTTGGGGGACACTGATCTTTGCTATCGCGGGCGGAGCCTGTGCGATGGCTCAATCGATTGAGCAGTTAATCAACTTGCGATTCCTGCATGGCCTGGCTGCCGCTGCTGCCAGTGTGGTGATCAACGCTTTGATGCGGGATATGTTCACCAAAGACGAATTCTCACGCATGATGTCATTTGTGATCTTGGTGATGACTATTGCACCGTTGCTTGCCCCAATGATTGGTGGGGCCTTGCTGCTATGGTTCAATTGGCACGCGATTTTTTGGACGATGGCGGCAGCTGCATTATTCGGTTCATTGCTGGTAGCGTTCTTTATCAAAGAAACACTGCCTAAAGAACGCAGACAAAAGTTTCATCTGCGTACCACGTTGAGGAATTTCGGTTCGTTATTTCGCCACCGGCGAGTACTGAGCTATATGTTAGCCAGTGCCTTTTCATTTGCCGGTATGTTCTCTTTCCTTAGTGCCGGGCCGTTTGTCTATATTGAGCTGAACAACGTATCGCCTCAGCATTTTGGTTACTATTTTGCGCTCAATATTGTGTTTCTGTTCCTGACGACGTTGATCAACAGTCGTAATGTGCGTAGGGTCGGTGCGGTTAACATGTTTCGCTTCGGCTTGTTTGTCCAGTTAGCTATGAGCGCGTGGTTATTACTCGCTAGTGCCTGTGGGCTTGGGTTCTGGGCGCTGGTATTAGGGGTTGCGGTTTATCTTGGTTTTATTGCGATGATTTCATCCAACGCAATGGCAGTGATTCTGGATGGTTTTCCGCATATGGCGGGAACAGCCTCTTCTCTGGCTGGAACACTGCGTTTCAGCATTGGTGCACTGGTTGGTGCGATACTGTCGCTGGCACCGGGTAAGAGTGTATGGCCGATGGTTTCATCAATGGCGCTGTGCAGTGTCATTTCGGTTTTGTTCTATATTTATGCCAGTCGTCCTCGTCATAATACAGCCTGATACTTAGCATCAGTTGCAATCTAAAAGCTCGTCATACTGAGCTTTTAGATTGCAGGAAAAGCCAGAGACTGAAGGCTAAAAACTCTTTTTGATCAGCTCTTAAGCTGAACTTTTTACTGCTATACTCGCCGTGTATTTTGCCCACCAAACTTTGTGCCTACACCTTCTTTTTTGCTCAAAGTATCGCCAGCGGTAGTCGCGTTCATTTAATAGATAGAGTTAAGGCCTGGTCATTGAAAACGGTGCCTGACTCTCTAAATGGTAGCCAAACAAACTGTATTTTTTTGTTAAAACCCATCGGCCAATTTGCGAGGTTATCAGATATGTACCCACTAAGAGATAAACATTGCTTAGCGAGAGTTTTTAATAAATTACGATATTTTTCAATATGTTAAATTTCATCACCAGCATGCTAATCGAGATGAATGTATGGATATTGTAAAAATATAACGTATGTAAAGTAACTGCATTGCAAGAAAAAAGAGTTGAGTTAAAGGTAGTTAAGGGTTAAATATAGCGAAAAAATGAGAACTACATCGCATTTCACTGTAAGAGGATATCCTACGGTGGTTGAAAATTGCGTGATGGTAGTAAGTACAGAGTGTGGCTAAGTTTTGTTATATATTTAACTTTTAGTTAACATTTTTGGCGGCAAAATCGTCATTTTATGGCTATAACTTAAATACACCTGTTATTTAAAAGTATTTGATCTTTTCATTCTAGGGATTTCATGTGGGTAGTTGCCAACTTTCGGTCGTACATCGATTGCCGCAAAGTTATCGTTGGTCAACAGGTTTTACCGGTATTAAGGTTGAACCGATCCCGTTTAATGGGATAGACGAGGATAACAATCTTATTGGCTTGAAATTGCTCAGCCATGACGGAGACGATGCTTTGCAAGTAATGCAACAGCTTAACCTTTCTTTGCAGGAGATACAGGTTGATTGTGCTGTTGTTGAATGGGAGGGAGAACCTTGCCTGTTTTTGAGCCACTGTGATGAAAGTGCAGCCATGTGTCGGCTCAAAAATATGGGCGTGGCGATTGCCGAGAAACTCAGTGCGCGATATCCCTTTTGAATTATAATGCTGACTAATCAACCAATTGCAATAATTGCTGTGTGTAAGCAGCCGAGGGCGCATTGAAAATAGTCTGACAATCGCCCTGTTCCACGACTTCCCCTTGGCGCAGAACAATCACTTTATGGCAGAGTGATCGAACCACTTGAAGATCGTGGCTGATGAACAAATAAGCCAGCCTATGCCGTTGCTGCAAAGACTTTAACAGTGCCAGGATTTGTGCCTGTACCGATTTATCCAACGATGACGTTGGTTCATCGAGGACCAACAGTTGTGGTTGTAGGATCAGGGCTCGGGCAATCGCAATACGCTGACGTTGCCCACCGGAAAACTCTGTTGGATAACGGTGGCGTAGTTCGGGGTCCAACCCCACTTCTTTCAAGGCTTCCATTACCCGCTCTTCGCGCTGTTCGACTGTTAGCTGCTGATGTACTTCTAGCCCCTCGGAGATGATTTGCAGCACGTTCAATCTTGGATTCAGCGCTGAATAAGGGTCCTGAAAAACAATCTGTATCTTGCTACGGTAGGGCAGCATTTGCTGGTTATTAAACTCATGCAACGGCTGCCCGTTAAACCAGATAGCCCCTTTGGAGCTGAGTAATCGTAGCAACGCCAAACCGGTGGTACTTTTCCCTGAACCGGATTCACCGACCAAACCAACGCTTTCACCTGGCTGCAATTCAAAACTCAGATCCTTAAGTGCGTAATTTTGATCAACAATCCGCTTTAGCAGGCCGCGTTTGATCGGGAAACTGACCTGCAAATTCTCTACTTTCAACAATGGCGCAGTCTCTCCCTGCTTCTGATTGGCGAGCAATGGCAGTGGCTCACCCATATCCTCTGCAGCCAGCAGTTGCTGCGTATAGGCATGCTGTGGAGTATGGAAAAGGTTTTCGCGGCTGTCCTGTTCCACACATAGGCCTTGGCGCATGACCGCCACGTTATCGGCCAAACGACGTACAATATTCAGGTTATGTGTAATGAACAGTAATCCCATCCCCATTTCCTGTTTTAACTCTTTTAATAGCACCAGGATCTGAGCCTGAATAGTGACATCGAGTGCGGTTGTCGGCTCATCGGCAATCAGTAGTTTTGGCTGGGTAAGGACTGCCATGGCAATCATCACACGCTGACGTTCACCGCCGGATAGCTGATGTGGATGATCTTTTAGCCGCCCTTTGGCATTACGGATCCCTACACGATCCAGGCACAGAATGATTTCAGAACGGGCGCTTTCTCGGCTCATGCCTCGGTGCAGCATCAAGACTTCGGCAAGTTGTGTCTCAATGGTGTGCAGCGGATTGAGCGATACCATCGGCTCTTGAAAGATCATAGAGATCAGGTTGCCCCGCACTTCGCGCAGTTCGGTTTCGGGAGCATGCAGGAGAGATTTACCGTTAAACAGAATATCACCACTAGGGTAACTTACCGGTGGAGACGGTAATAAACGTAATACGGAGAGGGCAGTGACGCTTTTACCCGAACCGGACTCACCGACCAGAGCTAAGGTTTCACCTTGCTCAATCGCGAGTGAAACGCCATTAACCACTTGATTTAATTGCCCCCCTTGGCGGAAAACAATACGGAGATCCTGAATGGCGAGAAGAGGAGTGGTCATATTAATGCGCCTTGCTAGGGTCGAAAGCGTCGCGTACTGCTTCGCCGATAAAGATTAACAGTGAGAGCAACACGGCCAACGTTAGGAAAGCAGTAATGCCTAACCACGGTGCCTGCAGGTTATTTTTGCCCTGTAACAATAATTCGCCCAATGATGGTGAACCTATCGGTAAGCCAAAACCAAGAAAATCGAGAGAGGTGAGTGTGGTAATCGAGCCGCACAGAATAAACGGCAGGAATGTTAATGTGGCCACCATCGCGTTGGGCAACATATGGCGATACATAATCACCGTATCCGTTACTCCCATGGCGCGTGCCGCGCGAATGTAATCGTAATTGCGGGTGCGTAGGAATTCGGCACGTACTACGCCGACCAGACTCATCCAACCAAATAGAATGGTGATCGCCAACAGCCACCAAAAATTCGGTTGCACAATACTGGAAAGCAGAATGATCAAGAACAGGGTGGGCATGCCAGACCATACCTCAATAAACCGTTGTCCCCATAGGTCGAATCTACCGCCGTAATAACCTTGCGTTGCGCCTGCACAGATACCGATCACACTGGAAAACAGTGTCAGTGCGAGCCCGAAAAGCATCGAGATACGGAACCCATACAGTACTCTTGCAAGAACATCGCTGCCATTGCTGTCTGTTCCGAGCAGATTTTGTCGCGATGGCGGAGCAGGGAAGGGGACCTCGGTAGCAAAGTTGATGGTATTGTAACTGAAGCGTATCGGTGCCCATATCGCCCAGCCAGATCGTTCTATCTGCTTGAGTACAAAGGGGTCTTGAAAATCTGTGGCGGTATTCAATTTACCACCGAAAACGGTCTCGCTGTAGTTGACCATAAAAGGTACATACAGACGGCCTTCATAGCGAACCAACAGCGGTTTATCGTTAGCGATCAGGTTAGCGGCCAGGCTGAGAATGAAGGCGGCCAAAAAAATCCAAAGTGACCAGTAACCGCGGCGATTGCTGCGAAAACGCGCCCAACGGGCCTGATTAATTGGGCTTAAACGGCTCATTGACGTGCCTCGAAATCAATGCGCGGATCGACCAGAGTATAGGTGATATCACTAACGATATTCAGCAACAGGCCGATCAGGGTGAATATATACAACGTACCGAACATCACTGGATAGTCTCGTTGCAGGGTGGCGTCATAGCCCAGCAATCCTAAGCCATTTAACGAAAACATGACCTCGATTAACAAGGAACCAGTGAAAAACATGCTGATAAAAGTGGCTGGGAACCCGGCAATCACCAGCAACATGGCGTTACGGAAGACGTGACGATAAAGGATCTTTTTTTCGTCTAGCCCTTTGGCTCGGGCAGTAACCACGTATTGTTTGCGTATTTCATCCAGAAACGAGTTTTTGGTCAACATGGTCAGCGTGGCGAATCCACCGATCACCGTCGCCAGTACGGGGAGGGTGATATGCCACAGATAATCGACGATCTTGCTATACCAGGGCAGGGCATCGAAATTACTGGACACTAGCCCGCGTAGTGGAAACCAATCAAGGTAGCTTCCCCCAGCAAACAGGACGATCAACAAGATGGCAAACAGAAAAGCCGGTATGGCATAACCGACGATGATCAGTGTGCTGCTCCAGGTATCAAAGGCACTGCCGTTGTGGATCGCCTTGCGTATTCCCAGTGGGATAGATACCAGGTAAATAATCAGTGTGCTCCACAAACCCAAGGTAATAGAAACGGGCAAGCTTTGGCCGACAAGCTGCATGACAGAAGCACCTCTGAACAAACTTTCGCCAAAGTCAAACCGGGCGTAGTTCCATAACATGGAAAAGTAACGTTCGTGCAAGGGTTTGTCGAAACCGTAACGTTTGGTGATCTCTGCGATCACCTCAGGGTCTAGCCCACGTGAGCCACGGTATTGGCTCTCTCCTACATTACCAACACCGGCTTTGGCATGCCCAAGGCCATCCCCTGCGCCCCCACCGGTAAACCCGCTGGTTTGCCCCAGTTCAATGCTGGCAATGGCCTGATCGACTGGTCCACCTGGGGCGACTTGCACAATGAAAAAGTTGATAGTGATAATCGCCCAAAGCGTAGGGATCACTAATAATAATCTGCGTATCAGATAAGCTGCCATCACGATTCCTTATTGCCGTTGTTCGGGCAAACGTGACGCTTTGTTTACGTCATACCACCAGTTATCAAAGCCGATAGAGTAGGTTGGGCGTACCGCTGGTGAAGAAAATTTATCCCAGTAAGCGTAGCGATCATGGTTGGAATACCACATTGGTAGCATGTACATATTCCAGGTTAGTACTCTATCCAACGCTCGGCCTAGAGAGAGTAAGGCTTTTTCATCACCTTGATGTTTCATGATTTGCCGTACCAGCGCATCTACCGCTGGATCGCTGACGCCGGGCGTATTCCAACTGGAGTCGATATAGTCTGAATCCCAACGGGTTTGTAGTGCAGAATCGGGGAACGGCATGGCGAGATACACCGTGGGCATCATATCAAAATCACGTTTACGCAGCCGGCGAGTGAATTGGCTGGCGTCGATCTCGCGGATTTGCATGTCAATACCCAATCGCTTCAGATTGTGCTGGAATGGCAAAACATATTGAAAATTGCTGCCACTCAATAACATCAGCTCAAAGGTAAAAGGCTTGCCGGTTTTGCGGTTAACCAACTGCTGATTTTTCACTTCCCAACCGGCCTGCTGCAGCAGTTCGGTGGCTTTCAACAGGTTTTCACGGTTGTTACCGCTACCATCAGAGGTTGGTGGCTGATAAACAGCAGTAAAAACCTCTTCTGGTACTTTACCTTTTAGTGGGCCCAGCCAGGTAAGTTCTGTTGCGTCGGGATATCCACTGGCGGCGTAAGCGGTGTTTTGGAAGTAGCTGTTGGTTCGTTGATAAGCGCCGTAATAAAGCGCCTTATTCATCCAGTCAAAATCAAATGCCAGGGTAATGGCTTCCCGTACCCGTCGATCGGCAAATATCGGGCGCTGGATATTGAATGCCAACCAGCGCGTATTCTGCGCCGCTTGATTGGCCTCATCCTGTTTAATGATGAAGTTGCGCGCAAAGTTGCCGCCTTCATACTGCGTAAACCAGCTTTTGGGTGAACTCTCTAGACGAAAGTCATACGCACCAGCTTTAAAGGCCTCAAGTGCTACTTTATCATCCAGATAGTAATCATAACGTAGGCTATCGAAATTATAGCGCCCGCGATTGACGGGCAAATTGGCAGCCCAATAATCGCGTATACGCTCATAGGTAATAAACTGTCCTAGGCGGTAGCTACCCACTTTATAGGGTCCGCTACCGAGAGGAGGAATGCTCAAAGGCTCATTCAGCTTGTGATTTTTCCAGAAATTTTCAGGCAAGATCGGAAGGCCAAAAAGGCCCAGCAGTCGATCTCTATCCGGTTCTGGAAGTTCGATGCGTACGGTCAGGCGGGAAATGGCTTTGACCGTAACACCTTTGTATAACGAACGGAATTGTGGAACACCTTCAGTCATAAATTTGTTGAAGGTAAATGCCACATCGGCAGCTGTAATCGGGCTACCGTCATGAAAACGGGCGTTTGGATTGATATCCAACTCCATCCAGCGCATGTCTGCCGGGTAACGTGCTGATTCTGCGATCAACGGATAATAACTTGAAGGTTCATCGTCGGAGGTGGTAAACAGCGTGCCATAGAGTTCCCCTGTTCTTTCTCCAGGTACGCCACGTGAGGCAAAGCGGTTAAAATTATCGTAGGTGCCTATAGCTGCCAGCCGAATATCTCCCCCCTTTGGGGCCGCGGGGTTGACATAGTCAAAATGGCTGAAGTCGTTGGAGTATTTCGGTTCGCCGAGCGTAGCGAACGCGTAGCTTTCATTGAGGGTTTCGGCCTGTAAGCTAAAACTGAGTGCCGAAAGCACCAAGGTAGCAAAAATGCGCACAGACATCTCTACGGTAAGCTCCTGTGGGGTACTGACTAGTTATTAATCCGATCAATAGCATAGCATTCCAAACGGGTTTTCAAGATAAAGAAGTTTAAATATCATGCTTTAAACGGCTCAAGGTGTTCAAAAACGCAATTTTTTTGGCAAAATGCGACTAATGCCTCAATGCCGAGTGGCTTACTCAGATAATAGCCTTGCATAAAGTTAACTCCTTGTTGTTGCAAAAATTTAACCTGTTCAACCGTTTCTACCCCTTCAGCGATGGTCTGCATCTTCAGCCTTTTTGCCAGCGAAATTATCGCGTTAAGCACTGGCGCAGTTATCGTCTCTTGGCTAATGGAGTTGACAAATCCCTGGTCTATCTTCAGGTAATCCAGATTAAACCGTTGCAGATAGACTAATGCGCTGTGACCGGTACCGAAATCATCTACAGCGATTTGAATGCCTTGCTGATGTAGCCAGCCAAACTCCTTAACCGCATTCTTTTCTTCCACCATACCACGCTCAGTGATTTCAAAGACTAAAACGAAATGGTTTTGTGGTAACCGTGTCAGTAAATCATTGACATCGTCATGAAATGAACGTGCTTTGAGATGAGAAGGTGCAAGATTGATATTCAGCTTGGTACCTCGTGGCAACACTTGCACCAATAGTGTGAGTTCTGCCACCACCATGTTAAACAGGTGACGTGTCAATGGCACGATCAACCCTTCACTTTCCGCGAAGGGGATAAATAGGTCCGGTGGTATGCGCCCTTCGGTCGGATGTTGCCAGCGGATTAATGCCTCGATACCGGAAATTGACTTATCCACAGCATGAAATACGGGCTGATACTCTACAAAGAACTCATTACGTTTGATCCCTCTCATCAGAGCGCGTTCAGGGCTTTGGCGTAACATCAGGATTGAGTAAAACAGCATACCTATCATCAGGGATAACACTAAGCTGGCCAACAAAGTTAAACGTATATCGTCTGCGGTCAAGTTCCGGTGATAGAACATGATTTTTACTGGGTAGTTCGGGATTGCCAGTTGGCTGGCATGGCTTTGGGGTAACTTACCAAATGGGATCAGGTTTGTACTGAAAGTTGTTACTACCTGTTTGCCCATTATGATAGCCATTCCCGAGGTATCGCTACTATGTGATGTTAGCAATAGGTAAGGCGTCAGGCTAAGATCCAACGTTGCCAGTACACCGGTATTACTCTGACCCTGTTGACGCAACCACACGGCTACCACAGGCTTTTCTGGTACTATTGGCGTACCCTGCTGTAGTTTCATATCCAGCTGTTTGTACCAGTCAATCTCAGGATAAAGATGGTTAACCTCTAGCCTCATCTTGCCGGTCGCCGAGGAGCAGTGAGCTATGCCATCGTTGACCAGAATAAAGGTACGAACACCGCTGGTGAAAGCAGCACGGTATGCCAGATCGGGGAAGGTCGTTTCACAAGACTTGTCGGCAAGCGGCATTATCTGCAGCATGACGCTTTTTAGATTATCGAGGTAGTTAACAGTAAACTCTTGTGTGCGTCTTTCGACCTCAAGTTGATGTTGGGTACGTTGATGGTAAATCAGAAACAATGAAACAGCGGTGGAGATGGCAAAGAAAGCTAGCGCTGTGAGACTACTTTTAGTCAGGTTACGCCGTCTGTATGAGGCATGGTGTGCAAATGCTTTCTTTAGGCCCATAGCTTCCCCTCCTGATCAGGGCATAAAACCGCACTGACAGAAAAATGCCCTTCACCACATGCGAATAACGTAACCATGCGTAAATTGCACCAGCCCTGCGGATCGCGTTGGTACAACGAGTAATTAAGACACAGTCTAGACTATCGAACTGACACGGGTAATACTCAGGAACGATTGGTTTTGCACTAAGGCTATAACCTTAAAATTAATCTGATTGCAGGGCGAGTGGTTGCAATCTATTCCTTCGTTACTCTCCAAGAGCTGAAACGGAAATGCATGCAGTACCACGTTAAGCTCAAATGAAAAAACGCTGCACAACGGCAGCGTTTCTTATCTCTATCTGTTTGGTACTCAGGACGACATTAAGATTTTGCGCTGTTAGCTACTGCCGAGTAGGCGGCGACCTTCGTGGTAACGCTTATTCCAGTAGTTATCCGTCATGTTAGAAATTGTTACACCATTACTGGTGGACGCATGAACGAACTTGTTGTTACCCAAATATATGCCGACATGACGGCCAGTAGAGCCAGCACGAAACGATACCAAATCACCAGGGCGAAGTTTGGCTCGTGGGATTTTCTTGCCCATGTCTTCTTGCTCGTAACTTGAACGGGGCAAATCCATACCAAACTGTTCGCGGAAGGTTCTCTGCACAAACCCAGAGCAGTCAATACCACGCTTGGTATCACCGCCTAAACGATAACGTACGCCTTTCCAACTTGCATACTGGCTCATAATCTTTGACTTGACGTCAACGCTATTCACCATGGCTTCGAATTCATCCTGAGAGGCTTGCAGTAAAAGACCGTTATTGTCATTAACTGCATGCATATCAGTTTGTGAGTTATCTAACTTCGAAGTATTCGTAGAGCTACAAGCTGAGAGCATAACCGTTACTGCTATTGCAGGGAGCACCCGCAAAAAATATCTCAGAAAAGGTTGAGACTTGACCATTATAATTAATTTCCTTTGAAGTCCTTAACGACCAAGGTCGCTATCTAAAAAATACCAAACAGATCTGATTTGCACAGGCAGGAAGGACAATCAGTTATCGTTGATAATGCCTTGGAACACACAAATTCCAAGCATTGGTTACTGAAACAACCTTAAACCAAGCACAAACGCAACGAAGACTACCGGAATGTAAGAAAGATTGCGAGTTTTTTCGACATTGGTTATGCAATTTTTTGATGTAACATAATGTAAACGCTGATTTAAAGAATGATGTTTTCTCGTTATGTTAAGTTTGCGCTAATCGTTACACATAAGGCAACTATAACCTGAACTAGGTTGTTGCCTCTCCGATAAATAGTTTCTGGTTCAGAATAACTGAAAAAAGGTCAAGTCCTTCAGCTTAAGCGGATCTTGAACAGTGATGATTGCAGTGAATTCCAATTCGCCTCACCGCTATGTATCAGCTCAATACGGCTATCTAGCGGTGCTGTAGGGCGTGTTTCAATATTGAGGTCTTGCCCTTGTCGGTTAATCAATAAACTGCCTTCTGCTATGCGCACAACGGCTTTTGCGCGATCAACGGGCGCTAATCTGATCCACTCCATCATGCCAACGGTGTCAAATAGTGTATTGCTATCAAAAATCCAACCACAGCTGATAAATCCTTGACCTTGGTTCAATGCCCGGCGCCAGCGCGAGTTTTCTGGCAAACGTAATGCTGCCAATCCTTGAGTCTTGCTCTGAGTATGATGATGCAGGGCGTCAGGTAATTCCGTGTGGTTTGTACGTGGTAAATCCAACAGCCCGCTCTCCATACGCCCATGTTCTATCCTGTAAAGTGGCCGCCCATACCCGTTTTGTGTCTGCCATTCTTCCAAGGCTTGAACATCGTGTGACTGCCAAGTATCCATTTTGCTGGCGATGATAATATCTGCTGCGGCAAGTTGATCGCGGAAATTTTCATTTTCGCGATATCGGGGTTCATTGAGTTGGCGGGCATCAAGCAGGCAGATCGTCGCTAAAAGTTCGATCCATCCGCTGTAGGTTTCCTGTGACAAAAGCGTAAGGATCTGTTTTGGATGACCTAAACCTGTTGGTTCGATCAACAACCTGTCGGGTTTTTCCTGCTGCAATAACATATTCAAACCCACCTGCATTGGCAGGCCGTTAACACAGCACATACAGCCACCAGGAATTTCTTTAAGTACTGCACCGCTATCTGCCAACAACGCACCGTCAATCCCAATCTCACCAAATTCGTTGACTAAGACAGCCCAACGCTCGTTTTGTGGTTTATTGGCCAATAGGTGCCGGATAGTTGTTGTTTTGCCACTACCAAGAAAACCGGTGATCAGGTTAGTTCTAGTCATTCAAATATACTCTCTATGTATGATTTAATTCTTGAAAGATATTAAATATTTTTCAGTCAGGGCAGTGAGTTATTTGTTGTGTCGATGGCATAAATCGCACATTGAGGATCGGAAATATTTCAACTCTTCTTTTTCTCATGAAATCTAAATAATTCTCAATTAAAACTGATAGCTAAAGAAAAGATGACTCTCTATTCGCTTGTTTTTAAAAATTTTATTCCCTAACCCACCACAAAAAAAAACCTCTCACATGAAGTTAATTCCTAAAAAATCTTCTATGTTTAAATTGGCTGAACATAAAGTGAGGTTGCCATGAATAGCTTACGGTTATTTTTGATCGCAGGAGCGTTGTTTTCATGGACGGCAGCAAGTCAAGCAGGCACCACAAGTGGGACAATTACCTTTGTCGGTGGGATTGTTGAAAGCCCTTGTGTGGTAAGTGTTGTCAACTCAACCGCGAATACAGAGTGTTATCGCAATGGGAAAAACCATACCGCGTCCCAGCCCATAGCAAGTTATAATTCAAATAGTAAAGAACTCCCACAGAACGTTGGGACCACTGAAATAAAGTGGTTAGACCAGCAAAAAAAGACCGGGATAATGACAGTTGCGTATAGATAAATTACTCGACCATGCCGAGTGAGGCTCGGCATGGTCAGTTGGTTGTCAACCCATTTGCGTCACAACCCACGCTTTAACCGTTTGACGAGCGCCATGATCGCGCAACGACAGGTAGGCGCGCGTGACCGCAGCCACAAATGCCTTATCTGTTGGTAACTGTTCGCCAAAAATACTTTTTACTGCCAGTAGCGCAATGACACGTTGTTCATCGTCTCGTGAATTACTAACCGCATCTCGTAACACTGCCAGCATAGGATCGCGAATATCAATCTGTTGCCCATTATCATCAACACCACTGACATAGCGCATCCAGCCTGCAATTCCCAGAGCTAAGCCTGCATAGCATCCACCGTGTTGCAGATGCCAGCGGAGATAGTCTAGCATACGCTGTGGTAATTTCTGAGAGCCATCCATAGCGATTTGCCAAGTACGGTGTTGCAATGCTGGATTGCTGAATCGCTCAATAAGCTGTTCGGCGTAGGCGGCCAAATCGATATTTTTCACCTGTAGCGTTGGCGCTTGTTCGTGCAGCATCAGGTAAAACGCGGCACGTCGGTAATCTTCGTCTGCCATGCACTCATTAATGTAGCGGTAACCGCCCAGATATCCCAGATAGGCTAAGAATGAGTGGCTCCCATTGAGCATACGTAATTTCATCAATTCGAATGGCAAGACATCATCCACCAGTTGCACACCGGCAACCTCCCAGTCTGGACGTCCTGCAATGAAGTTATCTTCCACCACCCACTGAATAAATGGTTCGCAAGCGATAGCACATTCATCATGAACACCGCCCAAAGCGGCGGAGATCTCATCCAATATTTCCGGTGTTGCTGCTGGAACAATGCGATCGACCATTGTGCAGGGAAAGGTGACACTTTCGGCGATCCATTGAGCCAGTTCTTTGTCTCGCGCTTTAGCTAGCCCAATGACGGCGTTACGTACCACATGACCATTCTCAGGAATATTGTCGCAGGAGAGCACACTGAAGGCGGGGAGATTACGCTGGCGGCGCCGGTATAGTGCTTCAACCAAGATACCCGGCACGGTAGCCGGTTGAGTCGGGTTGGCCAGATCGGCTCTGATGGTTTCATGGTTCAGGTCTAACTGACCCGTACCTGGCTCAATGCAATAACCTTTTTCCGTAATCGTCATTGAAACGATCGCCACCTGCGGTTCGGCAAGTTTTTCCAGTACAGCGTCGATGCCTTCAAGCTTGCGGTGCACGCTTTCACAGACTGCACCTACCACGATAGCTTGATTACCTGCAGCCCCTTTTTCCAACACGGTATAGAGGTGATCTTGCGCGCGTAGTGTCTGGAAGAGTTTATCGTTACCGAACAGACTGATCTCACAAATACCCCAATCACCTCCTTTACGGTTGAGCACACGGTCAGTAAGCAGTGCCTGGTGTGCTCGGTGGAAAGCACCAAATCCCAAATGGACAAGGCGGCTGCGAAGGCTGTGGCGCTCGTACTGTGGCTGCTGCGTGCCTATGGGCAGCGGTGAATTGGCGATGGTCTTCATCAATGGCTCCATGGTAAGAGAAAAGACCGATCTGTAGCTTGCGGAAAGTTATCAGACCAGTTAAACGCGTGCAGATTTTGTTTGATGCACTGATTCCAGATTGTGTTATCTACCGCCAGGCAAATAGCCTTAAGGAGGGTGAAAAACGGTCGTTTCAAAATAAGCCTAAAGCGTGCGTTTGATCAACCTGTTATCGTTTTTGTTTTGACAGCATTCAGCTTAATAGTAAGGTTAAATGTGAATGATATCTATCTCAATGTGGTATAACAAGATTGGTTGAATTTTGCGATCTATCTCACTATTGGTACATTATCTCTGATGAGTGAGCGACTTTATACAAGGATAAATTAATGGAACAAACATGGCGTTGGTATGGGCCGAATGATCCGGTTTCACTGGATGACGTGCGTCAGGCAGGGGCGACTGGCGTAGTAACCGCATTGCACCATATTCCCAATGGGGATGTATGGCCGATTGAAGAGATCAAGGCTCGGCAGAAGTTGCTAGCTGAGAAAGGGCTGGTGTGGTCAGTGGTTGAGAGTATTCCTGTGCATGAGGAAATAAAAACCCAAAGTGGGCATTGCCAACGTTATATCGCCAACTACCAGCAGTCGATACGCAATCTGGCAGCTTGTGGTATTGATACGGTGTGTTACAACTTTATGCCAATCCTCGATTGGACGCGTACCGATCTAGAATATCAATTGCCGGATGGTTCGAAAGCATTGCGCTTTGATCAGATTGCTTTTGCTGCGTTTGATCTTCACATTCTGCAACGCGTAAATGCAGAGAAAGATTACACGGAAGATGAACAGGCGCAGGCCAAAGTCTATTTTAACGCGATGAGTGCGGCGGATATTGCCAAGTTGACCGGCAACATTATTGCAGGTTTACCAGGCGCAGAAGAGGGTTATACTCTCGACCAATTCCGTGCTCGTCTTGCAGAGTATGACCATATTGATAAAGCGCGATTGCGTGAAAATATGGCCGTTTTCCTTCGCGCTATCGTACCCGTTGCCGAAGAAGTTGGTGTGCGGCTGGCCGTCCATCCTGACGATCCTCCTCGTCCCATTCTCGGGTTGCCGCGTATTGTTTCTACCATTGAAGATATGCAGTGGCTGAAGGAAACGGTCGACAGCATTCATAATGGCTTTACCATGTGCACGGGTTCCTATGGCGTCCGTGCAGATAACGATCTGGTCAAGATGATTGAAACCTTTGGTGACCGTATTCACTTTACCCACTTGCGGGCGACCTGTCGTGAACAGAACCCGAAGACCTTCCATGAAGGTGCGCATTTGCAAGGTGATGTGGATATGGTAGCGGTGATCGAAGCCATTCTGACCGAGGAACAACGCCGCAAAAAAGCGGGCGATAAACGCGCGATCCCGATGCGGCCTGATCATGGTCATCAGATGCTGGACGATCTGAAGAAAAAAACTAACCCGGGGTATTCAGCTATCGGGCGTCTGAAAGGGCTGGCGGAGATCCGCGGTGTAGAGTTGGCGTTGAAAAAGCGTTTTTTCCCGGAACTTATTTAGGCCGTATCTCTTAAATTGTGTGTAAGAGCAGTCGGTGCTTATAAGAACGTTGTATAGATTGTTGAAAGGGGGGTAATAACAGCCCCCTCTGTAGATAATTAGTCAGCACGACCCATATAGCGGCGTTCTGCAATGTGAATGCGGATTTTGTCGCCAGCGCTCAGGTATTCCGGCACCAGAATAGTCAGGCCAGTGGCCATAGTGGCCGGCTTGTTACGTGCACTGGCAGAAGCACCCTTGATACCTGGGGCTGTATCCACAATTTCCATATCGACAGTTTGTGGTAATTCCAGTGCCAATACCTGGCCTTCCAGCGTCAGTACCTGCATACCCGGTAAGCCACCTTCTGGGATAAACAACAATTCATCCTCGATTTGCTCTTTCTTGAAGATATACGGCGTATAGTCTTCATCATCCATAAAGACGTATTCTTCACCGTCGATATAGGAAAAGTTCACTTTGCGCCGCGATAGCGTGATGGTATCCAGGATGTCATCGCCTTTGAAACGCTCTTCGACCTTCAATCCGGTACGCACATCGGAGAAACGCATTTTATACAGTGTGCTGGCACCACGTGCGCTCGGGCTTTGCACATCAATATCTTTCACCAGCAGTAGTTTGCCATTGTAGTTGATTGCCATACCGCGCTTGATTTCGTTAGCTCTTGCCATTCGAATTACCTGCCGATAAAAATTTTAGAAGTTGCGACAAGTTACTCGTGCCGTGCTTTTCAGGCAAGAGCAACGGGAAAAAAGAGTACCGAAAAGCGAGGTTGTGTCCCTTAAGGGTAATTTGCTCTACGGGTAAGGGACACTGTTTAGGTAAGGACTACCAAGATCGCTCTGGGATTTTACTGAAATACCGGCAGCAGATTTAATAGCGTAAGAATGTGTGCGACGGCGTTGATCAGTCCGAATAACATGATGAACAGGATCATACCGTTGCCGCCAGGCGCTTGATATTTAGCTTGGGGAAAACGCTGACGACTTGCGCGAGCCATCATCGCTGGAACGATCACCGCCCAGATGGTGGCGGCAAGACCGGCAAAACCAATGGCGTAAAGAAAACCATTTGGGAACACCATCGCTGCCAACGTGGGGGGTAAAAAAGTCACTAGCGCCGATTTGGTGCGGCCCGCAGTGTTATCGCTGAATTTGAAAAAATCGGCAAGATAATCGAACAACCCCAGAGAAACGCCCAAAAATGAGCTGGCCAGTGCCATGTAAGAGAAGGCATCTAGCAACTTGCCAGCAGTATAACTGCTGGAGGCATTGCCCATCTGTTTCAGCAGGCTACCGATGTTCCCCCCATCGGCAATAACCTGTTTAAAAGCATCGCGTGCAATGTTTCCCTGAATCACATACTGCCACAGGATATAAATTCCTAAAGCCAACAGAGTGCCATAGAGAAGGCTGCGTACCACGGCACTGCTGTCTTTGTGATAATACTTCACTAATCCGGGTACATTGCCATGGTAACCGAAAGATGCCAGCAAGTAAGGCAGTGCAGCTAAGGCATAGGGCAGATAATAGGGATCGCTTTCGTCCTGGTTGAATAAAATAGCGGGTTGCACATGGGTAAACATATTGCCAACCGACATCACAAAAGTAATCACCATGCCGCCAATCAGAATGGTACTCAAACGATCAACTGCGCGAGTGGATAACCAGACAATAAAGGCAACCAGGATGGCGAATACCAAGCCGGATATAGTCTGACTGCCGCTGACAATGTTTCCTAAGCTATGAGCAATAATTGAACCACCAGCGGAGATATAAGCATAAGTCAGAATGTACAAAACGAAGGTAATGGATAGGCCGTTCAGCGTATTCCAGCCTTTCCCGAGCAAGTCTTTTACCATGGTATTAAAGCTGGCACCGGCGGGGTAATTAAGCGTGGCTTCCAGAATCATCAGGCCAGAGATCAGCATACAGACCCAAGTATAAACCAGCAGCGCAATAGAACCGCTGAACCATACGCCAGACGTCGCAATCGGGATAGAGAACATTCCGGCACCAACGGCAGTACCGGCAATAATCATAGCACCACCGAGTACGGAAGGGCGGGACAGTTTCTGAAGGGTGTCCGTAGACATTATTACTCCTGATGGGGTTTAGCAGTCTTTGACTTATTGTACTAGCTTAATGGTACATTTTGCAGTGCATGCATGTAAAGACGATATTTTTGTATTCTGCGGTATTTTATCGTTCGCTGGTGGCGGGAATGGGCAATTGAAGGGCGTAGCCTAAAATTAAATCAGCATTTTTGAACAGGATAAGTGCTTTTTCCGCAGCATTGGCTGAGCAACGGGCAGATTAAAAAATAGATGAAAAAATACCCAGATAATGGATTCCCCTAGCGGCAATCTTGGCGGACTGCTATTGTCCAGCATCTATTATTGCCTGCCCACCAGGAGAAGCGCTGATGGACTGCCGTCCCGATTGTGGTGCCTGCTGTATAGCACCCTCCATTTCCAGCCCGATCCCCGGTATGCCAGATGGTAAACCGGCCAATACCCGTTGTATTCATCTGGATCAGCAGTTGCGCTGTGGGTTGTTTCATTCCCCTCTGCGGCCTAGAGTGTGTGCAAGTCTGCAGGCTAGCCGTGAGATGTGTCACGAACACCGTGACCAGGCGTTGATCTATTTGGCAAAACTGGAAGCTGATACCGCCCCCTAGCACACTTTTTAGGCATTCTTGAGCCGCCACAGGCAAACTACAGCGCCTACGACCATGGCCAGTGCAGAGTAAAATACCGCATGGTAGCTCCACAATTCGGCTATGGGGCCAGCTATCGAACCGGCAATAATCCAGCCAACGCGAGTTGTGTTGGCAAAAAGCGTGGTTGCTGCCCCAGCCTGACCAGGCATCAGATCCTGGAAATAAAGCATACCAATACCAGCCAGTACACCGATAAATAGTGCATTAAGCAATTGTAGGGCGATCAGTTGCCAACTACCGTTGATAAACAGTAGCCCAGCGTAAAACAATACTCCGGCAATTACCGCGCAGCGCATCAGGAAGCGTTTGCCAAAGCGCTTGGCAACCATGCCGGCGAGCAACATCGTCGGGATCTCCAACCCGGCGGCGGTACCCATCAGGATGCCAGCCAGTTTTTCTGGTAGGTTTAGTTCTCGCACTACGTAGAGCGGCATGTTGATTAAGTAAATGCCATTGGCTGTCCACATTAATGTGCAGGCGATGAACAGCAATAAGGCGTCACGGCGGTTTCGACGTGGTGCTTCAAGCAGTTCCTCTTTGGTTACCTGTTTTTTGGGCATGGAAGGCAACATTTTCCACACCAACGCTCCGCATAAAATAAAAGTGGCGGCTGCGGCTAAATACATCACCTCGAATCCAAAACCCAGTGCCAGTGCAAAGGCGAACGGTGGGCCAATTACCCAAGCAAGCGATATCTGGGCACGCAGCAGAGAACTGAACATCACCGCTTCCCGTCCTGTGCGTTCAGCATGTTCGCGTGCCAGCGCAAACATCTGCGGATTGGCGGTGGAGCCAAAGCTGCTTAACACGACACCGACAAAAAGCAGTAGAAAGTAGTTTCTATTCCAGGCAAAGAGTACACAAGATGCCGCACCTAGCATACAGCATAGAAAAATCAGCGATTTACGGTCGCCTTTTTTATCCGAACGGCGGGCAAGAAACTGGCTGACGAAAATGCCGATCACAGCGCTGCCGGTAAAAAATAACCCCACCATCGTGGGGCGAACGTTGACTTCTGTAGAGAGGAACAGGCTCAGGGTCGGCGTTTGCAAGGCACCGGCGATCCCCGTCAGAAAAGCCACAACGATAAATGCCAGTGAGGTGAGGTTAGGCAGGTGGCGCATCGCCGTAGTTGAAGTTCGCATAGTGGTGAGTAAACAGCCAAAGAGAAAAAAGTCACGGATACAATACGCTCGTTTAAAAAAAACAAAAACATGTTTCAATCAACGAAGTGCTAAAAAGAATCTATTGGTGACAATTAAGAGCAATAGTGATGCGTTACACCTATGTTTATCAAGCGGATACTTTGTATCCTTATGCCGTTTTCGATGACACTTATTTGCCGTAGGTAACGGCCTTCAGCAAAGTTTCAGCACGGTTTGTTATTTCTCCCTTATAGCGTAATCTTCAGGTGAAAATGTGCGTGAAGTCAAAAATTGTTTACGCCAAGATCTAGAAGACTTGCATTTAGTCATAGCTGCTCACACACTATTTGAAACGTTTCAGCTCTATTTCCCTCCCAGCCTCAGAAGAGATAATGCGCTTTTTTCTGAGTGAGCTGAAACGATTCAATTCAGCAGGAGAAGAGAATCATGTTCAAGTTTTCTCAGCAAGATATCCATTTGGGCGCTGCCGCCAGCGGTAAGCAGGATGCCATCAGACAGGTTGCTGCAGCGCTCACCGCCGTTGGGTGTGTTGACGCAGAGTATGTTGATGGCATGTTGCAGCGTGAGTTGCAAACATCTACCTATCTGGGCAATGGCATTGCGATCCCGCATGGAACTACCGATACCCGCCACTTGGTGTTGAATACCGGTGTACAGGTATTCCAATTCCCGCAGGGTATTGAGTGGGGGGAAGGCCAGACGGCCTACATTGTGATCGGCATTGCCGCCCGTTCCGACGAACACTTGGCTTTACTGCGCCAGTTGACGCATGTACTTAGCGATGAGCATGTGGCTCAGCAACTGGCTAAGACGAATTCAGCTGAGGAGCTACGGGGTCTGCTAATGGGTGAAAAACAGACGGCTGAATTTCAGTTTGATATCTCACTGATTGCTCTCGATGTTGCAGCAGATTCTCTTATGACGCTGCAAGCTTTGAATGCGGGCCGTTTGCAGAAAATCGGCGCAGTCAATGCTCAATTTGTCAGTGATGTGATCACGCGCAAACCGCTGAACCTGGGGCAGGGGATTTGGCTGAGTGATAGCACTGAAGGCAACCTCATCAGTGCAGCAACGGTCAGTCGACCAACACAGGCCTTTGACGAAAATGGTGAACGGGTAGCGTTTTTGCTGACCGTTGCTGTGGCAGACCAACAACCGCTGGGGGTGCTGAACTACCTGGGCGATCTGTTGATCAACCATAAAGCTGAACGCTTGCTTAACGCGGATGCAGCGGGTGTGCTGGCGCTTCTCTCCAGTGAAGTTGCTGAAGAGAGCACGGCCTTGAGTGCGGAATATGTGGTGCGCAATGAGCACGGCCTGCATGCGCGTCCAGGTACGGCATTGGTGAATGTGATCAAACAGTTTTCAAGTGAGATTACCGTCACCAATCTTGATGGTAGTGGTAAACCCGCTAATGGCCGTAGCTTGATGAAAGTGGTGGCATTGGGGGTGAAAAAAGGCCACCGCCTGCGTTTTACCGCGAGTGGTAGCGATGCAGAAACCGCGCTGCAAGCTATTGGTGAAGCGATAACCCAAGGTCTTGGTGAGGGGGCCGCATGAGCAGAAGAGTCGCAACTATTACCCTTAATCCTGCTTATGACCTGGTGGGTTTTTGCCCGGAGATCGAGCGGGGTGAAGTCAATCTGGTAAAAACCGCTGGATTACACGCGGCAGGTAAAGGGATCAACGTTGCCAAAGTACTCAAAGATCTGGGTATAGACGTCACCGTGGGGGGATTTCTGGGGAAAGACAACCAGGATGGTTTCCAACTCCTGTTCAGCGATCTGGGCATTGCCAATCGTTTTCAGGTCGTCCCTGGCAGGACGCGAATTAATGTAAAACTGACCGAAAAAGACGGAGAAGTTACCGATTTCAACTTTTCCGGTTTTGACGTTACGCCGCAGGATTGGGAACGTTTCGTCAGTGACTCTTTGAGCTGGCTGGGGCAGTTCGACATGGTAGCGGTCAGTGGTAGTTTACCTGCCGGTGTCCCTCCTGAAGCTTTTACTGAGTGGATGGTTCGCCTGCGTTCACAGTGCCCTTGCATCATTTTTGACAGTAGCCGTGAAGCTTTGGTCGCCGGTTTAAAAGCATCGCCATGGTTGGTTAAGCCGAATCGTCGCGAGTTGGAGATTTGGGCCGGCCGGCCATTACCGCTATTAGACGACGTTGTAGAAACCGCTCATGCACTGCGTGAGCAAGGTATTGCCCATGTGGTGATCTCTCTGGGAGCTGAAGGTGCGTTGTGGGTTAATGCTTCGGGCGCCTGGATAGCCAAACCGCCAGCCTGTGAAGTGGTGAGCACCGTAGGTGCCGGTGATTCTATGGTTGGTGGCCTGATTTATGGCCTGCTGATGCGTGAATCCAGTGAGCATACTTTGCGTTTAGCCACTGCCGTGGCGGCCCTGGCCGTTAGCCAGAGCAACGTTGGCGTCACCGATCGTCCGCAGTTGGCTGCGATGATGGCGCGTGTCGATCTGAAACCTTTTAACTGAATAATAGAAGGCATCATGAAAACATTGTTGATGATTGACAGTTCCCTCGGGCAGGCTCGTGGTCACCTGGCGAAACACATGCTTGAAGCTGCCGCCGCCAAACTGAGTTTATCGTTGGTTGAGTCGCTCAACGAAGCTGAGCTGGTCGTGGTCGCGGGACATTCCGTTCCTGCGGACTCGGCGCTGAATGGCAAACGCGTTTATAACGGTGATGTGGAACAGGCGGTGCGCGAACCAGAACTATTCCTGACCTTGGCTTTGGCTGAAGCCAAGCCTTATCAGGCACCAGCAGCTGCGGTAAAAGCTGCTAGTCCAAAGCGTATTGTGGCGGTGACGGCGTGTCCTACCGGCGTAGCGCATACCTTTATGGCAGCAGAAGCTATCGAGAGCGAAGCCAAGAAGCGTGGCTGGTGGGTGAAAGTCGAAACCCGAGGTTCTGTAGGGGCGGGAAATACGATCACCCCCGAAGAAGTGGCGGCCGCCGATCTGGTGATTGTGGCTGCTGATATTGAGGTAGATCTGGACAAGTTTGCTGGAAAGCCGATGTATCGTACTTCCACCGGTTTAGCGCTGAAGAAAACAGTGCAGGAGCTGGACAAAGCGCTAGCAGAAGCCGAAATTTTTCAACCGCAAAAAAGTGGTAGCGCTCAGGTTGGTAAGAAAAAAGAAGGCACTGGGCCTTATCGTCACCTATTGACCGGCGTGTCGTACATGCTGCCAATGGTGGTCGCGGGGGGATTGTGTATTGCGCTGTCATTCGTTTTCGGTATCAAAGCGTTTGAAGAGAAAGGAACGTTGGCTGCCGCTTTAATGCAGATCGGCGGTGGGTCCGCCTTCGCGTTGATGGTACCGGTGCTGGCGGGCTATATCGCATTCTCTATCGCAGATCGCCCTGGCCTAACACCGGGTTTGATCGGCGGTATGCTGGCGGTGAGTACTAATGCGGGTTTCCTGGGGGGGATTATTGCCGGTTTTCTGGCTGGCTATATCGCTAAGGCGATCAGCGGTAAATTACGACTGCCGCAGAGTATGGAAGCGCTGAAGCCGATTTTAATTATCCCATTGGTGGCAAGTCTGGTCACCGGTCTGTTGATGATTTATGTCGTTGGTACCCCTGTGGCAAAAATCATGGAAGGGCTGACTCACTGGTTGCAATCGTTAGGAACTGCCAATGCGGTACTTTTGGGTGCAATTCTTGGGGCAATGATGTGTACCGACATGGGGGGGCCGGTGAACAAAGCCGCTTATGCCTTTGGGGTTGCACTGTTAAGTTCTTCGGTTTACGCACCGATGGCTGCCATTATGGCCGCAGGTATGGTGCCGCCGTTGGCAATGGGGCTGGCAACGATTCTGGCACGGCGAAAGTTTGAGAAATCCGAGCAGGAAGGGGGAAAAGCGGCGCTGGTGCTTGGTCTGTGCTTTATCTCTGAAGGCGCGATCCCTTTTGCTGCCCGCGATCCGATGCGTGTTCTGCCGTGTTGTATCGCAGGTGGAGCATTGACCGGTGCGTTATCGATGGCTTTTGGCGCGAAACTAATGGCACCGCACGGCGGCCTGTTCGTTCTGCTGATCCCAGGGGCGATTTCTCCGGTATTACTGTATCTGCTGGCGATTGTCGCGGGTACGTTATTAGCGGGTGTTGGCTATGCGGTACTGAAACGTTCTGAAGTCTCGGCTGCGACAGTTGCTTAACGGCTAACAACAAAAACCGGCTTATCAGGCCGGTTTTTATTTTCAAAGTAGACTGTTATTGCTGAGCCTTTAACCAGGCGATTTCCTCTGCCCAAATATCCGGGTTCACCGTTTCTAGAATCAGAGGAATATCATCAAAACGCGCATCGCGCATAATATAGCTGAAGACGGTTTTCCCGATGTTGCCTTCCCCCAGGCTATGGTGACGGTCAACACGGCTATCAAAACCGCTCTTGGCATCGTTAAGGTGCATACCGCGCAGATAGTTAAACCCGACAACCTCGCTAAATTCTTTGAATGTCTGCTGGCAATTCTCTTCGGTACGTAAATCATAACCGGCAGCGAAAGCATGGCAGGTATCAATACATACACCGACACGGCTCTTGTCTTCCACGCCGGCGATGATTGTCGCCAGATGTTCAAATTTGAAGCCCAGATTGCTGCCTTGGCCTGCGGTATTTTCGATTACGGCGGTCACACCCTGGGTTTTATCCAACACGATGTTAATAGACTCGGCGATCCGTGCCAGACACTTGCCTTCATCGATCTGCTTCAGATGACTGCCCGGATGGAAGTTGAGCAGCGTTAGCCCCAATTGCTCGCAGCGCTGCATCTCGTCTAAAAATGCATCGCGAGATTTTTCTAGCGCTTCAATCTCTGGATGGCCGAGGTTAATCAAATAACTGTCGTGCGGCAGGATTTGTCCAGGACCGAAGCCATATTGCTCGCAGGCTATTCTAAACTTGTCAATCACGTCGCTGGTGAGTGGTGCCGCCTTCCATTGGCGCTGATTTTTAGTGAACAGGGCGAAGGCAGTCGCCTCTATTTCGTGTGCGCGGATAACGGCCTGATCCAGACCGCCTGAGGCGCTGACATGTGCACCGACAAACTTCATTTTCATTCTCCTGTGTTATCGCGCTCATTATGGCATTGATAGACGGAGGATTGAATGGCAAGCAAGAAGAAGCAGACCTATCGATGAAGATAGGTCTGCAAAGGGGTTACAGCAAATTCAGGACGACTTGATTAATCGCTGCGCCGCCGATGACGAGCCAGACAAACAGCAAGGTTGCCAACAGAATGGGTTTTACGCCGGCTTGGCGTACAGCACTGATATGGGTAGTCAAACCCAAGGCCGCCATTGCCATCGCCAGCATCCAGGTATCGATGGTGACAATATGCTGTACTAGCGCTTTCGGTATCAGATTGAATGAGTTCAATCCGGCTACGGCGATAAACAATACGGCAAACCAAGGAATAGTAATGGCCGATTTTTCGGTTTTGCATTTGTTCTCTGTACTGCTGCTGACGTAGCCGGATAACAGTAACAGGAACGGAGCGAGCATCATGACGCGGATCATTTTAGCGATTACTGCAGCATTTTCAGCGTCAGGGCCGATGGTATGACCGGCAGCGACAACCTGAGCCACCTCATGAATAGTCGAACCTGCATAGACACCGAAGGTTTGTTGAGTAAAGGGCATCCATTGGAAATGCGCATTCAGCTGATAGAGCCATGGATATGCAAAGATAGCCAGCGTACCGAATACCACCACGGTAGAGACGGCGACTGCGACCTTACTGGAATCGGCTTTCAGTACCGGTTCTGTTGCCATGATCGCTGCTGCACCACAGATGCTGCTGCCAGCACCAATCAGCATGGTAGTCAGGCTGTCGAGTCCAAACACTTTTTTTCCTAGCCAACAGGCCAATAAGAAGGTACTACTCAGGGTCAGGGCATCAATCAGGATGCCTGTCATACCGACGTCAGCAATCTGCTGGAAGGTCAAACGAAATCCATACAGAATAATACCCAGACGCAACAAACGTTGCTTGGCAAGCTGTACGCCAGAATGGCAAGTGGGTTGTAGTAATGGATAAAGAGTATTACTGACGACAATACCAAACAGGATCGCTAGCGTTAGGGCACCTAATCCCAACTCGGCAATCCATGGTATGTTCCCCGCCCAAACTGCTAATGCGGTCAATGCTCCGGTCAGCAATAAACCCGGTATCAATCGTGGTAATCCAAACAGTAGGAAACGTTGTTCGGGACAGCTCAACGGGGTCTCGATCGTCATTTATCAGTCCTCTTTTATCTTCTTGACGCCATGATAAAAGGGTGGGGTTTAAAAGAGAAATTGATTATATATTTATAACTAACCAGAATAACTGGTAAATTGTTATTTAGGATGTGCCTCAGGTTGAATGTGTCAAACGTGATAGCCTTAACGATGAAAGAATAAGTTGGATTACATCAGTTTGCGGATTTTTTAATATCAACGTGTTTATACGACGTCTAGCTCTAACTCACTCGATTTGTATGAGAGTGCTGCAACAGCCCTGAGTCACTGAGCGCAGCCAATATACGGACGGTTTTAAGGCGATAGGAATACCGTGATACTTGATGTCGGCTGGCCGTACTATCTAAATAGAGAACGTTATGCATATCACACTTCGCCAACTGGAAGTTTTTACTGAGGTTCTGAAAAGCGGTTCAACCACTCAGGCTTCGGTAGAATTGGCTTTATCACAATCTGCGGTCAGCGCGGCGCTGTCCGATCTGGAAGGACAACTGAAAGTGCAGTTGTTCGACAGAGTAGGTAAACGATTGGTGACCAATGAACATGGTCGCTTGTTATACCCTAAAGCCTTGGCATTGCTTGAACAGGCAGGAGAAATTGAACAGCTGTTCCTTGATGACAGCGGTGCATTGCGCATCGCCGCCAGCAGCACTATTGGCAACTACATGTTGCCGGAAATGATTGCTCACTACCGCAAAGATTTTCCCTCAACACCTTTGGAGCTTAACGTAGGTAACAGCCATGAGGTGATTGTCGCTGTTGCCGATTTCCGTGTTGATCTTGGGCTGATAGAAGGGCCGTGTCATATGCCGGAATTAGTGACGCAGTCATGGCTTGAGGATGAATTGGTTGTGTTTGCTGCTCCTGATAATCCGCTAATAGACAAGCCATTGTCCCTGGAGGCGTTGTCAAGTGCACCTTGGATCCTGCGTGAGCGTGGTTCTGGTACACGGGAAGTGCTTGATCATTTGTTATTGGCGCACTTGCCCAATTTTCATTTGGTCATGGAGTTGGGAAATTCTGAAGCGATTAAGCATGCGGTTCGTCACGGTATTGGTATCAGTTGTTTATCACGCCGTGTGATAGAGGAACAACTTGAGAGCGGTGTATTGGTGGAATTGAAAATACCCTTACCTCCCCTTAAGCGGACCCTATACCTTATCCAGCATCGGCAAAAGCACATTTCAAACGCATTGCAACGTTTTCTCAGCTACTGCATTGAGCCTGGGTAATATGAGGGATTAAGTACATTACCCACTAATAATTGTGGCTGGATTATGAAGCTATCTTATATCAGAGCGATGTCACTAGTGCACTCAACGGTATTTGCTACAATCCGGCCTCATTTTTTAAGAGCAGATAGGGTAAGAATGGCTCAGCAAGATATAAAAACAGTGGGGCAGCAAGCCCCCGGATTGCGGCGCGAGTTGAAAGCGCGCCACTTAACCATGATTGCCATCGGGGGTTCCATTGGTACCGGCTTGTTTGTTGCTTCGGGGGCTACGGTTTCCCAGGCAGGCCCTGGAGGGGCGCTCCTTTCTTATGCCTTGATCGGCTTGATGGTCTACTTCCTGATGACCAGCTTGGGTGAGTTGGCTGCGTTCATGCCCGTTTCCGGTTCGTTCTCTACCTATGGTGCCAAGTATGTTGAGGAGGGCTTTGGCTTTGCACTGGGGTGGAACTATTGGTACAACTGGGCGGTTACCATTGCGGTTGACCTGGTGGCATCGCAATTGGTGATGAACTATTGGTTCCCTGAAACGCCGGGCTGGATCTGGAGTGCGTTGTTCCTGGGCTTGATGTTTATGTTGAACTACATCTCGGTCAAGGGCTTTGGTGAGGCAGAATATTGGTTCTCACTGATCAAAGTGAGCACGGTCATTATCTTTATTGTACTTGGTGTACTGATGATTTTCGGTATCCTGAAAGGCGGGGAGAATGCTGGCTGGCAAAACTGGACTATCGATGATGCGCCCTTTGCCGGGGGATTTTCGGCAATGATAGGGGTGGCAATGATCGTTGGCTTTTCTTTCCAGGGGACCGAACTGATCGGTATTGCGGCAGGGGAGTCTGAAGATCCGGGCAAAAATATTCCCCGTGCGGTGCGTCAAGTCTTTTGGCGTATTTTGTTGTTCTATATTTTTGCCATTTTGATCATCAGCCTGATCATCCCTTACACCGATCCAAACCTGCTGCGCAATGACGTGAAAGATATCAGCGTTAGCCCGTTCACGCTGGTATTCCAACACGCTGGGCTGTTGTCTGCGGCGGCGGTGATGAACGCGGTGATCTTGACCGCGGTACTGTCTGCCGGAAACTCAGGCATGTACGCTTCTACTCGCATGTTGTTCACGCTGGCTTCAGAAGGTAAAGCTCCGCGCATTTTCGCCAAACTGTCGAAAGGCGGGGTACCGCGTAATGCGTTGTATGCTACCACCGTAGTTGCTGCGCTGTGCTTTCTCAGCTCCATGTTTGGTAATCAGTCTGTCTATCTATGGTTGTTGAATACCTCAGGTATGACGGGTTTTATCGCTTGGTTGGGGATCGCTATCAGCCATTACCGTTTCCGTCGTGGCTATGTGCTGAAAGGGCTTGATCTTAACGATCTGCCATACCGTTCTGGTTTCTTCCCGCTAGGGCCGATGTTTGCTTTCGTGCTGTGTTTGATTATCACATTGGGGCAAAACTACCAGGCATTCCTGGAAGACAAGATTGACTGGTATGGTGTGACAGCAACCTACATTGGCATTCCTCTGTTCCTGATTATCTGGTTTGGCTATAAGTTTACACGTGGTACCCGCGTGGTGAAGTACAGTGAAATGGAATTCCCGAAAATGGATATCAAGTAAGCTGCTACTTAGCGTCAACAATATAAAGGGCCGCAATTTTGCGGCCCTTATCTATGCGGCTAGCGATTAGAAATTGTAAGTCAAACCGACGGTGTAGCGGCGGCCATCCAACGTGGTGTTGAAATTCTCATAATCCACTGTCTTATCCAGAATGTTATAAACACCGCCGCTGACCTGCAGGTTTTTGTTTACCTTATAGCTCATGCCT